>JALYUM010000048.1 GCA_030853745.1 Pseudomonadota bacterium | reverse complement strand
CAGTGTGTTTCGGCATGAACTGCATCGTTACCGCTGGCGTCGGCACCGAGGTGCATGTGGGGGTGATGGGCGGATGGCGGGCGGGTGGCAGATGCGTGCCTCCGTGTGGATGAAGATCACCTTGCGTCGTTGACGATTTACGCTATTTGCACCGTGAACGCAAAGAGCGTCACGCTGGCGCAGACAGCGAGGGCCTCAGCCTGCACCACACATTAAAAACCCGGAAAAAATATCAGCCTGCAGCGTGCATCATCGGCTGTTCCGCACTGGTCACCACCTGATTTCGCCCACCCTCTTTCGCGCGGTACAACGCGGCATCGGCCTGCGCCACCAGCTGCTGGGCCACGCCTTCGATGGCGTGGTCGCGCTGAAAATCTTCCAGCGTCGCCACGCCAATCGACACCGATACCCCGATCGACTGCCCGCCCGACAAGTTGAATGGCGAATTCGCGACGCTCGCGCGGATGCGCTGGGCCACCATGCTGGCGTTTTCCAGGTCGGCATCGATGAGCAGCACGACAAACTCTTCGCCACCAAAACGCGCCAACGCATCCGACAGACGCAGTTCGGCCTTGATGCGCCCCGCCACATCGCGCAGGACTTCGTCGCCAGCCTGGTGGCCGATGCTGTCGTTGACGTTTTTAAAATGGTCGATATCGATGTACATGCACGAGATACGGTAGCCCTGACGCCGGGCCCGTGCAATTTCTTCAATCAGGCGGCGGTCGATGTAGCGGCGGTTGTACACACCGGTCAGCGAATCGGTCAGCCCAATGTACTTCAGCATCTCGTTGCTGATGACGTTTTCCAGGCAGATCGCGATGATCGACGCCATGTGTTCGATGAAATCGGTACCCAGCGCCGGCGTGAAACGCTCGGGGTCGAGGCTGCCCAGGTTCAGGCTGCCAATGATGCGCTTGTTGCGTACCAGCGGGACCAGCGCCACGCTGGCAAGACCGCTGGGTGCGTCCGGAAACATCGCACTGTGCAGGTCCGGCGCATAGCGTTCGAGTCGCGGCCGCATGCCGGTAAAACGCAGATCGTCGGCATGGTCGCGAAAGTACAGGTTTGGCAGCGTGTCGAATTCGACGCCAAGGCGCTCCATGACCGTATAAATATCGGCACCGGCATCGATCAGCGAGAGCGTCACCAGGTCGAGGTTGGCAATGACCGGCAACTTGCGCAGGATGGTGCCAACCAGTTCCGGAAAACTGCTGGCGCCGACGATTTCCAGGTCGAATGCCTGATGCCGGCACATGATCGCGTGGTTCAGTTCAGCTTGTTCGAGCAGATACGCCATGCGCGCGCGCAGATCGTCGTTTTCAGCAGCTAACTGATGGTGCGCCACATCGATATCGTGCATCTCAGTTCCTTTTAAGCATGTAGGCAGAACATTACGCCATCTTTGCACAGATGGAAACAGATTTGGTGGCTCCCCGGGCTACGTAGGCTGCATGAAACAACAAGTTTCCGACCATGCTTAGAAATTCAGTTCGGCGTCGATTGCCTGCCCCACATGCACCTCGGTGCCGACGCCAGCGGTAACGATGCAGTTCATGCCGAAACACACTGCTCCATCAACGCGAACATTGGCGCGGTACTGTTGCAGGATGTCCAGCAAATCCGGCCCGGGAATGCCGGTTTCCTGGTCGATCGACGGAATCGGGCAGCGTGAACACGGCTTGACCGGCGTGATCACGGCATCGCCAATCATGAACCCGGCCATATAATCTTCCTCGAATGCGTCGATTCCTTCAATGATGAGATTGCCGCGGAAGCGGTTCATCGGCACGGCGGCGCGGCCGGCCGCCACCAGGCGCGCATTCAGATCGACCAGCGAAGCTTCGCCGATTGTCAGCAGAGGATAGCCGTCGGCAAAGCGCGCTTCCGCCGCCACGCCGGCGGTCCACGTGGTACTGGTGCTACGCACGACGTTTTCGCGGAAACGCACCAGCCGGCAAGCAGTGCCAATCACTTGCGTGAACCACGCCGCAGCCACCTCTCCGCAATCGGTCGCGATCACATGGTCGTCCCATACCGCCACCATCCGCGTCTCGTCGTCCGGCAGATGACGCCGTTCCAGCGGCAGGGCCGCCATATCGGGAAAAGTAACGCTGACGAGGCCATCGCGCATTTGCGGCACGATGCGCGCCATGCGCGAAAATTCGCGCTGGGTCAGGAAGCGCCCGCTTGGGTCGACCACCATCCACTCGCGGTCGCCAACGCCGCTGTGCACCAGCCCGGCAGTAGTGAGTGTGGCTTTGGGCACGGAAAGGCCAGCGCAGGATTTGATCGGATAAATAAAAAGTTGGGAAATCGTCGGCATACAGCGTGAGATTGAACGAAAACGTCAGTATCGCATCGCTGGGCGGAATAAATGTATCGGGAGATTTCAATCCCCCGGTGGAAACAAAACATCGCTGCAATGCATCCTCCATACCGATAGTTTCGTTCAATGCCGGGATTTCCATGGCACGCTGCCACGGCCACTTGCCAACTTCCGCTGCGAGGCCGCTGTACCGGAGGCAAGCTGTTGGCATTGCGGGCGTTCTATCGCTCTGATCGCGGTGAGCACTCTGATCGCGATGATCGCTCTGATCGCTTTGATCGCTCTGATCGCGGTGAGCGCTCTGATCGCGGTGAGCGCTGTGATTGCGGTGAGCGCGATGAGCAAACGTCATGCCGACAGATCACGGCGCAGCCTGGCGACGAAGGAAAATGGCGAGCTGTCCTGGGCAGCAGCGACGTACGCTTCCTGTTGCGCACGCTGCACTGCCGCCTCTGCACCGTCCGGCTGACGGCCTTCGCTCAATGTGATGTACAACACGGGCATCGTGTCCCGGATGCGGATGCGGGCGTGCGTGCTACCTGAATGGCTGAGCAGGTTCAAAGCCGCCACCTGCAGCGCCTCGCTCAACTGGTTTAGCCGATCAGGTTGGTCCGTTTTATCGTTTTCCATTATTCCACCCCAGCACGTTGATTCAATACTATTTCTTTTATTTTATTTGACGGTGCGTACTAACCGAATAACTCTGGCGATCTGCATCATCATAAGAATATGCTGCTACGCACATCTGCGCTTTCGCAATGACCGCCATCGTTCGACAATAAAACGACATAAACTTTATTGGAGTAAATCGCTCCGAAGAAATATGGTTTTATTCATGCAGGTTCTTTTCCAATAAATCGCGCTGTTTGTCTGATGTCAAATCAGCGCAATTTTCTGCGCACCATGATAGTTGAATAAAAATACAGCGCGCAATGCTTTCAAACATTCAAAGCATGGCTACCAAGATATTTTCTTTCGAACCAATTGAATAAAAACATCACATTTTTCGGGAATCGCCAATGAACAGCTTACATCCTCGCATTTACGTCGCCGGCCATAATGGCCTGGTCGGCTCGGCCATTGTGCGTATCCTGCGCGCGCAAGGGCATACCAACATCGTCACCCGCACCCACACCGAACTCGACCTGCTCGACCAACGCAAGGTACGCCAGTTCTTTGAGGATGAAGCAATCAATGTCGTGTATCTCGCTGCGGCCAAGGTTGGGGGTATTCACGCCAACAATACTTACCCTGCAGATTTTATATTCCACAATCTCATGGTGCAGACAAATGTCGTCCATGAAGCATGGCGCAGTAACGTTAGAAAACTGCTGTTTCTCGGTTCATCGTGTATTTATCCGCGTATCGCTCCACAGCCGCTGCGCGAAGAATATCTGATGAGCGGCATGCTGGAACCGACCAATGAACCGTACGCCATCGCCAAAATTGCAGGCATCAAACTTTGCGAAAGTTATAACCGTCAACACGGCACCGATTTCCGCTGCGTCATGCCAACAAATTTATACGGTCCCGGCGATAACTTTCATCCGGAAAACAGCCACGTCATCCCCGGCCTGATCCGACGCTTTCATGAAGCAAAGGTCGCCGATGCCGAGGAGGTAGTGATCTGGGGCAGCGGCACCCCGATGCGGGAGTTCATGTATGTGGATGATATGGCCGCAGCCAGTATCCACGTCATGCAACTCGACCAGGCGGTGTACATGGCGCATACCGACACCATGCTCTCGCATATCAATGTTGGTACCGGGGAAGACACGAAAATTGGCGATCTCGCCAGACTGATCGGCAAAACTGTCGGCTTTGCCGGTCGCATCGTCTTCGACAGCAGCAAACCGGACGGCACACCGCGCAAATTGCTCGATGTGTCGAAGCTGAAAGCACTCGGCTGGTCAGCAAAAGTGCCGCTCGACCAAGGTCTGCAACTTGCCTATCAGGCATTTCTCGCATTGCATGCCGAGGCCACCGCACCTGCGCTTGCAGCATTTACCGCCACCCACTTTCAGCCGCGTCCACCCGCCGAGACGCTGGCGCCACAGGGTCAGTCCGCTTTCTGACCATGAATAACCATCTCCGCCTCGCCGATTTATGAAAACTGCCAGCGCAGAACTGCCTGTTGCATCGTCCCGCCAAGTGGAGAACCCGCTTTTGCCTGGCGCCGTCACCATCGCATGTCATGAACATGCAATACCGTCATTTATCGAAAAAGAACTCGATCAACTTTATCAACAACTGAATTCTTCCTTGATGCACCATGCAGTGCGCAGGAAAGCTGAAACGGCAAGCGCTTATGTTGCGCGCAGAGACGGAAGGGCAATCGCCATTTTCTTGTTTACGCAGCAGAAACAGCGTATTAATGTCATCAACGAAATGATCGATATCCCTGGCGAAGAACTTGAAAGATTTTCCCGATATATCTTTTCCAAATTTACCGACGCCTCGGTGATATCGTTTTCTCTGATCGGAAAAAATATTGGACGTCTGACGCTGCCGTATCAACAGCATGACAGTTCTGAAGATATTGTGTTGATATTGCCGCGGACACCAGACGCTTATCTGGACGCGCTCAGTCCTAAAACACGGCGCAATATACGACGGTATCTGCGTGCCATCAAGCATGATCATCCAACGTTTCGTTTTGAGACGACGGTTGGCGCCGATATTCAGGAGCAATACCTGAAAGACCTGATTCTTTTGAAGAAACAGAATATTGGCGCCAAAAACCTGACATTTGGCCTGGCGGAAAATGAACTCACATGGATTGCGCGCCAGGCCAGGCTGACCGGCCTGGTCACCGTTGCGCTGATTAATGAAAAAGTATGTGGCGGCTCCATCGGTCTGCGCGTCAGCAACCATTTTTTCGGACAAGTTATTGCCTACGATTCGGCATATCAGAAATACAGTCCCGGCATCCTGTGTACTTATCTGACGGTGTGTGCGCAGATACTCCAGGGCGGGACCGAAAGCCATCTTTGCTGGGGTCGCTACCAATATAAATACAAGCTGGCCGGGATCCAGCGCGACCGGGCCAGCCTCGATATTTATCGCTCGCGCGCCGCCTGGTGGCGGCATGCGGACGACATCCTGGTCAAAAAAATCGCGTCCACGTTAAAGGGCGGCAAAAACTGGCTGCTCGACAGGGAGCACGAGGAAGGCAAGATTGCCAGGGTGGCTGCCGTCCTGGTGCAAATTCTGCGCAAAATCAAACGTGCCAGGAGCGCGACATGATGCGGACAGGCGAAGCGCTTGTCGCCGACATCATGCTGCCGGCTGACACCACTGGCGTGGCAAGCAGTTGCCATGAGCACACCATTCCGGCATTTGTCGAAGACGAGATCGAGCAGCGCTACGGCAGCCTGTTTGCAGCGCTTCCCCACCTGCGTCACACCGGCGGGCTGACTGCCACCACGAATACATATGTGCAGCGCCGCGATGGGCAGGTGCAGGTATTGCTGCTGTTCGAGCTTACCGATCGGCGGGTGAAGGTGCTCAATGAATTGATTCACCTGTCGCGCAGTGACATGGCAACCTTTGCCGCCTTCATATTCGCACGGTACCCGTCGGTGTCTGCCATTGACGTGAATGCAGTCGACACGGACCTGAAGCGGCTGCCCTACCCTTTCCAGCGCTATTTCTGCAGCGAAGATATCGTCATCGCACAGCTTGCAGGCGTCGACGACTACACGCAACGCCTGAAAAAAAGTACCCGCAAAAATATCCGACGCCATGGCAATGCCCTGCTGCGCGCCTGGCCGTCGGCAACCTTCACCGTGCTGTCCACGTCCGCCATCACGGCGCCGCTGGTGCGGAAAATTATCGGATTCAACAAAGCGCGGATGGCCGACAAGGACCGGGTGTCGGCATATACCGATACCGAGTCGGCATGGATTGTGGCCATGGTCGCCGCGCGCGGCCTGGCCATTACCGTCACGATCGACGGGCGACTCTGCGGCGGTGCCGTTTGCTGCGATATTGGCGGCCGCTTTTTTCTGCTTGTCACTGCACACGATCCTGAATATGACCAGTTTGGTCTGGGCATGCTGTGCAGCCATCGCATCGTCTGCGAATGCATCGCGCGCGGCGCCACGGAAGTGCATTTGCTGTGGGGCCGACTGCCGTACAAAACCGACCTCGGCGGGATTCCCACACGGTTCGACCGGGTCACCGTCTACCGCAATCACAGTGCCTGGCTGCGCTGTATCGACAAGGCGATGCTCGCGGCCATCAATGGGACTGCACGAGAAATACGCGTGTGGCTGATGAATGCCGAAGGCCAGCCAACCGTGCCGGGACGCGTCGCCAGCCTGCTGTGGCGTGGCGCCAGGCACGCCAAACGCAGCGCAAAAAGCGGCGCCGCCATACTCCGGCGAATGACGGCATGAACATTCTGTTCGTCCATAACGCATATCAACAGTTCGGGGGCGAAAACGCCGTTGTCGCTAGCGAGATTGCCCTGTTGCGCGCGCATGGCCATCAGGTGGCACTGCATCAGCGTCACAACGACGAATTGCATGCGCTGTCCCCGGCTGCAGCTGCGCTTGCGACGGTCTGGTCGCAGCGCTCCACGCGTGAAATCGATGCGCTTTGCCGTGAATTTCAGCCCGACCTCCTCCACGTTCACAATACTTTTCCGCTGATCTCGCCGGCCATCTACTGGACTGCAGCCCGGCGCCGTGTGCCCGTGATACAAACCCTGCACAATTTTCGTTTGCTGTGTCCCCAAGGCACATTCCTGCGCAAGGGCGTGGTGTGCGAAGACTGTCTCGGCAAATCGCCCTGGCGGGCCGTGGTCCGAAAATGTTATCGCGCATCGTTACCGCAGTCGGCCGTGCTGTCCGCCATGCTGAGCGTGCACCGGATGGCAGGCACCTACCAAAACAAAGTCACGCGCTATATCGCATTAAGCACGTTTTCGCGCGATCGCTTCATTGCTGCAGGGCTGCGCGCGGAACGCGTACGGATCAAGCCAAACTTTGTCGACGCGATGCTTGCGCCGGACTGGGAAACGCGCCGCGGTGGCTTGTACGTGGGTCGCCTGTCCGATGAAAAAGGCGTCGGCACGTTGCTCGACGCCGTGCGCCTGCATGGCGTCAACGGTATCAGCGTCATCGGTGCAGGCCCACTCGCGGCGCAAGTTGCCAACCAGCTTGGCGCTGCATGCCTGGGTTTCCGGTCACGCGACGACATCCTGCGCGAGATGCGCGCCGCGTCCTTCTTGCTGGTCCCAAGCCTGTGTCTGGAACAATTGCCCACTACAATACTGGAGGCGTTCGCCTGCGGCCTGCCGGTAATTGCCAGCCGCCTGGGTGCACTGGTAAATATCGTGACGGAGAACGTTACGGGCTTGCTGTTTACGCCTGGCGATGCTGCTGATCTCGCCGCAAAAATCGCCTGGGCCAGCACCCATGGCGAGGACATGAAGCGCATGGGACGTGCAGCGCGCGCCGAGTATGAAGCGAAGTACACCCCTGCGATCAACTATCGGCTGATGCTGGAAATCTATCAAGATGCCATCGCCGCCACTGCCGAAGGCACGCCATGAAGCGCCACGGACAGCGCGTGCTAGACACCTGGATCAATGCGCTGTCCTGGGACGATGCATTGGGTCAGCTGCTGGTCTGGAGCGCCGGACGCGAATCACGTTATGTTTGCGTCTGCAATGTGCATTCGGTGGTGACTGCACTACATGACAGCGCCCTGCACGCTGCCCTCGAGGGCGCCGATCTGTCAGCCGCGGACGGCGCACCGATTGCCTGGGCCATGCGGCGCCTCGGCCGTGCCACACAGGAGCGCATCTCGGGCCCGGATCTCATGTGGCGCTACCTGCATCACGCCGAACAACTCGGACAAAAGGTTTTTTTATATGGCAGTACCGACGAAACGCTCATTCGCTTGTGCAACGCGATCCAGCGTGACTTCCCCCACATCGACACACCCGGCATGCTGGCACCACCATTTCGCATGCCATCGGCGCCGGAAGACGAAGCCGAGATCGCCGCAATCAACAATTCCTGCGCCCAGTTGGTATTCGTTGGTCTGGGCTGTCCCAAGCAGGAGAAGTGGATGGCCGAGCACCGCGGAAAAGTCAACGCCGTCATGATTGGCGTCGGCGCCGCATTCGATTTTCATGCTGGATTGAAGCGGCGTGCGCCATTGTGGTGGCAGCACCACGGGCTGGAATGGCTGCACCGCCTCGCGGCAGAACCGCACCGTTTATTTCGCCGCTACCTGGTCACGAATACCCTGTTTCTTGTCGGCTTTGCCAGGCAGCTCATCATGACAAAACTATTTCCTCCCAACTAACTGATCGGGGCCGGAAGACGAAGCCGAGATCGCCGCAATCAACAATTCCTGCGCCCAGTTGGTATTCGTTGGTCTGGGCTGTCCCAAGCAGGAGAAGTGGATGGCCGAGCATCGTGGAAAAATCAACGCCGTCATGATTGGCGTCGGCGCCGCATTCGATTTTCATGCTGGATTGAAGCGGCGTGCACCATTGTGGTGGCAGCACGATGGGCTGGAATGGCTTCACCGCCTCGCGGCAGAACCGCGCCGTTTATTTCGCCGCTACCTGGTCGCGAATACCCTGTTTCTCGTCGGCTTTGCCAGGCAGCTCATCATGACAAAACTATTCCCTCCCAACTAACTGGCAAGACGGTACCGTACGCCTGTGCTTACCTGAAATTTCCGGGCGCCGCAGTGCCGGCTTTGGCAACGAATTGTTTGTCTGGTCGAAGATTTTCCTTGCCAGTAAGGCGCTGGCATCACCTGAGCTCATCGGCATGGGGCTTGAATGCGCGCGGCTACCGACGCAATTTTGGCACCGCACGGCTCAACTGGCTGAACGACGATACCGCCAGGCGGTACCACGATATCGCCAAGCTGTACCACGATACCACCAGGCTGTACCACGATATCGCCAGGCTGGCCCTGCAGACAGTCCGCTTTGACGAATCCGCCTATCGCGCTACAGGCGAGGATAATTACCGCCGTGCGGTAACAACTTTTGCTGCCCGACATTGCTTGGCGCAGTGGCGCCATTGCGAGAAATCTGGCCAAAATTCGCGCGACATTCGGCACCTTCTTCTGTCTCGATGCCGGAGTCGGCGTGCCGATCGACGTCTCGGGAGAGGTGACAGTGCAGTTTTATCAAACACTACTTGCTGCAAAACGCACATGTGCGCGTGAACACGACCTTATTTTTCCGGAGCGGTGAAGCTAGCGCGGCACCGCTGCCGCGCCCGTCGCCGCTGACGTTTGTGCCGCTACTGCCGCTGGCGCCGCATGGCTGACGGCATCAATGGCGATGGAGTGCTTGTCTTGCTGCATGAGCCGCTTCCATCCCTGATAACTGGTGTCAATGGCGGCCGAGCGGCCATCCCACGCGCGACTGAAGACAGCCCAAGGGTGACTGATATAGATGTTGTCGTCGTAAGTGGCAAATCGCCGGTAATTTGCACCCTCGAGATTGAAGGTTTGCTCACCGCCTGCCGACTGGAACGTGTTTCCGGTAATGCGGACATGATGGATGCGGCCGGCACTTTGTGACAAGCCGATATGCAGTACTGCGCTTGACGCAAATGTATTGCCGCTGATGACGTTGTTATAGCCGTCGTGAATCACCAGCGCGCGTTCGTTATTGACCAGCGTGTTGGCGCGCACGGTAACACCATTCGCATAGTCATCCAGATAGATGCCGATGGCCTCGCGTCCCCTGGTATTGCGCACCGTGTTGCTTTCGATCAGCTGGTCAAGTGGCTGCCGGTCACGTGCCGAAGTATAAATGGCGCCGCAGTCGGTAAGCCGTACACATGCCGTCTCGATCACGCTGGCCCGCAGCGACGTGTGCCGGTTCTGCATGATGTTGATGCCGTGATAAGCCGAGTTGCTGATGCGAACCTGCTCGATGCGATTGTTGGCGCCAGCGCCAAACATGATGGCCGCATCGCTGGCGCTCGGCATGCCCACCATGCCGGTATTGCTGACACGCGACGCGGTAATGACTGCGCCGTTGATGCCATACCAGCCGTCGATGCCATTCCGGCGGGCGTTCAATATGCTCGACCCTTGCACCTGCAAACCGTCGCTGCCGCTGGCCCAGATTCCGTCCCGGTAGCTGTCGATGATGGTGGTATTGCGTACAGTCAGCCTGGATGCACCGTGCGCACTGATGCCATCGCTGGCCGAAAAAATCGTCACACCATCGATGACGATGCCGGTCGAGTCATCGGCATCGATACCATTCGCATCCGGCGCGGCCCAGGCCCGGCCTTCCGGGCTGCGGCCATCCGGCGCCCAGACATACAGGCGGCCCTTGCGCACGGCCCACTCACCTGGGATGTCCAGCATCCACAACTTGCCTTCCACGTAGAACGGTCCGGCTGCGCTGAAGAGGTTGCCAGCAAGCGTCCGGGTCCGGATCACCGACTGATTGACCAGCGTCACCAGCGTAGCGCCCGCCAAAACGCCGGCGGGCAGGCGCGCGGTGCTGGTGGCCCAGCCCTGATTGGGCCAATGCGCCGCGCCAAGCAAATCGGAGCCGATCGTCACCTGGACCGGGATGAAGTCGACCGGTGCCGAATAGATATTGCCTGACTGCCTGATCCAGCCGGACACGGCACGCCGTGGCGAAATCCCGGCCTTGCCACAGTCACCGCTTGTCTTGACGGTGACGCCGGTCTTGCGGTTCAACGCGAGTGTCCCTTGATAAATGACGCCGCATTGCAGCAGGACGGTAGCGCCATTGGCGATATTTTGGGGAACCGGCAAGGTGACTGCACGCACGCCCGCCGCGAATGAGGTCAACGCAGTCAACGCAATCAGCGCAATCAGCGCGGTCAGCACCATCAGGCGAATGCCGCACCGGTATCGGAATATTGCCGCAGAGACGTCGATGTTCATCACCGTGCCGGTCGAGATGTGGAGGAAGTGTCTCGTCCATTGTGAAACGTTGAATATCATGGCATCTCAACCCACATCCATGTATCACCGGGAACTCGACCTGCACACATGGTTCGCGCTCGGACATGGCAAAAAAAATCCACATTGCTGTGGATTTTTTTGGAGCTTGCTGCCGCGATTAACGGCCGTTCATCGCCGAGTGAACATCGAGGCCGGACCAGGCTTTCCAGCTGGTATAGCTTTGCGTCACGCCAGCCGAGCTACCGTTCCAGTAACGCGAAAAGGTATTCACGTCGGTACTGGTGTAGGTGTTGTAGTCGGCACTGATGAACGTCTTCAGGTTGCTGCCGGTTTCCATGTTGTAGTTCTGTTCGCCACCGGTCGAGTTGAACTTGTTATAGGTCACTTTGTTGTTGCGCATATTGCCCGTGTCCTGAACCAGCGTCATGTGGGTAATGGCGCTCGAACTTACCGTGTTGTTGGAGATAACGTTATTGAAAGCGTTATGCATTAACAGGCCGCGGGTATTGCCAGTCACGGTGTTCTTGTTGACCGTCACGCCGTTGGAGAAATCGTCGAGATAAATCGCGACGCCTTCCGTCCCTTTGACATTTGACACGGTGTTGCCTTCAATCAGCAAAGTCAGCGGCAACTGGTCGCGGGCACCGGTGTAGATACCGCCGCAATCGGTCAAACGGACGCAAGCGACATCCACGACACTGTTGGTCACATTCGTGTTGCGGTTATGCAACACGCTGATACCGTGGTAACCCGAGTTGGTGACCCGCACATTGTCGATACGGTTGGTGCCGCCGTCGCCAAACATGATGCCGGCGCCTGTTTCCGACGGCATGCCGACCATGCCGGTGTTGCTGACGGTCGAGTTGGTAATGACCGCACCGTTGACCGAATACCAGCCGTCGATACCATTGCGGCGCGAGTTGGCAATTGTACTGGCATTTACTTGCAGACCGTTGCTGCCACTTGCCCAGATACCGTCACGGCTGCTGTTGGTGATGTCCGTGTTCAATACCTTCAGGTTGGTCGACGTTTCTGCGCTGATGCCGTCGGATGCCGCGAAAATAGACACGCTGTCGATCGTGACGCCGCTTGAGTTATTGGCATTGATACCGTTGCCATTGGCTGCAGCCCATACCTTGCCTTCAGGCGATTGACCGTCTGCGCTCCAGATGTACAGGCGGCCATTTTGCACGGCCCACTCGCCCGGCTGATCCAGCATCCACAACTTGCCCTCGACATAAAACGGCTTGCCGGTACTCACGCTGTTGCTGGTGAGCGCCTGCGATTTGATCACCGACTGGTTGTCCAGGTAGACCAGTGTGGCGCCGGTCAGGTCGGTGCTCGGCATGCCGCTGGTGCTGGTGGCCCAGGGAGTGTTCGGCCAGTGCGCAGCGCTGACGAATGCACCGCCCACAGTCACTTGCAGAGGTGTGAATGAAATTGGGGCAGAGTAGATATTGCCCGTACCTTTGACAAAACCGGTGACTGCGCGGCCGGGCGTTATGCTTGCTTTGCCGCATGTGCCGGCAGTTTTCACGGTGACATTGGACTTGCCGGTCAGGTCGAGCGTGCCCTGGTAGGTAACACCGCACGTCAGATTAACGGTGCTGCCATTGGCGATGTTAGTGGGAACTGGCTGCACAGCACCAGTAGTCGGTGTGGGCGTTGGTGTCGGTGTCGGTGTGGTTGGCGGCGCAGTAGGGGCCGTGCCGCCCACCGAACATGTTTTGCCGATCCCGACGGCTGGGTCGCCAAAGACTTCATTGGCGCAAAGAACGGAAGAAGTGAAGGTCTTGTAGAAAAACTGGCCGCTGGCGCCGTAGCGCACCACCTGGGTACCGCTGAAGTTACAGGTCTGGCTTTCCCGGGCACAATCGGTCCAGGTGCCTGTAGCTGCAGCAGTTGTAGTTGCAGTTGCAGTATCCGATGCCACCGGGGTGTTGGTCGATCCCGCAGGGAGTTTTGATATCTGCGCAGCGCTTGTGACGGTTGCAGCTGTAGCCGTTCCTGCAGGGGCGGCGGCGTCTTGATTGCCAGAACCGCAAGCAGCGAGAGAAGCGATGAGTCCTGCGCCGGTGAACAGACGGGTCAGGATGGTGTACTGGGAAGAGGTATGGGTTTTACGTTGCATTTAAAAATCCTTGGTTTGCCCCAGGTTTTTCTGGGTCTGATAAATTTGCCGATGAAAGCAAGTGATCGACCGTTGCCGCAATTAATCCTGACAACGTCAACTCCTTTCTTGAACAAAATTGTTCTTCATCAAAAGGTAGCGGAAGGTCAGACCGGGGCATTTCAAGAAAGTTTCCCAAAAACCGTAGATTTGCAGAATTTTTTTCCTGTAGTGCAAGAAAAATATCGCTCAACATGTATTTTTGGATGCAAAAATACAAGTAGTTGAGATGAGTGCAACGGATGTGCAGAAATGACATGCGCGCAATCAGCGCGGACGAATGTCACGTTGATAAAGAGGCCAGGAGGCGCGCCCAGTCAGGGTCGAGCCACGCTGAATTACGGGAAAAAAGGCGAATAGCGCGGCAACTTGTCCGACTGACAAGGCGGCGACGCCGCGCGCCCGGTCAGGTTGGGCAACGTGAAATGGGAGGAAAGCAGGCAAGGAAAACAGGCGATGAGGCGCGGCAGATCCGCCTGGTAAAGCGGCTTACGACATGGAAAAATCGGGCCGAGCAGAACGCGTGGATTTACTTGCTGAACTGTTTCATTACCAGTTCATGATTGGTCAGACGGTTGGGCGCGATGATCTGCTTTGCGACATGCCGCAAAAAATCGTCGAGCTCGGCCCAGGCTCCGAGCTGATCGATTTCATAAGAATGGGCCCACAAGTGAAACGTACCGCCGTGGTAACAGGCGTGGTCGAACAGCGCATGGATACGATCGATCCAGCGTGGGTGCTGCAACGCCACGCGGAAGGCAACGGCGCGCCCGCGCCAATTGCCAGCAGTTGCAAAATTACGCCAATACACCGCCTGCGCATGGGGATAAAACTGGATTGTGGTCGGCAACTCAAAAGGATTATTGCCTGTGTCGAAACACAGGTTCATGGTAGTGCGGGCATACAGGAAACCAGCCCGCCGCACCAGATCCCTGTGCAAGCGCCGATATTCCCACCTGGATAACAAAAGCCTGTTACGGCCTGGCCCAGCAAGTCTTCGAGCTGAGTTTTGCCTTGTGCAATCTGACGATGTGCTTCAACGTCGTCGACACTGGAAAGATAGCGATGGTCGACCGTATGCGAGCCAATTTCGAATTGACTGGCAATTGCGCGCAGCGCGCTCTTGTCCATTGTCGGCCGCCCCTCGACATTGTGGATCGGGACGTAAAATGTTCAACCCAGACAGTGTTTGCCAAGTAGTTCTGCCACCTTGATGTCCAACGGGTGGCCATCATCCACAGAAAAGGTAAACGCTGCGTTCATACCGGATCCTTGCAGTCAAAGACAATTAGCGTGCATCAACAGCATCACGTTGGATCACTGCGAAGCGACAAGCATTCAGAATGCCCGCCGATGCAGCCTCCGCTGTATAACTGCTGACCAGCGCAAGACTGCGCTGCTAAAACGAACGGTACAACGCGGGATTACTCAAAAGCAAAGTTGCACGATCAGCCCACAAAGCTGCATCCAGTGCGCAAATAAAGCCATTTTCATTGTCGAGTATCAGCTCGCCTGCCACGCCGGCATGCGGCGACACCAGTACCGGCAAACCTGCAGCGCACGCTTCATTTGCCACCACACCCCATGGGTCCCACAACGTCGGAAAGATGAACAAACGTGCGGATTGATACAGGGCCGGTAGTTTGTGTTGCAGTGCAAAGCCGTTAAAGGTCACCTCAAGCAAGTCAGGACGCTGCGCGGCCGTGTTCTTCACCTCCGCTTCCATGCTGCCGCTGCCGACGAACAGGATGCGCACCTTGCGGCCAAGGTTTTGTGCCACGCGCCGGGCCACATCGAGCGCATACAGTGGATTTTTCACCGCTTCGATGCGGCCGCAAAAAATGAAGTCGAACGCCCGTTCGGCAACCTCGGTCACGGCCGCATAGTTGCCATTCTCGACACACAGGCAGGATTGAAAACAATGGCTGTCCGGTACGCCGTAACTGTTGAAGAGTTTTTTGCCGCCGTTGCTGGCAGCGATGAAGGCGGTGGACTTTGCATAGACGAGCCGGCGCACCATGCGATGGACGGCAGACAATTTGTTCTCCGAGTCGAACGTTCCATCGGTCATGGCAACATGCGCCGCACCTTTGAACAGTGCGTAGGCGAACGAATACAGATGGGTCGGATTGAAACCAGCGGTAACGATCACGTCCGGCGCCAGCCGCTTCAACGTGGAAATCACATCGGGATTATTGTGAATATAACGGCCGTTGATGGTCGAAATGCGTTCGCGCAGGTAGGTGCAGGCAAAATCGATGGGCGGCAGGCTCCATGCGCGATTGGGCTCACGTTCGCAGCAAAAGATAACGTGCAGACCGAGATCCGTTGCGGCCGCCATCCGATTCAACGCCGGAATGCGGTAAGGCGCTGGCTCATTTGAAATGTAGGCAATTGTTTTCATGTTGGCGATTCATCCAATTCGCTGGCGTGCGCGCCAATAAAATGCTGTCGCGACGAATTTCAGGTATGGCCAGCCCCAGTAAATGGGCCACAAGTAGCCGGCATGACGCTGGCACATCAGCCGCCAGGGCCGCCACGGCAGCCCCTTTGGCCCGATGAATTTGTGCAGGCGCAGCTTGAGCGGCAAGCCAGCATCGGCGCTGCGACTACCGCTGTCACCGCTGCTGTCATTGACGCAACTGCCGGCAAAGCCCGGCATCACCCACATGGAGATGCCGGCTTGCCTGGCGCGCAGACCGTAGTCGGTATCGCCCATGGCATGGACGAAGCCGGCGTCGAGATTGCCCAGGACGGCGGCCGCCGCGCCTGAAATCAGGACGCAGTTGCCGTTGAAGGTATCGCAGCGTTGCGCGACATCGCGCGGCACAATATTGGACAGTGTCAGCGGACGTAGCCAGCCGTGCCGCCGCTCCCCGCCGTAGCTGATATTTCCGTACAAGTCGTGCGTCGATCCGACGACAATGCCGACCGGTCCGCGGTTGTTGTCGTTGTTACGGTTGCTGTTGCTGTTGCTGTTGCTGCTGCTGTCGCTGTCGCTGTCGCTGTCGCTGTCGCTGTCGCTGTCGCTGTCGCTGTCGCTGTCGCTGTCGCTGTCGCTGTTGCTG
>JALYUM010000047.1 GCA_030853745.1 Pseudomonadota bacterium | reverse complement strand
AACTGTCCAGCAAGGTGTCTATGCCGACAACCATATCGCTACCATGGTAGCAAACACAACAGCCAAGCTGAGCCAATAGGTCACACGATCTCTCTTAGACGATTCCTCGTAAATCTGCCCACGCGTTTTTGTCAGCGAGTCGATAAATAATTGGCGATAAGTTTTCTTCATATGCCATTTCGGAAAATATGCGCCCAGTGTCCGCTTTTGGCCGAATCCAGAAGTTGTCGCGGTCATTGTAACTCAGCAAGAAGCAGTAGACTTCGCCGTTTCATGCCCGGTAGTCGCAGCAATTTCCAAAACGCCGCATCTAAATTGGGAAGTCGTAGAGGTCTTTGGTCGTGATCGCGCCACTCGGACAGGCGTGCTGGAGCGCCGAAGGGGCCGCAGGATTGTGTTCGGTTATGTCGCGTTATTAATCAACGGCGAGATTTCCCTGGGGCGGTACGGCAGTTTACCGGGTTGGTCCGGCAGCGCTCACTAACGCGACAGAATCATACCTTACTGAGTAATGATATAAACTTTCTTGTCGCTGGTTTGATTCAGTGTGCCAAAAAAGTATATCTGGTTGCCGATAAAAAGGTTATAGAAATTATCCTGCAAGCGCATTGGCTTTCCGCTCCGTCCTAATGTCAGCTGACCTAGCGCATCAGCCGCAGTTGGAAATTCAAAACGCCCAGCGATCTGCAGCAGGAAGCAGAGTTTTGTTGTTTCGCCATAGACCTCTGGCGTTTCATCTTCCTCAAGCCATATTGGCTTTCCTCCAACAAAGCTTTCTTCCGCCGAGGAACCAATTGACGCAATAATTTCCCAGCATTCGAATTGAATGGTATCTTTTGTATAGTCATTTCGAACTACTGCGTTGTCGTCCGAAAAAACATATACTGCAAAGTTCTGTTGGTAAGAATCCAGAAATCCAGATGGTATGGACGCCCTTCTCAGCTGGCCCGAAACCATTGGAGGAATAAAATGGTTCCTGTCTACGCAATCCATACAGGAAAATACAGCACAAGAGTCTGACCTCCATGGATGTGAATCTGGGAACTTAACCTGAAAGAAAAAGGTCATCGCATTGCCGCATATTTTGCAATCAGGCAACGCAACATGCGGTGGTAATTTTGGCTTACCTCCGCAGAACGACGTATTCAGCTCACTTTGGACCACGCTGTACGTTCTTAAAATACGTTGTCTATTCATTTTCGCCTCAATTCCTTAGTCAATTACCGAAGCTGGTAGTCATAGTCGCTACACGTAAAACGAACACGATCCCTGAAAACAGGGGAAGTAGCCTTTGACGGCGCCCACGATTGCTAGTCCAGCGAGATACATACTATTTTTGACTTCGCGATCTGCCTTCAAGGCGAAGGCGCCTAAGACAAAAACTGTGCTGAAGCTGGATCACCGACTGCTTTTGGCCGAACCCGGCCCTTCGGCCAGCAAAGCAGGTTGCCAGGATGAAAATTCAACCGCAGCCGCGACAGGCCGGAAACGACCCATAGCGGACACAGGATTGCGATGGGTTTCCCGTTACTTCATTTTTTACGCACATGAGAGCGTAGAGCAACTGTCACGGTGTAGGAAAGCCGATGCTCTTTTTCCAACTGATCAACCAGCGAGGCAGGCAAATCATATTGGCCGCTTGGCATCTGTTTGTAGAACGGTGGCGATTCAGTTCGTAACAGAATCCAAATGTTTTCTCCTGACTCTCCTTTGAGGCCCAGGACTTCGCGGTCGTGCATGCTGCGTACGAGTGGCGCACTTAAAGCAGCTTCGCGGTTTTCAGATTCGATCGCCTGAAGCGTTGACCATTCACTTTTCTCACCAAAGGTCTCGATAAGCTCAGGACTCGAGCACGCTTTAACGACGAAGCCAACTGCTACAGATATGGACAGGGCTACAACAATGCACCGAACGGAACTGAGATTCATATGTGATTGGCGCGTAGTGTGAGTAAAACAGATATCTTGAACAGCTGCTCTTGGCCCAAGGCTGTGTAAAAACGCAAAAACTTGAAATTTTCGTGGGTAGGGTTACCCTTCCCAGTCTGGAGAAAATCGCATAGCGGCCGTTCTGAGAGGCCGATTTTTTTGTTATCGGATTTCATTCGCGTTTTTACACAGCCTGGCCCGAAAGCGGAAGTACCAAGGAACATTTTCGCCTCGGGCTCTTGTGTCCACATCATTGTTTTGTGTCGAACATTATTGTTTTGTGTCTGACTTCATTATTCATCCACATCACACTGCTGATTTTGCCAGCACCGGGTAGCCCGCCTCGTCGATGGCGTCCGCCAGCACATCGATACTGGCACTGCTGTCGATCGTGACCCGCTTGGTCGGAAGGTCGATGGCGACGGTGGCGCCCTGGTCGATCGCCTGCACGGCCTTGGTGACGCGGCCCACGCAATGGGCGCAGCTCATGCCGTCGACTGTCAATTGCATCATGGTAGTTTCTCCTGTTGTGTTCACGTTGATCGAGGGTGCCGGCGGACGCCAGCGCCGCAGCAGCAAGGCATTCCCGACGACGCACACCGAGCTGGCCGCCATCGCCGCGCCGGCCAGCACCGGGTTGAGCCAGCCGGACGCTGCCAGCGGGATGCCGATAATATTGTAGGCGAACGCCCAGCCCAGGTTCTGGCGTATCGTGCGCCAGGTACGGCGCGACAGGTCCAGCGCATCGGCCACCAGACGCGGATCGCCGCGCATCAGCACGATCCCGGCGCTGTGCATGGCGACATCGGTGCCGCTGGCCATCGCGATGCCGACATCGGCCGCGGCCAGCGCCGGTGCATCGTTGATGCCGTCGCCAACCATTGCCAGCTTGCCGGTATCGCGGTACTTCGCCAGCACACTGGCCTTGTCGGCCGGCAGCAACTGCGCATGGACGATATCGATGCCGGTTGCCGTTGCCACCGCGTGGGCGCTGCCCGCGTTGTCGCCGGTCAGCATGATGCTGCGTACGCCGAGGGCGGCCAGGCGCGCCACTGCTTCCCTGCTGCCGGCTTTTACCCGGTCGCCGAACACCAGCAGACCGACCACCGCGCCATGCTGCACCAGCCACGACACCGTGCGCCCGCGCGCGGCGTGCGCATCCGCGCGCGCAGCAAAGTCGCCCGCGGCAACGTGCAGGTCATCGATCAGGCGCCGGTTGCCGAGATAAGCAACGCCGCCGCCGACACGCGCGCTGACCCCGCGCCCGGCCAGCACCTGCGCATCGGTTACCGCCAGCAATGACACGTTCTGTTCTTGCGCCGCCTGCGCCACGGCCAGCGCCAGCGGATGCGTGCTGGCCTGCTGGAGCGACCATGCCAGCGCCAGCATCGGGGCGCGGTCGCCCTCCACCGCCAGCAACTGCGGCTTGCCCTCGGTCAGCGTGCCGGTCTTGTCGAACGCGACGGTGGTGACCAGGTGCGCCGTTTCCAGCGCCAGCGCATCGCGCACCAGAATGCCGTGGCGCGCCGCGGTCCCGGTGCCGACCATGATCGCCGCCGGCGTGGCCAGCCCGAGCGCGCATAGACAGGCAATCACCTGCACCGCCACGGCATTGATCAACGCGGCCTGCCAGTCGCCGCTGAACCAGCCCCAGCCCAGCAGAGTAAACAGGGAAATCAGCAGCACCACGGGGACGAACACCGCGCTGACCCGGTCGACCAGGTGCTGAATCGGCGCCTTGACAGCCTGCGCCTGCTCGACCATGCGAATGATCCCGGCCAGCATCGAGTCGGCCCCCACTGCCGTGGCCCGCACCAGCAGCAAGCTGTCGCCATTGACTGCGCCACCGGTCACGCGCGCGCCCGGCACTTTTGGCACCGGCATACTTTCTCCGGTCAACAGCGATTCATCGACCGCGCCCTGCCCTTCGACAACGACGCCGTCGGCCGGCAGGCGCGTGCCCGGCCGCACCACCACGATGTCGCCCACCACCACGTCGGCCAGCGCAACCTCCACATCGCCGCCGGCGCGCCGCACCAGCGCGGTATCCGGACGCAGGTTGCCGAGCGCATCGAGCGCCAGCAGGGTCTGACCCTTGGCGCGGGCTTCCAGCCATTTGCCCAGCAGGACGAGTGTGATGACGACCGCGGACGATTCGAAATACAGGTGCGGCGCCGGGCCGGGCTGCAGCAATAACCAGGTCGACAGGCCCCAGGCCGCGCTGGTGCCAATTGCCACCAGCAGATCCATATTGCCGCTGCCGGCCCGCAGCGCGTGCCAGCCGGCGCGGTAAAAACGCGCACCGAGAATGAATTGCACCGGCGTGGCAAGGGCGAATTGCCACCAGCCAGGCAGCATCAGATGAACCCCGGCGATACTGGCCAGCATCGGCACAATCAGCGGCAAGGAGAACAACATTGCCAGCGCGAGGGGCCACACGGAAGCGCGCCGGGCAAGGGGCGCCCGCGTTGCCGGCAGCACACTCGCCGTAAAACCGGCGTGCACGATCGCGCCGATCAGCGCCGCCGTGTCGAGCGGCGCGCGGCCGGTCACGGTGACTTTTTCAGTCGCCAGGTTGACGCTCGCGTCCAGCACGCCTGGCGCTGCGCGCACGGCTTTTTCGACCCGGCCGGAACACGACGCGCACGTCATCCCGCCCACGTCGAGTGTCAGGCTGAACGGCAAATCATTGTCTGAAATAGTAGTCACTGGCGCTCCATGAAGAAGCGTCAGGATAATCGATGACGCCCGCGCGTGCAGGCGCCCGCGCGAAATCGCGGTTGCTTACGCTGCCATCAGCGCCGGACGGCCCCTGCCGACGAACTGGGCAATGACATCGTCGGTCACTTCCTGCAGCATGGCGTAGCGCTTGCGCGCTTCGGAACGGCGCTTCTGCACCACCTGCTCCACGTCGAGCGGCGCCAGCGGAGCACACGGCATGGCAAAGTCGCCGTCGGCGCGGCGGCGCGCGCCCAGCTCATGCCACAGCTGTTCGTAATCGGCGCGCACATGACCACGCTTGACCGCCCGGCCGGCCGTGCGGTTGGCGTTGCCCACCAGGCGCAGCTCGGTGCAGCCGAGGGCGTCGCCAAGTTGTTGCACCAGTCCTACCAGCAAGCTCTTGGCACGCATCCCGTGCAATTCACGCGTGGCTTGCTTGATTGCCGCCATCGCGTCGGCGCCGCGCGGACCCTGCAGGCAGCCGATGGACACCAGCGCCACGCCGTCCTGCGTTGAAAAGGTAAAAGCGGTGGAGTACACCACGGCGCCGTCGCAATGCAGTTGCAGCACCAGCTCGCCTTCGCGCTCGCACGTACCGACCGCGCGCAACTGGACTTCGTACGCAATGCCGGTCTTGCCGACGATGCGCGCCAGCAGGAAACCGTTGCGGCTGGCCTGTGCCAGCAATGCCGCCAGGCCGTGGCTGAACATGAAGGCGTAATGAGACGTCAGCACCGCCAGACGACCCTCGACATTCAGAGTGGACGTGAGATACGGCCGATAAATCTTGTTCAGCACGGCCGGGCGGTGCTGGACGAATTCGGAAAACGCCGGGTGCGAATTGAGCAACTGCAGCCAGCGCTGGGTGGCGCCGGGATGGGCCAGCCTGCGCAGGTGCAGTTTGGCCAGTTCGCGCAGATGCGGCAGGCGCGCCAGTCCCGGTTCCACGCCGGAAGCCAGCGTCACGGATGGCTTGGCATGGCGGACGATGGACGCTTCGTTCCAGCTGACGTTGTCGGACAAATTCATTGCTGCGGCTCCGTGGATAAACAATAAAACTGGCAAGCGCTGCAGCAGATCAGGCAGAGAATTTGCTAACTTCCTCGACAACAACCGATGCATTGGTGCCAATTGTATCGTTATGTAACAGAGCGGTAAATGCGGGCGCCCACCTACGTGAAACCCGTAGTTGAAAATCGGATAGGCGGCAAACCAAGGCATCCGCACGCCCCACACGTGGCGCGCAGCGACATGTTGTAAGGGAAACCCATACAATATATATGCCGTGCGTCAAGACGTGCCGCGCGGCATAATGTCGTCATGCCCAGCAAACTTCTTCCAACCCGCCCCATTGAATGGCTGTTTGCTGTCGTCTTCATCGCCGCATACGTTCTGCTGGACTGGGCGAGTTTCCTCGATCCGCTGTTTGGCCTGAACATCACGCCATGGAATCCCGATCCGGCGGTGGGCATGGTGCTGTGGCTGCGCTTCGGGCGCCGTATCGCGCTGCCGTGGTTCATCGCACTGCTGGTCGCGGAAATTGTCGTGCGTGGCATGCCGGCCGGGCCGGTGCTGACGGTGCTGCTGGCGGCGCAACTGACGATCGGCTACGGTCTGACCGGCGAAGCGCTGCACCGCGTCTTCTCGAAAGCCAATCTGGTCAACAGCCGCGAGCGCCTGTTCAACTGGCTGACCATCGTGTTTGCCGGCCTGGGCATCAACGGCGGATTGTATGTCGCGTCGTTGTGGCTGACCGGTCTGGTGCCGCCCGGCGCCTTCACCAGCGCCGTGGTGCGCTTCATCATCGGCGACATTGTGGGCGTGGTGCTGTCGATGCCGCTGCTGTGGATATTATTGGTGCCGGCCTCGCGCGCGCGCCTGACGCCCATCCTGCGCAACTGGGAAACCCTCGGTTACGTGGTGCTGGCCACCTTCCTGGTGTGGGGGGTGTTCCAGGGCCATATCGGCACCGAACAATACAAGCACCTGTATTTCCTGTTTTTGCCGATCGTCTGGGCGGCGGCGCGTCATGGCCAGCCCGGCACCAGCGTGGTGGCGTTTACGTTGCAGGCAAACATGATTCTGGTGGTGCGCTGGGGCGGCGCCGACGGCATCCCGTTCGCCGAACTGCAGTTGCTGGGCGCGGCGCTGTCGCTGGTCGGCTTCTTCATCGGCGTCATTGTCGACGAACAGCGCCAGGCCACCGTACGTCTAAGACAGTCGCTGCGCCTCGCTGCCGCCGGCGAAATGGCCGCGGCGCTGGCGCACGAACTGAATCAGCCGATGGCGGCACTATCCGCCTACGGCAAAGCCTGTGAACACCTGATTGCGCGCGGCGACAACAGCGCCCTGCTGGCCGACACCATCGGCAAGATGGTGCGCGAAGCCGGCCGCGCCTCGCAGGTGGTGCGGCGCGTGCGCGAATTTTTCCGCACCGGCGCGATGCACCTGGAACCAGTCAATGCCAGGGACATCATCAATAGCGTCTGCGCCCAGTTCACCGACAAATGCCGCACCGCGAACATTGCACTGTCCGTGACCGTGGCCGACAACCTGGTGCTCAACATCGACCGGCTGCAAATCGAACTGGTGCTGCGCAACCTGCTTGCCAACGCCGTCGACGCCATCAGCGAAGTGGCCGCCACCGACAGAGCCCGCCGCATCCACGTCAGCGCTGGCGCAGCGGGCGCGCGCCTGGAAGTGGCGGTGCAGGACAGCGGCAAAGGCATCTCGCGCAGCATGGCGGGACAGTTGTTCCAGCCGTTTGCGTCGGGCAAGTCGAGCGGGCTGGGCCTTGGCCTGGTGCTGAGCCGGCAGATCATTGAAGCGCACGGCGGCAGCCTGTGGGCGGAAGCAGGCAATCAAGGCCTGTTCAAGTTTTTGCTGCCAATGCCGGCAATCGAGAACGAAGAAATGGAACAAGCATGAATGCACGCGTCGACAACACCGAATTGACCATTTTCCTGATCGACGACGACGCCGCCGTGCGCGACGCACTGGGCCTGCTGCTGGGCATTCAGGGCTACCGCATCGCCCTGTTTTCAAACGCCGAAGATTTTTTAAAAGCGTGGCGCCCGACGTGGCTGGGCGTGCTGCTGATCGATATCCGCATGCCCGGCATGAATGGGCTGGAATTGCAGCAGCAACTGAAACTGCGGGGCTGCGAAATGCCCATCATTATCATCACCGGACACGGCGATGTCGACCTGGCGCGCCAGGCGTTCCGCGCCGACGCCCACGATTTCCTCGAAAAGCCGCTCGACGAAGATAAATTGATCAACGCCATTGAAGAATCGTTTGTCGACGTGCGCCAGCAAGCGTCGGCCAGCGCGCGCCGGGCCAGCGCACGGGCGCTGTTTCCGGCGCTGACGCCGCGCGAACGGGAAGTGATGGAGCTGGTGGTGGCCGGGCGCCATAACCGCGATATTGCCGTGCTGCTGGACATCAGCGCGCGCACGGTGGAAGTGCACAAGGCCCGCATCATGGACAAGCTGGGCGTGGACAATATCGCGGATCTGGTGCGGATGCGCCTGCTGGCCGATCCGGCGTAGGCCCAGCCGTCCTGCCTCGCCAAAATCTTTAGTGGCAAAAGTTGACGTGCCATAGGTTCCCGCCTGCGCGGGAATGACGGTTTTCAAGACGGTGGCCTGGATCGGTTGCAGCAAGCTGCATGGCTTGACGGCGCTGTCGCTCGCCGTGCGCTTTATTTCACGGCGCTGTCGCTCGCCGTGCGCTTTATTTCACGGCGTTGTCGATCGGCGTGCGGTTTATTTCACGGCGTTGTCGATCGCCGTCAGCGTGGCCTTGCCGATGCGTCCTTCCATCTCTTTGCGCACTGGCAGCATGGCTGCCTTCCACTGGGCTTTTTCGGCGGGTGTCAGCGTGTAAATCGTGGTCTTGCCCGATTTCCGGATGCCGGCCATGGCTGCATCGTTCTCCACTTGCGCGATGGTGTTGGCGTAACGGGTGGCGGACACCATCGCGTTGTCGAGCTGCCTGCGGATATCCGGTGGCAGCGCGTCCCAGAACTTTTTGTTGACGATGACGGCGTAACCGAGATATCCGTGATCCGACACGGTCAAATGCTTCTGCACCTCGTGCATTTTTTGCGTAAAAATGTTCGACGCGGTGTTTTCGGTGCCATCGACCACGCCCGTCTGCAGCGCCTGGTAGACCTCGGAAAACGCCATCACCTGCGGGTTGGCGCCCACTGCGCGGAACTGGGCATCGAGCACTTTCGACGACTGGATGCGCATCTTCATGCCCTTGAAATCGGCAGGCACATGCAGCGGCTTGTTCGCCGTCATCTGCTTGAAGCCGTTGTCCCAGAATGCCAGGCCCTTGATGCCCTTGGCCTCCAGTTTATCGAGCATCATCTTGCCGGCGGGCCCCTGCGTCACGCGCGCCAGGGCCACCTTGTCGTTGAACAGGAATGGCAGATCGAAGACTTCGAATTCCTTCACGCCCAGCGGGCCGAACTTGGCCAGCGACGGCGCCAGCATCTGCACCGCGCCCAGTTGCAGCGCCTCGAGTTCTTCCTTGTCCTTGTACAGCGCACTGTTGGGGTACACGTCGATGCGCACGCGCCCGCCGGTGGCTTTTTCCGCCAGTTCCTTGAAACGCGTGGCGCCCTTGCCTTTCGGCGTGTCGGTCGCCACCACGTGGGAAAATTTGATGACGATCGGGTTTTGTGGCGTCGCCGTGGCGGGGGCCTGGGCGACAGCACCGGTACTGGCGAACGTGGCCGCGATGGTGAGTGCAATAAGGGTACGGCGTTTCATCTGGTCTCCTGAAGTTGTCGTCAGTACTGCATCTTGTTATCGTTCGACAGGGCTACGCCGGGCCAACTCTTCCTTGGTGGGAATAAAGGCATTATGCACAACTTGCCACTGGGTGGGGTGGATGCAGAGCGTGGCGCCGGACCCCAGCCGCGCAGGGTGTCGCGCGAACGGCGCGACACTGCCAGAGAATGCGCCTGGCGCTGGTTGCATTGTCCGATCCGTGGGCGGTGCGCAAGCGCAGCGTGGCGGTGCTGAAGCTGATGCTGAAGCTGAAGAATTCACTGCCGTATGCGCAGGAACTGGTCAGGCCGATTCAGGGCTGATCTTGTTCAGCCACTGCGTAATCACGCCGCCCAGCACCTGCGGCGCCTCGAGCGGCAGCATGTGGCCCGACTGCTTGACGACTGCCAGGCTGGCGCCCGGGATGCCGCTGGCCAGTTCGCGCGCTTCGTCGATGGCGCGCAGCTGGTCGCCGTCGGCGGCGATCACCAGCGTGGGGCACGCAATCTGGCCCAGCCGGTCGACATCTCCCGTGCGCACCACCGCACTCTGGCGCGTCAACACGGCGCTGCCCAGGCGCGCACCCATATTGCGCACGCGCTGGATCATGACGATGTCGTCGGCGCGGCTGGCGTGCAGCGAGGCACGGATGGCAGCTTTCGACAAACCGGGGAAGTTGGGGCCTGCCATCTGGCGCGCGGCGGTGATGCGCTGCTGGACCAGCGCCGGCTGGTCCGGGCGGGCCGACGTGGCCACCAGAATCAGCGCTTGTACCCGGTCTGGCGCCAGGTACGCCATTTCGCGGGCCACGTAACCGCCCATCGAAAAACCCAGCAGGATGAATGCGGGCGGTGCGCTTGCCAACGCCGCGCGCGCCATGGCGTGAATCGAGACACCCCCATCGATGTCCGCAAAATGCTGCGGCGCTGGCAGGAACGGCAGCATGTCGTCCCACAGGCGCTGATCGAGCATGAAACCCGGGATCAGCACGATCGTCATGATCAGTGCACCGTGGCGCCGGGCGCGTCGGTGTCCACGATCGGCAGCACGATGTCAAAGCGGCTGCCCTTGCCCGGCCCCTCGGAAAACGCCTGGACATTGCCGCCGTGGCTGCGCGCCAGTTCCTGCGCCAGCGACAACCCGATGCCCATACCGCCCTTGCGCGCAATGTCGCCGCGGTCGACCTGGTTGTACAGTTTGAAAATGTCGAGCAGGCGGGCCGGATCGATGCCGATACCGTTATCGCTGACCGCCACGGTGATCGTGTCGGCATCGACGCTGACGGCAATGTGAATGGCACCCTGTTCCGGCGTGTACTTGCTGGCGTTGAGCATGACATTTCCGAGCAACTGGGCCACGCGCACATCGTCGCATACGACCATTACCTTGCCCACCGGCGCATGCACCGTCAAGTGCTGGCGCCGCGCTTCCACCGACGGGCGCAACAGGTCGAGCGCCACCTGCAGCACATTCTCGAACGGCACGCGCAGCTTGTGCAGCGGCAGCTCGCCGCGCGTGATGCGCGACGCGTCGAACATGTCGTTGACCAGGCGGCCCAGCATGCGCGCCTGGCGCGTGATGACGCCGGCCATGCGTTTGATCGTGGCGGGATTATCGGTGGCATCGATCAGCTGGGCAGCCGACATGATGGGCGACAGCGGGCTGCGCAATTCGTGCGCCACGGTGGAGATGAACGCATCCTTGCGGCGGTCGTTCTGACGCAACTGTTCTTCGGCGCGGCGCCGCTCGGTAATATCGATCACCACGTTGACGGCGCCGTTGATGGCACCCGTCCCATCGCGCGTCAGACGCGGATGGGCCAGCACGTAGCGCCGTTCGCCATTCGGACGCTCGACAACCGCCTCGATGCGGCCCACTTCACGGCGCTCGCGGATGGCAATGGCCATCGGGCATTCATCTTTCGCCAGGGCCGCGCCGTCCAGCGTGAACATCGCATGCGAACCGCACCAGTATTCTTCGCCAATTTCCGGCGCCCTGCCCCACAAGGTGACCGCGGCGATGTTGAAATCGACCACGCGGCCGTCGATGTCGCAGCTGTAGACAGCTTCAGGGAGGTAATCGGCGAGTTGGCGCTGGCGGTTTTCCATGGCAAGGCACTTGAAGTAGGAGATGGACTAGTCGGACGTAGGATTTTACCTACGCACTAAACTATAACCCAACTTCGCCGCCCTGCGCTGCACCGCACCATCATTTTATTGCCTAAGCTGTCTCCAGGCAATTCCGGTGTGCCACCCACGTCAGGAATGCCGTGGGCGGCAGTGGCCGTGCATACAGATAGCCCTGCGCCTGGTCGCACCCCATCGACCGCAGCATGTCGGCCTCGATGTCGGTTTCCACGCCTTCGGCAACCACCTGGTGGCCCAGGTTCTGCGACAGCTTGACCATGGCCGAGACCAGTGCGCGCCGACGCGGGTCGGTGTCCAGATCGCGCATGAAACTCTGGTCGATCTTGACCACGCGTACCGGCAGACGCTGCAGGTAGGCCAGGCTGCTGTAGCCGGTACCGAAATCGTCGATGGCCAGGTGCACGCCGCTGGCGGCAAGCGCTGCGAGCGCAGCCTCGGCGACTTTCGGGTTGGTCATCAGCGCGCTTTCGGTGATTTCCAGCGACAGCTGCGCGGGCGCCAGCCGATGGCGTACCAGCCCTTCCGCGACCCGCGCGCAAAAATCCGGTTCCAGCAGATTGGCGGGGCTGACATTCACGGCCAGTTGCAGCGTCAACCCGGCCGCCTGCCACGCCGCCAGCTGTTTCATCGCCGCCTCCAGCACCCATGCCGTGGCCGGGCGCGCCATCGCTGTGCGTTCGATGATCGGGATAAATTCGGCCGGCGACACGTCGCCCAGTACCGGGTGGCTCCAGCGCAGCAACGCTTCGGCGCCGACGCACGCGCCGGTGGCCAGATCGATCTTCGGCTGGAACACCAGGCGCAGCTGGCTGCCGCTTTCGAGGGCGGCGCCAAAATCGTTGACCAGCGCGAAACGGCGGCGGTACACCGCATCCTGTGCCGACGAAAAAATACCCACATAATCGGCGTTTTGCTGGGCATCCAGGGCTGCGCTGTACAGGTTGCGAATCAGGTCGAGGGCATTGCACGCGCCTACCTGAAACGGCACCACGCCCACGGTGGCCGTGGTGACATACCGCGAATCGACCGAATGATTGCGCTCGCTGAGCCAGGCGGCCAGCGTGGCGTGCAGCGCGGCCAGCGTGGTCCCGGGCGGCGCCACGAACACGAACTGGGTGGTGGCGATCTGGTAGACGGTGCTGTTCCGGCCAATACCGCCGCGCAGCATGCGCACGCCTTCGCCGACGATATCGTCAAGGTACGACGACCCCATGGCGCGCATCGCGTCGGAAAGTTGCGCCTGCGTCACCAGGCTGACCAGTACCGCCATGCGGCCTTCGCCATCGGGCCGGTCGAGTGCCAGGTCGCGGAAGTCGTCGATGAACTGCTTGCGGTTGGGCAGGCCGCTCAAGGGGTCGATGCGACCGATGGCGTGGCGCAGTTCGATCTGCACCATCGCCATCGCCGCCAGATCCTGCAAGGCCCGGATTTCCTCGGCGGTGATCTCGCGCGGCTCCATGCCCAGCACGCACATCGCGCCCAGGGTAAAACCGTCGCTGGTGGTCAGCGGCGCGCCGGCATAAAACCTTATGCCGTCCGGCACCAGGTGGCTGTTCTTGTGGACGGGATGGGCCAGCAGGTCGGGCACCACCAGGACATCCGAGGTTTCGGTCACCACCGCGCACGGCGCCCCTTCGCGCGAACACTGCATGTTTGCCACGCCGACCCGCGACTTGAACCACTGGCGGTCGCTGTCGGTCAGAGAAATGGCGGCGAATGGGAGCTTGAACAATTGCGCGGCCATGCGCGTAATGCGGTCGAAGGCGTCGCTGGTGGCCGTATCGAGCAGGTCGAGACGGTGCAACGCGTCAAGCCGGGAGGATTCGGTAGGCAAACGGAGAGTGGAAATAGTCATCGGCAGGCAGAAGCGGCCGACACATTCGACCTGTATATGGGCGGATCGACAGGATCAGCCCCTCTACTGTAGTAACGAAATTTCGATTCGTCAACTTAAGTTTCCCTAATGTATTAATAGTGAACCACTATTTTCGCGCTGCCACCGGTGCCCGTCCGCGCTCGGCAATTTCGATCAGATTGCCGTCCGGATCGCGTATGTATATCGAACGGATGGGCCAGTTGGCGCCGGTGCGCGCCACCGGGCCCTGCTCGATCGGGATCTGGTGGCCGGCCAGCGACGCCATGGCGGCATCAAGCGTGGTACTGGCGATGAAACACAGGTCGAGCGCGCCCGGCGTCGGCAGCGTCGCTTTCGGCAGGAACTCCCTGCCGTATTCGTGCAGGTTGATTTTCTGCGCGCCGAACTTGAAGGCAATCCGGCCTTCGCCAGACGTTTCCAGCGTCATGCCCAGTACGACAGTATAAAAATGGATGCAGGCGTCTTTGTCGCGGGTGGTCAGGACCAGATGGTCCAGGTGGTCGATCATGGTGTCTCCAGAACAGTGTGGTGGGTGCGCGGGCTGGCGCCGCGCTGGAGCTCGCTGGCGCTGTGGCACTGCGCCGGCCTGGTGAGGTGGTTGTCGACGCCGGCCGCCTGGGTACGGGCGCGGTCCTGTTCTGATTCCCAGCGGGTGAGCGCCATCCATGCATTGGATGAAAAATCCCGTCGACGCCCCCGTACTCGTCGCGTATCGGCACAGGCTGACCGGAGTATGCAGATTCTGCGGCCATTGCGCCAGACGCCCGGGCGGGCGGACTGGGCACGCCATGGTCCGAACCAGTTCGCCATTGGGCCGCCGCCGTCCAGCCAGCTGACGTCATCGGCCATCGTCGGTAGCAGGCGGCGGGAGGCAGCGGTTGTTGATGTTAAAAAAGCAATCATGGCATGGCAGTAGCAGCGGGGTCTGCGGCAAAATTTGATGCTCGGACACAACAAAAAAGAGGGAAGTGTCGACAATTGCTCCACAAAGAGCTGCCCGATTCCGTTGCGCGCTGGAATGAACCATTGTTTTTGGCACTTTCTGTATACTACCAACTGCCGACCATCCATCATGAAACCATGCGCCTGACCACTTCCACCAGTATCGCCGTATCCGACAATCTGCCCGTGGCAGTGCTGGCGGCTGCGCTCGATACCTCGGAAGCCGCGATTGCCATTGTCTCCACGCCGGACCTGGGCCTGGTATTTGCCAATGCGACATTCCGTTCGTTGGGCGCCAGCCAGGATTGCGCCGCCATCGCAACGGCCATCGACGACGCCGTGCAGTCGGGCCACACGGCACGCATCGCCCGCTTTGACGCCATGCTGACAGACGAGCCGGACGCCATCTGGGAAGGTGAAGTGTCGCGCGCCGGGAGCGATACCCAGGGCAATCCGCTGCTGCTGCTGTGCATCCGAAACGTCACGCACACGGTGCGCGCGGAACGGGCGCTGGCCTTCAGCGAAGACGCGCTGCAGCGTACCAATGCAAAGCTGCGCGATACGCTCGACAGCATCACCGATGGCGTCCTGATGATGGACCACGACTGGCGCTACACCTTTGTCAGCGCGCGCGCAGCCGCCATCGTCGGCATCCCGGCCGATAAACTGGTGGGCGGCATTGTCTGGGAACTGTTTCCCGCTGCGCCCGGTTCCCAGTTCTACGATGGCTACCACCAGGCGGCTGCCACCGGCCTGCCGGTGCATTTCGAAGAATACTTTCCGGCACCGCTGAACATGTGGCTTGAATGCCACTGCTACCCGACCCCGGACGGCCTGACGGTGTACTTCCGGAACGTCACAGCCAGGCGTCTGGGCGACCTGGCGCTGCGCGAAAACACTGCCATTTTAAGCGCCATCAGCGACACCTCGGCCGATGTCATGTTTGCCAAGGACCGTGCCGGCCGCATGCGCTTTGCCAATCCGGCCACGCTGGCCCTGATCGGGCGCCCGCTCAACGACGTGCTGGGCAAGACCGATGCCGACCTGCTGGGCGATCAGGCAGCCGCGGCCGCGGTGATGCACAACGACCGCATGGTGATGGACTCGGGCCAGGCCGCCGAGTACGAGGAAATGGTGCCGATGCCGGACGGTACCCACAAGGTCTGGCTGTCGCGCAAAATCCCGTATCTGGACGAGCATGGCACCGTGATCGGCTTGCTGGGCGTGTCGCGCGAAATTACCGAGCGCGCGCGCAAAGAGCAGGACATGGCGGTGGCGTCCACGCGCAAGGACGAATTTCTGGCGATGCTGGCGCACGAACTGCGCAACCCGCTGGCGCCGATCATGAACGGCGCGCAGATGCTCGACAAGGTCGCTGGCGATGAAGGCCGTGTGCGCAATATCAGCCGCATCATCACGCGCCAGGCGGCGCACATGGTGACGCTGGTTGACGATCTGCTGGACGTTTCGCGCCTGCAGCGCGGCCTGGTGGAACTGCACAAGGAAAACCTCGACATCAACAGCGTCATGCAACACGCGCTGGAACAGGTGCGCGGCCTGGTCGACACGCGGCGCCACACGCTGGCGCTGCATCCGGCGCCAATGCGCGCCACGGTGCTGGGCGACTTCACCCGCCTGACGCAGGCGCTGACCAACATCCTGGTCAACGCCGCGAAATTTACCCCGGAAGGCGGACATATCACGCTGCGCGCGGTCGATGCCGGCGCGGGATTTTTGAAAATCGACGTGACCGACAACGGCATCGGCATCGAACCGCCGTTGCTGGGCCAGGTGTTCGGCCTGTTCACGCAGGGCGAGCGCAGCCTCGACCGCACCATGGGTGGCCTCGGGCTCGGCCTGCCGCTGGTAAAGTCGATTGTCGGCATGCATGGCGGCAGCGTCAGTGTGCGCAGCGACGGGCTGGGACAGGGCAGCACGTTTACCATCATGCTGCCGCTGCTGGCAACGCGCGCGGCGCCGCTGCAGGCGGACCAGCAGCCACCGCCGACCCGGGCGCCGCAACGATCCGGCATCCTGATCGTCGACGACAATGCCGATGCGGCCGACTCGCTGGCCGACTGGCTCAGTTCCACCGGCCACCCGGCCGCGAGCGTGCACGATGTGGCCGGTGCAATGGCGCTGGCCACCAGCACCCTGCCCGGCACGCTGATCCTCGATATCGGCCTGCCCGGCATGGACGGCTACGAACTGGCGCGCTGGATGCGACGCCAGCCGGGCCTCGAAAACGCCACGCTGATTGCGCTGTCCGGCTACGGCCAGCAAGCCGACCGGGCGCTCGGCATCGAGGCCGGCTTCGACCATTATCTGGTCAAGCCGGCCGACCTCGCGCAACTCGAAACGATTTTAAACGCGCGCTGAACCCCTTTTACTGCATGAACCAGCCGTGACTGACGACAATCGATTGTCCGGTCAGTGCGTTGGTTGGAAACCCCGCTAAAAACAGCGCGGTCTGCGCCACATCGTCGACTGTCGTGAATTCACCGTCGACGGTATCCTTCAGCATCACGTTTTTGATTACCTCCTCCTCACTGATGCCGAGTGCCTGCGCCTGCTCCGGAATCTGCTTGTCCACCAGCGCAGTGCGCACGAAGCCCGGGCAAATCACGTTGGCGCGTACGCCATGCGCGGCCCCTTCCTTGGCCACCACCTTGCACAGGCCCACCAGGCCGTGTTTTGCCGCGACATACGGCGCCTTCAGTTTCGACGCCTCTTTCGAGTGCACCGAACCCATATAGATGATGCTGCCGCCGCGTCCCTGCGCGTACATCAGTTTCAGGCACGCGCGCGTGGTGAGAAATGCGCCGTCGAGGTGAATGGCCAGCATCTTCTTCCAGTCGGCAAACGCCAGCGTGTCGACCGACGCGACGATCTGGATGCCGGCATTCGACACCAGCACGTCGATGCCGCCCATTTTTTCGGCGGCAGCGGCAATGCCCGCATCGACCTGCTCTTCACTGGTGACATCCATGGCCACCGCCTTCGCGCGCGCGCCCGTCGGATCGAATTCCAGCGCCACCGCCTGCGCCGCTGCCATGTTCAGGTCGGCGATGACGACTTTCGCGCCGTTGTCGAAAAAAACCCGGGCGATCTGTTTGCCGATGCCATTTGCCGCGCCAGTCACGAGCGCGACTTTGTCCTGGAGGCCTGGGGTGGAACGTACGGTGGAGTTCATATGGGCTTTCTATGGTGAAGTGGATGACGTGGCAGCCTGGCGGCGTGCCTTGAGAAAGTCGTACACCGCCGGACTGTCGGCCTGCAGCGGCAAGGTCAGTATTTCGGGATGCGCCAGCGTCGTGCCGGCGTCGTCGTAACCGGCGCGCCAGTGGTCTTCCATCGTGCGGCGCGAAAATTCGTAATCTTTCGACTGGCCCTCGTACGTCGGCGAGTGGTACACCAGTTGCACGATATTGTAGACCGCCTGATCGGACGCCTGCGCCAGCAATTGCGCCTGCGGCGATGCAGCGAGTTCGCGCGGCATCTGGGCCAGCAATTCGTTGAACGCGGTGCGCAGTTTTTCCACGCGGCGGAAGTTGTCGGTGGCGGCGCGGGTGCGGCTGGAGAACTGCACTTCTTTCATCCGCACCGCTACTTCGGCCAGGTCGACCGGCAGCGCGCCGTCGGCGGCCCACAAATCGACCTGCAGCACCAGCGTGTCGAGCCCGGAGCGGCTCGACAGTACCCAGTCGAGCGGCGTATTCGAGACCAGGCCGCCATCCCAGTAAAATTCGCCATCGATTTCCACCGCCGCAAACGCCGGCGGCAGCGCACCGCTGGCCATGATGTGCTCGGGACGGATGATCTCGGTGGCGTTGTCGAAGTAGGCAAAATTGCCGGTCCGGACATTCACGGCGCCCACCGACAGACGCATTTCGCGCCGGTTGATCAAATCGAAATCGACCAGGCGCTCAAGGGTCGCGCGCAGCGGCGCGGTGTCGTAAAAACTGGCAGTGCCCTGGCCCACGGCACCCGTCAGCCATGGCGGCGGCATGCGCGGTGCAAAAAAACCAGGGACGCCGGACAGCATCACGGCACCGGCCTGCATTTCGTTGACCCAGGTACGCGCCGCATCGATCAGCGGAACCTGATTCAGCCATTGGCCGATACCGGCATCCTGGGTAGTGCTGACCTGCTCCCAGAAACTGCGCAGCCTGGCCACGCGGTCCTGCACGGGATTGCCGGCGATGATGGCGCAATTGATGGCGCCGATCGAAATGCCGGCCAGCCACGTCGGCGCAATACCCGCTTCGAGCAGGCGCTCGTACACGCCGGCCTGATACGCGCCCAGTGCGCCACCGCCCTGCAGCAACAGCGCGATACTGTCGAATGGGGTGGCGCTGCGCCTGGCCAGTTCGGGCGCGGCAGTGGACGGGCGTGCGGCTGGTGGCATGACGATGCGCTTCCGGTGGGTTATCACATTGCGCATAGTATCCGGCCCCGACTTAACCCGCGCTGAACGCAGCGGCAACAGTGCACAACAATATTTCTTTAAAACATGCATTGTTGTAAAAAATACGGTAAAATCAGTAAAATCGGTAGCGATCTTTACCATCAGCAGGCCACACGGTTATAATCCCTCCATGGAAAACCTCATTCAAACGCCACCGGCCGACTACGACGCCGCGCAATTCTGCTCCACCAAGGAGGCTGCCCGCCTGCTCGGTGTGTCGCACCGGACGGTTCAGTTATGGGTTGAAAACGGCAGCCTGCAAGCATGGAAGACCGCCGGCGGACATCGCCGCATCACCATGGAATCAATCAATAGACGGGTGGACGCCCGTCACGACGCGATCAATATATCGTCCGCGGCTGCACCAGCGGCGACCGGTCCGGTGCTGAAAAAGATTCTGATGGTCGACGACGACCGCACGCTGCTGCGCCTGTACGAGCTTGAAATGGAAGGCTGGGATCTGCCGCTGACCGTCATGAAAGCGTACGACGGTTTCGAAGCACTGATCCAGATCGGGGCCGAACGCCCGGATCTGTTGATCAGCGACTTGAGCATGCCGGGCATGGACGGGTTCCGCATGATCCGCACGCTGCGCGAAAACCCCAGTTACGCCGGCATGGCAATCATTGTCATCAGTGGCCTGGAACCTGCCACCATGCTGGCAATGGGCCTTCCGGGCGACATTCCCGTCTTTCCAAAGCCGGTACCGTTTGCCCAATTGCAAGCTGCGGTCACGCGCGCGCTGAGCAACTGAACCGGGGGGCGTGGTCAGGTCAGCCTGGCCGGCGCTGAAGATTATCCGGAATTTTTTAGAAACTGGACATACCCATGCTTGAAGCCCCACTCCCGCGCAACGAGACCCGCCGCCTCGAGGTGTTGCTGAACCTGAACATCCTCGATACCCCGCCAGAACAACGCTTCGACCGCATCACGCGGGTCGCCGCGCGCCTGTTCCAGGTGCCGATCGCCCTGGTGACGCTGATCGATGGCGAGCGCAATTGGTTCAAGTCGCGCGTGGGAATCGACCTGATCTCGGCCGACCGGCGCGCATCGTTCTGCGCCCACACGATTCTCCAGGACGGCGTGATGGTAGTGGAAGACGCGAATACCGATCCGCGTTTTATCGGCAATCCGATGGTCACGCAGAAGCCGAACGTGCGTTTTTATGCAGGCTTTCCCGTGGCTGCGCCAGATGGCAGCAAAATCGGCACGCTGTGCCTGATCGACCAGGTGCCGCGCCAGTTCAGTGAGGAAGAGCAGGCACTGCTGCGCGACCTGGCCGGCATGGTGGCCCACGAGGTGGCAGCTGGCGAATTGCAGCGCATCTTGCGCGAACAGCGCGAACAGGAACGCTGGCTGCACGGCCTGCTCGACAATGCACCGGACGGCGTGCTGCTGATCGATGAAGACGGCGCAATTCTGTCGATTAACCCGGCGGCGGAAGAAATGTATGGCAGCACCAGCGCAGTGCTGCAGGGCCGGCCGGTCAGCAGCCTGATGATTGAAACCGTCGACGGGATGTATGCCGCGCTGGAAGACGGCAAGTCGGTGACAGTCGAAGGCACGGCGCGGCGCCTGGACGGCAGCACGTTCCCGCTCGAATTGTCGGTGCGCGCGATGCGCCTCGACGGCAGGCGCCGGTACGCCGCCATCGTCCGCGACGTGGCACGGCGGCGCGATGCTGAAGCCGCACTGCGCGAACGCGACGCGCGCCGCAGCAAATATCTTGCCACTGCCACCCACGAAATGCGCACGCCGATGGCCAGCGTGCTGGGTTTTTCCGAATTGCTGATGAAGCGCGAATTCGATCATAAAACCGGGCAGGAACTGGTCAACATCATTCATGCGCAGGCGGGCGTGCTGATCAGCGTGACCAACCAGCTGCTGGACCTGGCGCGCATCGAAGCGGGCGGCAGGAGTGCACTGAAAATTGGCATCGTCAGCATCGCCGAAGTGTTTCAGCACACCATGCTGGCACTCGAGGCGCAGGGCCGCAATGCCCGCATCAGGATGACTGTCGAAGCGGCCGTGGCGCCGGTGGCGGCTGACCCCACGCGCCTGCAGCAGGCGCTGGTAATTTTGCTCGGCAACGCGTTGAATTACTCGGCCAGCGACACCCAGGTGACGATCGGCGTGGCCCCGGCGCTGTGGCGTGGCATGCCGGGCGTGGCCATCAAGGTTGTCGACCATGGCATCGGCATGAGCGAGGAACAGGTCGCGCGCGTGTACGAGGCGTTTTATCGAGCGCGCACCAAGCCGGAGGTGGCAGGCAGCGGCATGGGGATGGCCATTTTCAAGGAAATAGCCGACCTCCACAACGCCGAGGTGACCATCGACAGCGCGACCGGCCGCGGCACGGTCGTCACGCTGGTCCTGCCGGCCGCGCAAGAGGCGCGGCATGAGTGAGACGATCCTGGTGGTCGACGACCAGCGCGAGTTGCGCCTGCTGGTCCGGATCACCTTGCAGCCGCTCGGGAAAATCGCCACCGCAGAATCGGCCGAAGAAGCACTGGCCCATATCCGCAACGTGCCCACGCGTCTGGTAGTGCTCGACGTCTGGCTGGGTGCCGGCCAGAGCGGCCTCGAGTTCTGCCGCGACCTGAAGAACGATCCGGCCACACAAGCCATCAAGGTCATCCTGCTGTCGGCGAACGGCAACCAGCCGGACATCGATGCCGGCATGGCCGCTGGCGCCGACGCGTACATCGTCAAACCATACAGTCCGCGCGATTTGTTAATAAAAGCCACAGATCTGTTGCACTGATTACCGTATTTTTCGAAATATTTTCATTACCCTGCGTTGAATTCGGCAAAATCAAAATTAAAAGCTTGCACAAAAAAGAAATTTGATGTAGCCCCTGCAGACTGTTGTGTTACCGTGTATTATTCACATCCTGAGTTGCCGTACGGAATCTTTCGACGGTATTGTGAACGATAGAAGAGACACTGATGCGCACACTGATCCGACTGCTGCCCCTGATTGCCCTGCTTGCCGCGCCGCTGCATGGCGCTGGCGCAGCGCAGGCATCGGGATCGATGGCAGTGTCGTTTACGATCGTGGCCAGCTGCACCGTCGACGGCAACGGCATGACAGCGCCGGCAGTGGCATGCGCCCAGGCCGACAGTTTCACGGTGGCGCCAAGCAAGCTGACGGTGGCCAACAGCAACGCCGACGGCTGGACGGTCTATTTCTGACGGTGCGGCGAGCCTTCGGCAGTCACACACCCGCCTGAACCCGCGCCGTTTCAGAAGTAAATTGTCGCCGTCACCGTATCCTTGTAATCACCCGGCGTGGGCGTGGTCTGCGCCCCCACATAGCCAAACAGGCTGATGCTCTGCTGCGTGCCGGTACCGACCGCAGCCACCGGCGCGCTGCCCGCGGTGCCGTCGCCCCACACCGTGCCATCGAGCGTCGACGAAATGGTGTAACTGATCAATTCGCCGGTGACGGCATTTTTCATCTTGCGCGCTGCCACCGTACCGTTCAGGCCACCATTCAGGCTGACCCGGTAGTTGGCATTGGCCGTGCACAGCACCGTCAGACTGGCCGTCGCGCGCGCAGCCTGCGTCAGCACCCTGGTGGGACCGAAGTCCATCACACTCGCATTGACCACGCAATCGTTGATGACGTTGGCGCGCACCTGGAAATTTACCAGCGCAGTACCGCCGCTGGTGCAGGCCGGTTTGGTCAAGCCATAAAAAGCGTAGTTCAGCACCGCGTCGGTATTGAACGTGCTGGCATACGCCGCATCGCCGCCGCCACCCGACACCACGCCGGTCAGCACATTGCCCGGTATCTGTCCTGAAATGGTAAAGGTTTTCGACACCGTGCCGACGGCCAGCAGTCCGCCCATGGTGCCGGCGACCGGCTGGGTATTCACCATGGCGCCACCACCCCAGACCGCACTGGGTGCATACGTGGTGTCGACATACAGCGAGTACGGCAGCTTCGCGGCGCCGGAAAGCATGGCGCGATATGTACCGGTGGTGCCGCCGGAGCCCACGCCAAGGTAGACGCAAAACGTCACATTCGGGAACAGCAGCAACGGTGGAATGCCGGTCAGTGCGGTCCACGTGCAGGTGACGGTGAGCGTGCCGCTGGTGTTCACATTGGCTGCGGCGATCGGGCTGACGTTGGAAAACACCATGTCGGTCATCGTGCCCGAGCAGCTGTCGGCACGCGCCGGCGCAGCAGCGCCGCACCACAGAATGAGTATAAACAGTATGGCGCAAAAGCGCCGGCAGGCAGACATCATGGTGTGGCCTCTTTCTCGGGTTGGCACAGCACGGGAGGGAGCGCGGCGCCGGGGGCGTGCGTCGCGCTGTCGTAGTTGAACGTTGCAGTGCAGCGCTGCGCGCGCGCGGCATTGGCAGCGCCAGCTTCCAGCTCGGGCATCCACTGCAGCGTCAGCGTATTGTGCGCCTTCACATGTGCGACGAAGACCATGCCATCGTAGCCGACAATCGATGGCGCGTCGCCGCTGCCGAACGCCACCGCAGCGCCGCTCGGGAGGGGTTTGCCGGCCGCATCGACGACGGTGACCGTGGCGCCATCGTAGCGCGTCACCGGCAACGTTGCCAGCACGCCCGACAGGCGCTGCGGCACCACTTCCATGGTGGATATTGCGACCATCGCTTCGGCCGGCAACTCGTCCGGATCGATGCCGAGCCGATTGACCGCGTACGGCACCAGGTCCGGCACCAGCAGGTCGCCGCGGCTGTCGGTACGGCCGATTGCCCGGTTTTCCTGCAGCACCATCACGTTCGGCAAGCCGGTCGATACCAGCGCAAACGCGGCGCCGGTCTGGCGCGCCGGCAGCACCCGGTCGTTCATCGCGACGATCGAGCCACTCATGCCAAGTGCCGCGTGCACCGCGCCGCCGTCACGCTGCAGCTGACCGCTGTATTGCGCGGTACTGCCGGTGTATTGCACCTGCGCCTGGGCATACTGGCTGCCGGCCTGGCCGCCCTGCTGGATGCTCCAGGTCGGGCTCACTGCCACCTCGCCCGCGCGCGCCAGCGACAGCGCATGCGACTTCGCGCCGGACTGGCTGCCGGCCGAGGCGCTGGCGCCCATCCGCCCCGGCAGCGCGATACTCAACGTGGCGCTCATGCCGCGCGCGCGGGCATTGTCGAGGTCGCGAAACGCATTCACATTCAACGAGACGCCGCGTGCAATCTGCATGCCCCAGGCCACAGCGGCAATGCGCGCTGCGTTGCGTGTCGCAGTGCCCTGGCGCACGCCGACATAACTGAGGCTGACGTTCTGGGCGGCGGACATTGCCATGTTGACGGTTGCGCGGTCGTTCGCGCGCGCGATGGGCGTACCTTCGAGCGTGCCCAGGTCGGTGTGTTGCGCACTCGCGCGCATGCTTTGTATATCGATGGCAAAGCGCGGCGCCAGGTATTGGTAGCCGACACTCGCCTGCGCCCCGCGCGCATGGACGGTGCCAAAGGCGCGGCTGACTGCCAGCGCGGCATTCAGCACGCCCAGCTGGCCGAAGCGCACCAGCACGCCGGCGCCGCCATTGGCCACCTCGGCCGACGCTTCGGCATGCGCTTCGAGCGTGACGCTGTCGCTCCAGCCATGGCGCAGCGAGCCGGTGACCGCCAGTTGTGGGGCGTAGGCAAACGAGCGTTCGCCGTAGCCGCGCCGGACAAAGCCGGCGCCAAAGGCTGCGTCGTCGAAACCGGCGGCCAGCAAACGCGTGTCGATATACAGGGGAATCGACGTGGCCACGTCGCGCCCGAGCGCGTCGCGCGTGACCACCGTGGCCAGCCCGGCGCCATTCAGGCCGGCGACCTGATTCAACACGAACGGACCATCCGGCACGGCGCCGGAATACTGCTTCATCTGGTTCACATACAACGCCACGCTGCTCGGCACGACGGCCGAACCTTTCAATTCGGGCACCGGATAGGTCAGCATGTCGGGGCGCAGGTCGAAATTCTTGCGCCACTCGATTCCGCCCATCCGGATCGAGCGCGACCACGGCACCGAGCGCGAAATGAAATCGCCCGCCTGTACCGAGGTCAGCGTAGCGGGATCGGCATACGTCCACGACGTGTCGTAGCGCAGCGCCTTGCGGTTGGCGCTGCTGATCGTTGCCAGCGCCGTGCTGCTGAACACGCCACTGCCGTTGAACCAGCGCGCTTCGGAAAGCACCGAGCCCTGCGCGCCGCTGCCCAGGCGCGAATACAGTTCGTAATTGAGCACGGCGCCAGGCGTTGCGCTGCCGGTGCCGAAGGACCGTGCGGGGCGCGTTTCCACGACGAACGGCGTGCGCACGGTGTCGTCGGCGTCGAGCGTGACCGATTGCGTCGCCGCGTCGAAGCGGTAGCGCAGGCCGTTCACCGCGTTCAGGTCGTACTCATCCTGGCGGGCATTTGCGCCCAGTGCCGGATCGATGCCCAGGGTCAGCAGGTCGGCGGCACTGGCGCGCAAGCTTGATCCGGTCTGCATGAAGCGCATCACCGCACCCGCGCTGCGGCCGTTCACGTTGACATCGAGATACAGTTCGCCCGGTGCGGTGGCGGCATTCGGCACGGCCAGCAGCGGTGCATCGGCGCCCTGCGCCAATCCGGCAGCTAAAAAGCCCACCAGATACACGAGAAATAGCGCTGGCAGCCTGGCAGTCAGGCTGAGCGAGGGCAGCGTGCCCATCGAAAATCAGTTGGCAGGCTCAGGCCTGGCGACAACTTCGCCGCTTGCCATGATGGGCCGGGTATTTACATTGGCGCGAACGGTCAGCGCACCGCCCAGCGTTTCGCCAGGCGCAACCGTAGTGCGCCACTCACGCTGGCGACCGGCCAGTGCGTACCCGAGCAGGCTGCGGGAAATGTCGATTTGCCTGCCGTCGGCAGTAATCAGCGTGGTCGCGCCAATTTGCGCGTGCAGCGTGCCGCTGTTCGTCACGCGCAGCATCCAGACACCGTCACGCTTGAAAAAAGTCCAGCGTAACTGGTACTCGCCGCCGGGCGCGGCAGCCGCCATGAATACCGGCACCGAATACTGGAGTTTGATGGCGACGCCGTCGCGCGCCTCGGCGCTGGTGGGCACCTCGTCGATCAGCACGCGAAACTGGCGTTCCGGACCCGGCGCGGCGGCGCTGCGGCGCACCAGGCGGATGGTCTGGGCACTGTTTGCAGCGATCTGCATCACCGGCGGGCTGGCGATCAGCTCATCGGTGGGCGTGAGCACATCGTCGCCGTTCCTTTGCTCCCACAGGAACACCCGCACCTGGCCGTAAATTGGCTGGTCCCCGGTGTTTTGCAAACTGATGCCGGTGGCCGCCTGGCCAGCGCGCAGGTTGATCATTACCGGCGAGATCTGCAGACTGGCTGCCTGCGCTACGCCGGGCAGCACTACGCCGGCCAGCAGGGCAAGCACTGCGCTGAACCGCAGCGCGCACCAGCCGCGCAACAATCCGGGCAGCGCCGCCGACATGATCAGAAGTAGACCGTCGCAGTGACGGTCGATTTATAGCTGTCCGGCGCAGGTGTGGCCTGGACGGGGATGGCGCCATGCACCACCAGCGTCTGCGCATTGCCGGTGCCGGTGCCGCCCACGGTGTCGGTGCCCTGGGTATTGCCCCACTGCGCGCCACCGGTTGTTTGCAGCAAGTTGTACTGCACGGTGCCGGCGTTCGCGCCGGTGCCGCTCATGTAGCGCGTGGTGCCGGACGAACCGGTGCCGGTGCCGGCCGAGAGGCCGATATTGTAAGGTGTCGAATTGCTGCACGTGACCGACAGATTCGAGTTGGCAGTGATGGCCGTTGCGAGCACACCTTGCGACTGACCAAAATCGAGCGTGCTGGCTGCGATTGTGCAATCGGCAATGATCTTCAGCGTGACATCGAATGTCGATGTTTTGCTGCCATTGTTGTACACCGCGGCGACGCCTGGAAACGACAGGCTGGCAATGACGACGGCGGCGAAGAGTTGGCGATGAATGTGTTTGGTACGCATGGGTGGCTCCTGTTGGCAACGGCTCTAATTGCCGTACATCAACTATACCCAGGAAACTTAAATCAGTAAAGTCAAAACAGTCAGCAAATTCAACAATTGTTGCTTTATTGCATTTCCACCCCCTTCAGCATCATTGTAAACAGACTGCCACCACCCGGCGCATCGGAAATTTCCAGCGACCCGCCATGATCGTCGACGATCCGTTTGCTGATCGACAGCCCCAGCCCCGTGCCATGACGCTGATCCTGGCCCTGGCTGGTTTTCAGCCGGACAAACGGTTCGAACACGGTGGCACGCTGCGCCGCCGGAATGCCTGGCCCCTGGTCGCTGACGCAGATGCCGATTTTTCCGCTTTCCTCAACCAGATGCAGCTTGACGATACCGTGGGGCGGCGAAAATTTGATGGCGTTCGACAGCAGGTTGGTCATCACCTGCATCATGCGATCGAAATCGATCGCGGCAGCCGCATCGGACGCACCGGCACCGCTTTCCACCACCAGTGCCACATGTGCCACCGTGGCTGCGCCGCGCATCGTGCGCGCAGCGGTCTCGAGCAAAGGCAGCAGCGGCTGCACGCTGGGGCGGATGCTCATCATGCCGGCATCCATCTTCTGCACATCCAGCACATCGTTGACGAGGCGCGTCAGACGTTGGCAATTGCTGCTGCAGATAACGACAAGTTCGTGCATATCCGGCGGCAAATCGCCCAGCACGCCCTGCTCCAGCAATTCCAGCGATGCACGCATCGACGTCAGTGGTGTACGCAATTCGTGCGACACAATGCTGACAAAATCGTTTTTCAACTGCTCTACCTTTTTGCGCTCGGTAATATCGCGCAGAAAGATGCTGAAACAAAGCGCCTGGCCGGCATTTTGGTCGGCGCAGGTGAGACAGGTGGTCATCTCGACTGGAATCGTCCTGCCATGCCGGTCGGTGACGATGCGCTCGACCCGGCGTTCGAGCGCGCCCTGGAAGCCGGCATCAACGAAATCGCGCACAGCGTCATGCCCGGCCGGCCGGAACTGGTCGGCCAACAATAACTCGCCGAGGGTGCGCCCGACGACCTCTGCGCGCTTCCAGCCCAGCATGATCTCGGCCTGCGAGTTCCAGTCGACGATTTTGCCCTCCGGATCGACGCCGATCAACGCATCCTGAGTGGCTTCGATGATGGCGCGGATGCGCGCTTCGCTCGCTTGCACGGCCGCGAAGGCCTCGGTGAGCTCACGCGTGCGGCCGGCGACGCGCTCCTCGAGCGTGCCGTTCAAATTTTCCAGCTGGCGCCGGCGCCCCGTGAGATTGGCCACCAGTACGTTCAGCGTATCGGACAGCGCGTAAATTTCACTGTAGCCGCCACGCCCGGGTGCAATTTCCAGCAAATCGCCGTCCTGCATCTTTGCCGCAGAGGCCGCCAATTCTTTCAGCGGCTGCGTCACCCTGCGCGCAATGGCAAAGCCGACGACGGAAAACAATAACGCCATCAGCAGCGCGCTGGCGAGAATGTAGCTGCGCAATTCCTGCACCGGGGCGTAAGCGTCATCGACGCTCTGGCGCACCAGTACGACCCAGCCGAGGCCCGGATAATCCTTGACCAGCGCGCCGGTCTGCGCAAAGCCGACCAGATAGTTGCGCCCATCCGGCCACTTTTCCAGCGCATAGCCAGTGCGTTCGTACTGGGCACGCCGAAAACTGTCGGTGCGGACGGTTTTGCGCGCCAGGCCCTGCGGCCCCAGAAACACCTCGCCGCGGGCACTGACGATGACGGTTTCCAGCGCCGGCAGGCGGCTGGCGCCGACCACCGAGCGCTCGACATCGGTGGCCCAGGCCCAGGACATGTGCGCGCCCAGCACGCCTTGCACCTTGCCAGCGGCATTCGCATACGGAAACGACACATCGACAAACCGGCGCAATTCGCCTTGCTGGCCGGGCAGCAACTTGGCCAGCAGCAGCGCCTCGTGCACGTCGCCGACATAACCGCCGCGCAAGCCCTGGCGAAACCATGGCCGTTCGGACACATCGACACCCGTCAGCAGGCCGGACCCGGACGCCAGCACGCGCCCGTTCATGTCGGTCATGCCGATCCAGTCATAAAAACGGTAACTTTTTTGCACCCGCTCAAGCAGCCTGGCATGGTCGGCAGTGCTGGTCGACGCACTGGAATAGGCAATCTGGCCCGACATCAGCGCCACCTCGCGATACCGCTCGAACATGCCGCGGTCGAGTTTGTCGCTGGTTTGCAACGCCAGGCCCGCCAGGCCGTCGCCAATCTGCCGCTTCACCTGATCAATAACCTTGTGTTCGATGATCATCACCAGGACACCTGTCAGCACGATGGTCATCAGGGTAAATGCCAGCGCGAGATAGGCACCCAGTGGGCGGGTGGTCAGTTTCATTTTTACTATTTCGATAGATTACTATGAATAAAATCTCTCGAAAGATAACACAGGGGACACTAATCGCGCCAATAAAATACTGTTTTTACCGTTTTTGCATACATTTGCTGAAACCGGTCAACCTTGTCTGGGAAGCAATGGCAGAGGTCAGCTATTACTGTGTCAGGCCGGGTAGATCGTGATGCCGCGATGCCGGTAGGGTGCCAGCAAGGCATCGTCGACACCGGCCGGCGCCACGATGCCGTCGATGGCGTCCAGACCGACGACCATGAACGGCGACGCGGTGGCCAGTTTTTCCGATGACGCCAGCACCACGGTTTCTGCCGCCGCCAGACACAGGGCGCGCTTGACGCCGGCTTCTTCGAAATCGCCGGTGGACAGGCCGGCCTCCGGATGCAGGCTGCAGACGCCCATGAAATACAGATCGGCATGCAGGCGCCCGATGGCTTCCACCGTGGCAGCGCCGATGGCAACCATCGAGTGACGCATCAGGCGCCCGCCCAGCATGATCACATCGATATTTTCGAAGGGCAGCAATTCGGCGGCAATCACGGGACTGTGCGTGACGATGGTCGCGCGCAGGGCCGGTTCGAGCGCCCGCACCAGCTGCACCGCAGTGGTGCCACCATCAACAAATACCACCTGTCCGGGCAACACAAGGCGCGCGGCAGCCCGGCCGATGGCTTGCTTGTCGTCCGCGGCGATGCTGCCGCGCACGGTGATATTTGCCGTCGCCTTCGAGGCCGGCAATGCGCCGCCATGCACACGCTGCAACAATCCGTCGCGGGCCATTTCGCGCAGATCGCGCCGTATGGTGTCCTCGGAAACATTCAAACCATGGGCAATTTCGCGCGCTACCAAGCGGCCGTCGTGGCGCAGCTTGTCCGTCAAAAACTGTTTGCGTTGTGCTGTCAGCATGTCGTTTCCCTCGATAAATAGTCATTGACCCTGCACGAATTTGCACGATATTCTGTATTTTACGCAAATTCAAGGAAAAACCATGCAAAACAATGAAGTCAGTATCATCAAACAGGAGCTGCTATCGGATAACTGGTACATCCTGAAGAAAATAACGTTTCAGCGTACGGCACGCAACGGCAGCACGCAGTGCCAGGAGCGGGAAGTGTACGACCGTGGCAACGGCGCCACGATCCTGCTGTATGACGCGCTGCGCCGCACGGTTGTGCTGACACGTCAGTTCCGCCTGCCCGCGTTCATGAATGGTCACAGCGGCTATCTGATCGAAGCCGCGGCCGGCCTGCTCGACGATGCCAGTCCGGAGCAGCGCATCCGCCTTGAAGCCGAAGAAGAAACCGGGTACCGGGTCGGCGTGGTGGAACCGGTGTTCACAGCATTCATGAGCCCGGGATCGGTGACGGAACGTCTGCATTTCTTCATGGCGCCCTACGTGGCCGCCGACCGCGTCAGCGCCGGCGGCGGCCTGGCGGCGGAAGGCGAAGACATCGAGGTGCTGGAACTGGGCTATGAAGAGGCGTTCGCCATGGTCGCCAGCGGCGCGATTGCCGACGGCAAGACGATCATGTTGTTGCAGCAACTGGAGCTGCGGACAATTCGCCCGCCGATACGCTGATGTTTCCGTCGCTGTGTGTGTGAATTCACAGAGTGGCGCATGAGATTCTGACAACATGGCTGACACCTTATCCTGACAGGAATCCGCCATGAATCGCGCATCGAATCGTGCAGTCAATCGCTACCTCGCCACCGGCCTGATGTGTTTTGCCGGCGCCGCCTCCGTCCACGCCCAGCAGGGCGACGGCACCAATGTTTCCATGAGCACCACCATCTTCAAACCAGCCAAGGTCGAGGCCACCCCGGAGCGCATTGCCGCGCTGAAGGCGCCGGCAGGTTTCAGCGTGACGGCATTTGCCACCGGCCTGAAAAACGCCCGCATTTTGGCGGTCGCGCCAAATGGCGACATCTACCTGAGCCGGCGCGACCAGGGCGATGTACTGCTGCTGCGCGACAGGAATGGCGACGGCCGCGCCGACAGCGCCCCGGTCCAGGTGGCCGCCCGCGCCGGTGCGCACGGCCTCGCCATCAGGGACAATAAGCTGTACCTGGTCACGGTCAAGGAACTGTTTGTCGCGGATATCCTGCCCGATGGCCGCCTCAGCGAACTCAAACTGTTGCTGGGCGACCTGCCCGACGCCGGTCAGCATGCGAACCGCACCATCGCGTTCGGCCCGGACGGCATGCTGTACCTGAGCGCCGGCAGTACCTGCAACGACTGCAATGAAAACAATCCGGAAAATGCCACCATCCTGCGTATCAGCCCGGACGGCAAGGAGCGCAGCATTTTCGCGACCGGCCTGCGCAATACCATCGGCTTCGGCTGGCAGCCGCAAACCGGCGAATTGTGGGGAATGGATCACGGCATCGACTTTCTCGGCGACACGCAACAACAGGAGGAAGTCAACAAGATCGAAATGGGCAAGATGTACGGCTGGCCGCACGTCTACGGCGCCGGCGAGATCTACCCGCAAAGCACGCCCGTCGGCGAGATCACCAAAGAGCAATGGAAAGCGCGCAGCACACCAATGGTGATCGGCTGGAATGCCCACGCGGCGCCGATGCAACTGGTGTTTTATACCGGCACCGGATTCCCGTCCGAGTATCGCGGCGACGCATTCGTCACCATGCGCGGCTCGTGGAACCGCGCGAAGCCGTCAGGTTATGAAATCGTCCGGGTGCGCTTCACCAATGGCCAGGCGACCTCGGTGGAACCGTTCGTCACCGGGTTTTTGACCGATGGCGGAAAAACCCACATCGCCCGTCCGGTCGGCCTCGCGATGGCAAAGGACGGCGCACTGCTGATGGCGGACGATGCCAACGGTGTCATCTACCGCGTCGCCTACACGGGCAGCGCCGCCAAACCGACCAGTGCGATGCCGCCGACGCCGGCCGGCCCGATGCAACAGCAGGCCGCGAAAGGCACGGGCGTGCCGCTGGCCATGGTGCGGCCGGAGACCCAGGCGACAACGCAGGGCAAACTCATCGTCAGCTCGCCGGCTTTCGCCGACAAGGGCAAGATGGCCCCGAAATTCAGCGAATATGCCGACGGAGTTTCCCCGTCTCTCAGCTGGACGCAGGTGCCTGGCGCAAAATCGTACGCGATCATCATGGAAGACCCGGACGCAAAACCTGCGCTGCCGTTTGTCCATTGGGTAGCGTGGAATATTCCTGCCGAGGTCACGCGCCTGCCCGAGGGAGTGCAGGAACAGCCGCGCCTGACCGAGCCCGACGGCGTGCTGCAAGGCCGTACCACGCGCGGCTCGACCGGCTATTACGGTGCACGGCCACCGGTGGGCGATCCGGCGCACCATTATCATTTCCAGGTGTTCGCGCTCGACACGAAACTTGATGTCCCGTTCGGTGCCGACCGCGACCAGGTGCTCACCGCCATGCAGGGCCACGTACTCTCCAAAGGCCAGATCGTCGGCACCTACATGCAAGCCCAAAAACCGCCAAAATAAAGCCCGCACACAAAACCCACCCGGGGCCCAAAACCAACCCGGGGTCAGGTCTGCCATTCCGACACGACCTCATCTGCACCGCAACGTTCGGCTGAACTGGCAAGGGAATATCAACGCCCGGCGCTGAGGCCACTGGGGCCACTGCCGAGCTCGTGTACGATTGGCAGACCTGACCCCGGGTTATGTTAAGCAACGCACCTAGCATCAAGTGGTTTTCTGTGATTATCAGTATATGCATCGGGTTTTTCAGCGGGGAGTGAATCTGTTGTCCAACCTCCGCCGCATATTGTCGATCACAACACGTAACTTACTTACAATGACCAATCACATTCATGCAGTGCCCGAACAGCGCGTGCAGTTCAAGGATCGCGATGAGGCGGAAGTGGAAGTCTGTCTGGCAATTTCCTCACTGGGGCGGCTTGCCGGGATCGATGTCGACCTCGGCGACGGCCCCGAGGACATCGATGGCACGCTGATTCAGGCGACTTACGAAAGCAATTTCGTCGATCCCGAATTTCTGGGCGGCCCCGGATGTTTCACGCAGGCTGACGCCCCGGCCGATGTGCTCCAGCTTGCCACGCGCGCCAGCCGGATTACATATGGCCTCGGGCGCTATATCCGCCGGCACAAATCGCTCGATGCCATTCACCAGGCACAGTCGTGTATCGCGATGGTCGATGCTGCCTTTGCATGGCTTCACCGACAAAGCCTGCGAACCAGCCACTGACAGGCAGGGAAGACGCGCCCACCCCGCAAGGTAGGTGACCATCGGGCGAATACGGCTTCAGGCTGCTATGCACAATCAGCGCAATCTGATCAATATTTACGGCACAGGCGCACGTACGCCCTAAAACGCGAACTCGTCGCGCGCCGCTGCTATCAGGATATCGACCAATGCCTGCGCTGGCGCCCCCAGCGGAATGCCGCTACGCCGCAGCAGACCGAGCGTGCGGTGCACCGACGGCCCTACCAGTTCGAGCGAGGCAAGCGTCGGATAGCGCACGGCGGAATACGCCAGCGCCGGCACCGCCGCCACGCCCACGCCAGCTGCGGCCATCGCCAGCGCCGAGGTGACATGATTGGTTTCGCAGAATACGACCGGACGCTCTTTCAGTGCCGCCAGTGCGTTGTCGAGCAAAATCCGGTTGCTGCTGCGGATCGATACCGCAATCAGACGGCTGCCGCGCAATTCCTCCCACGCCACCTGCTTTTGCTGGGCCAGCGGATGGTCGCGCCGTAGCACCAGCACGTACGGCTCGGTATAAATGGCCTTGAAATCGATGCCCGCATCCTGGGCGCCAAAGAAACTAACCCCGAAATCGGCCTGTCCATTTGTAACAGATTGCACCACCTGCTCCCCGCTTTCGTCCAGCACGCGTAGCCGGACATTGGGAAACTCGCGCGAAAACGCGGCCAGTGCGCCGGGCAAGACGTGGTTTGCCACCGACGGCACGCAGGCCACTGTCAACAGGGTGCTGCGCTGTGCCTGCGCAGCCGTGATGCCGCCCAGCGCCTGCGCCATTTCGTCCAGCGCAACGCGCGCATGCTCCAGAAACTGTGCGCCTGCCTCGGTCAGCGCCACACGCCGGCTGGTGCGCGCGAGCAGGCGCACCTGCAGCACGCCTTCGAGCTTGTCGACGCGCCGCGACAGCGTGGGCTGCGTGATGAACAGGGCCTCGGCCGCCGCGCGAAAGCTCAGGCGCTCCGCCACCGCCACAAACGCTTGCAAATCGCCAAAGCCTATATCAATACGGTTCATGCATCGATCCATTCGTTCTATGCAATTTACAAATTATCCCACACCCGCCATCATCGAAGGCTATTGCCGATGAATCGCGCGCTTCTTCCGGATGCTCCATGTTCCCCAAAAAAAATTTCCATCTGCGTGTTGCCCTGCTCGGCAGCGCGGCCATTGCGCTGACTGCCTGCAAGTCCGACCCCAAGCCAGTTGCGCCCACCATTCCTGAAGTAACGGTGCTGGCGGTGCGCCACGGCGCCGTGCCACTAAGCGTTGCGCTGCCTGGCCGCACTGCCCCGTTCCTGCTGGCCGAAGTGCGCGCCCGTGTCGACGGCATCGTGCAGGACCGCAGTTTTATTGACGGCGCCGATGTGCGCCAGGGCCAGCCGCTGTACCAGATCGATCCGGCGCCATCGCGCGCGGCACTTGCCAGTGCAGAGGCCGCCTTGCAGCGCGCCGAAGCCAATCAGGCCAGCAGCACCGCGCAGCTGGAGCGCTACAAGGTGCTCATCAAGGGTAACGCCGTCAGCAAACAGGAATACGACAATGCAGTGGCTGCGCAGTTGCAGGGCGCCGCCGATGTCGCAGCCGCGAAAGCTGCCGCCACCACGGCGCGCATCAACCTGGGTTACACCAGCGTCAGCGCACCCATCAGCGGGCGCAGCAGCGTGTCGCTGGTCACCAAGGGCGCGTATGTGCAAAGCAGCAGCGCAACCCTGATGACGACGATCCAGCAGATCGATCCGATGTATGTCGACCTGCAGCAGTCGAGCGCCGAAGGCCTCACCTTGCGGCGCGACCTTGCCGCCGGCCGTCTTAAAACGGATGGTGCAGCGGCGGCGAATGTCACGCTGACACTGGAAGACGGCAGCACGTATGCCCAGAAGGGCAAGCTGGAAGTGAACGGCGTCACGGTCGACCAGGCCACCGGCTCGGTGCAATTGCGCGCCCGCTTCCCGAACCCCGATCACCTGCTGTTGCCTGGCATGTTCGTGCGCGCCACCCTGAACCAGGGCGTACGGCCCGACGTGATGCTGGTACCCGCCACCGCGGTCACGCGCAACGCGCAGGGCGAAGCAAGCGTGATGCTGGTCGGGGCGGACAACAAGACCGTGGCGCGCATCATCCAGACCGGTGCGCTGGTGAACAGCCAGTGGCTGGTCGACAGCGGTCTGAAGGATGGCGAGCAGATCGTCACCAGCGGGGTGCAGAAGCTGAAACCCGGCATGCTGGTCAAGCCGGTAGTCCCCGCCATAGCCACAACCACCGCCACAACCACAGCCCCAGCCACCGCCACAACCACAACCCCAGCCACCGCCACAGCCAAAGCCACAGCTGCGGCGCCGGCCGCCGCGCCCGAATAAGGAGCGCCACCGATGCCTAAATTTTTCATCCAGCGCCCGATCTTCGCCATCGTCATCTCCATCCTGATCATGCTGATCGGGATCCTGGCGGTGTTCCGGCTGCCGATCGAGCAATATCCACCGGTGTCGCCGCCGGCGGTGCAGGTTGCCGCCACCTTTCCGGGCGCTTCCGCCGAAACCATGCAGAATACCGTGGTGCAGGTGATCGAGCAGCAGATGACCGCCATCGACAACCTGCTCTACATGACTTCGACGACCGACGACACCGGCCAGTCGACGACCACCCTCACCTTCGCGCCTGGCACCGACCCCGATATCGCGCAGGTGCAGGTGCAGAACAAGCTGCAGGCCGCCACGCCGCGCCTGCCGGCCGAGGTGCAGCAATCGGGCCTGCGCGTGACCAAATCGACCGCCGACTTTTTGATGGTGGCCGCGTTCGTGTCGGACGACAACAGCATGGCGAAATACGACATTTCCAATTACGTCGCCTCGAACATCCAGGATCCGCTGTCGCGCCTGCAGGGCGTGGGCAGCATGAATCTGTTCGGCACCCAGTACGCGATGCGCATCTGGCTCGACCCGCTCAAACTGACCAGTTTCGCGCTGACCCCTCTCGACGTCAACAACGCCATCACGGCCCAGAACGTGCAGATTTCCAGCGGCCAGCTGGGCGGCTCGCCCGCGGTCGCCGGCACCACGCTGTCGGCCACGATCGGCGAAGCGACGCTGCTGCGCACGCCCGAGGAGTTCGGAAACATCCTGCTGAAAGTGCAGCCGGACGGCTCGCGCGTGCGTATCAAGGACGTGGCCCGCGTCGCACTCGGCCCGGAAAATTACAACGTCGACGTGCGCTACAGCGGCAAGTCGGCCTCCGGCCTGGGCATTCAGCTGGCGCCGGGCGCAAATGCGCTGGCAACGGCGGCAGCAGTGCGCAAGCGCCTGAGCGAACTGTCGGCCAACTTCCCGCACGGCCTGCGCGTCGTGTACCCGAACGATGTCACGCCGTTCATTGAAGTGTCGATCCACGAAGTCGTCAAAACCCTCATCGAGGGCATCGTGCTGGTGTTTCTGGTGATGTATTTGTTCCTGCAAAATATCCGGGCCACCCTGATCCCGTCGATCACCGTGCCGGTGGTGTTACTGGGGACGTTCGGCATCATGTCGGCGCTCGGTTTCACGATCAACACGCTGTCGATGTTCGGCCTGGTGCTGGCCATCGGCCTGCTGGTCGACGATGCCATCGTGGTGGTTGAAAACGTCGAGCGCGTGATGCACGAAGACAATCTGGGGCCGCGCGAGGCGACCATCAAAGCCATGGGCCAGATCAGCAGCGCGCTGATCGGCGTGGCGCTGGTACTGTCCGCAGTGTTCGTGCCGGTGGCTTTTTCCAGCGGCACGGTGGGCGCCATTTACCGTGAATTTTCGCTCACCGTGGTGTCGTCGATGCTGCTGTCGGTGTTTGTCGCACTGACGCTGACGCCGGCCCTGTGCGCCCTGCTGCTCAAGCGTCCCGACCCGGAGCACCACCAGAAAAAGGGGTTCTTCGGCTGGTTCAACCGCGGCTTCGACAAGCAACGTGACAACTACCTGGGCGGCGTCGGCGCCATCGTGCGCCGGCGCGGCCTGTGGCTGGTGTTGTACGCGGTGCTGATCGGCGTGGTGCTGATGCTGTTCGTGCGCCTGCCCGGCGGTTTCCTGCCGAAAGAAGACCAGGGCTATATGTTCGTGCAGGTGCAGACCCCGGCCGGCAGCACGCTGGAAACCACCGGTCGCGTGCTCGAAGAAATCAACCAGTACCTGCTCAAGAACGAAGCGGCGATGGTCGACTCGACATTCATGACGACTGGCGCCAGCTCGCCCAACCGCGGCCAGAACCAGGGCCTTCTGTTCGTGCGCTTCAAGCCATGGGACGAGCGCAAAGGCTACGACCTCAGCGTGACCGCGCTCAGTGCGCGCATTGCCGCGCGCTACGTCAACTATCAGGGCGCACAGGTGTCGCCGGTCGAGCCGCCGCCGATCCGCGGACTCGGCTCCGCTGCCGGCTTTTCGTTCCAGCTGCAGGACCGCGGCAACCTGGGTCACGCGGCACTGGCCACTGCCCGCGAACAGTTGCTGGCGCTCGCCGCAAAAGAACCGGGCCTGACGCGCGTGCGCTTCACCGGCCAGGCCGACAACCCCACCTATAAAATCAATATCGACCGTGAAAAGGCGGCGGCACTGGGCGTCAGTCTGACGGCAGTCGATCAGACATTTTCCACGGCGTGGGGCTCGAAATACATCAACAATTTCTTCGACACCGATAACCGCATCAAGCGCGTGTACGTGCAGGCCGATGCCCCCTTCCGCATGAATCCGGACGACATCAAGCTGCTGTACGTGCGCAACGACAAGGGCACCATGGTCCCGTTTTCCACCTTTGCCACGGCGGAATGGTCGTGGGGCGCGCCGGCGATGCAGCGCTACAACGGTATCGAAGCGGCAGAAATCCTGGGCCAGCCGTCTGCCGGACGCAGCACCGGCGAAGCCATGGCCACGATGGACCGGCTGGCGAAACAACTGCCTGCCGGCTTCGGTTACGAGTGGAGTGGCATTTCGCTGCAGGAGTCGCAAGCCGGATCGCAGGCGCCGTTCTTGTACGCGCTGTCGATCCTGGTGGTGTTCCTCAGCTTGGCCGCGCTGTATGAAAGCTGGACCGTGCCGGTGTCGGTGATCATGGTGGTGCCCATCGGCGTGCTGGGCGCGCTGGTGGCGGCAACGTCGTTTGGCCTGCAGAACGACGTGTTCTTCCAGGTAGGCCTCTTGACCACGATCGGCCTGTCGGCGAAAAATGCGATTTTGATCGTCGAGTTCGCGCGCGAACTGCAGGTGCACCACGGGATGAGCGCATTCGACGCCGCCATGGAATCGGCCAAGCTGCGCCTGCGTCCGATCATCATGACGTCGATGGCGTTCGTCCTCGGCGTGCTGCCACTGGCCATCGCCACCGGCGCAGGTGCGGCCAGCCAGAACGCACTGGGGATCGGCGTCATCGGCGGCATGCTCAGCGCCACGTTTCTGGCGACCTTCATGATTCCGATGTTCTTTGTACTGATTGCGGGAAAAAACGGGCAAAAAGCGGAGGAAGGAAGCACAGTCGCGCCGCAACCAGCGGCACTGGCGCAGAACGAGCATTAATGTGAAATAGAATGCAATAAGCTGCTTCAGGCCGGCTGCATGTGCACTGTTGCAGTGACTGTCTGCGGCCCCGCTTCCTGCGCAGCCATCCTGTCGCGGTAGCGCGTGGCCATAGCGATCGTTACGTTTTCGAAGAAATCGATATCGCCCGGAATGCATCCGATGGCCTGCGCAAATTTACTTCGCATGCTAACATTACGCCTTCAAATGATCAGCACGCAAACATCATGACGGCGACACCCCCGACCCACCCGACAATCCCGACCAGCCAAACGTTCATTGCACTGGCCACGGTACTGCCACAGGCATCGCGGGCATACCGCGCCGGTGCCGACAAGGTCGCGGCCGACTATGGCCTGTCCGAGGCAACCGGCTTGCCGGTGTTGCTGATCGGGCGTTTTGGCGCCGCCGGGGTGCGGCCCGGCGTGCTGGCCGATGCCCTCGGCCTTGAGCCGTCGTCGCTGGTGCGCGTGGTGGATCAGTTGATCGATGCCGGTTTGCTGGCACGCCAGGACGACGCCCACGACCGGCGCGCAAAAATCCTCAGCCTCACCGCCGAAGGCAACAAGATCGCCAGCCTGATGGAGGCGGACCTGGTGCCGTTCCGCCACAGCGTGTTCAGCGCCTTTGCGCCGGAAGACATTGCCGCCTGCCTGCGGGTGCTGGCCGGCTTGCCGGACGCCGTGGCCCGCAGCGTTGCCAAAGAAAATCCGCCGGCATGACACTGGCGTCCCGTACGGAACTGCTGTTTTCCGTCAAGTCCTTCGCGGCAGCGATGCTGGCAGTCTATCTCTCGCTGCGCATCGGTCTGCCGCGTCCGTTCTGGGCCATGATGACCGCGTACATCGTGGCCGCGCCCTTTTCCGGCCCCACCCGTTCGAAAGGGATGTACCGCGCATTTGGCACCCTGCTCGGCGCCATCGTCGTCACCTTCCTGGTGCCGCGCCTGGTGAATGCGCCCGAACTGCTGTCGCTCGTGCTGGCACTGTGGATCGGTGGCTGCCTGTACGTGTCCCTGCTGGACCGCACGCCGCGCTCGTATATGTTCATGCTGGCTGGCTACACCGCCGGGCTGATTGCCTTTCCTGCGGTGAACAATCCGGGCGCTGTCTTCGATATCGCACTGGCCCGCGTCGAAGAAATTACGCTCGGCATGGTCTGCGCGACGGTGGTTCACAGTCTGATATTGCCGCAACCGTTCGGACCGGTCATCCTGCAGCGCTTCGACAGCGCCATCGACGATGCGCGCGGCTGGATCCGCGATGCGCTGCATCCGGGCGGCACGCGGCCGACGCAGGGCGAGCGCCGCAAGCTGGCCGGCGACATCACCGAACTGCGCGTGATGAGTACCCATTTGCCGTTCGATACGTCGCACCTGCGCTGGACGGCAACTGCCGTGAATGCGCTGCAGGAGCGCCTGGCGCAGTTCATCGCCATCGTCTCCGGCATCGAAGACCGCCTGAATGCCTTGCGTGCAGGCGGCGAACACGCCATTCCCGCGCAGTGGCAGGCGGTGCTCGACGACATCGTCGCGCTGACCGACGCGCCGGGGCACGATGAAGGCGCGCAGCTGCATGCACGGATCACTGCCCTGACACCACCGACAGCAAATGCCGACTGGGCCGGCCTAATTGCGCTGAATCTGGCCGCGCGCCTGCACCTGCTGGTCGACAACTGGCTGGAAACGCGGATGCTGCGCCAGCATATCGACGCTGGCGTGCACGGCAAATTGCCGGCCGCATTGCGCCACTTGCCCGGCGTGCCGGCCAGCAGCCTGCACCTCGACCATGGCATGGCGGCATTGTCGGCGCTGGCCACCATCATCACCGTGCTGGCCTGCTGCGCTTTCTGGATTTTAACGGGCTGGTCGGCCGGCGCCACTGCGCCGATGATGGCCGCGGTGCTGTGCTGCTTCTTTTCCACGCAGGACGACCCGGTGCCATTCATCAAGAGCTTCCTGGAGTGGACCGTGTATTCGGTGCCAGTGTCGGCGCTGTACCTGCTGGTGCTGCTGCCCGCCGTGCACAGTATCGAGATGTTCATGCTGGTGTGCGCCCCCTTGTTTCTGGTGCTGGGCGTACTGCTGGCACGGCCATCCACGTTCGGGCGCGCCATGCCATTTTTGTTCGGCATCTGCGGCACGCTGGCCATGATGGACACGCACAGCGCCGACATGGTGACCTTTTTGAACGTCACGATGGCGCAGCTGATCGGCGTCGGCGCCGCTGCCGCGTTCACGGCCATGATGCGCCGCGTAGGCGCCGACTGGACCGCGCGCCGCCTGCTGCGCGCAGGCTGGCGCGAACTGGCCAGTCTTGGCAACGGTGAAAAGATCACGCTGCCAGTCTTTTCGGCGCGCATGGTCGACCGTATCGGCCTGTTGACGCCGCGCCTGGCGCAGGCAGGCACCAGTCCGGCAAACGATGCGTTCAACGATCTGCGCGTGGGCCTGAACATGACGGTTCTGCAGAATATCCGCGCCCAGCTGGGTCGTGGCGAAGCGGCGCTGGCGCCGGTGATGGCGCAGCTGGCGCACCGCTACAGCCTGCTGCCGGCAGTCGATGCGCCGCGCGAAGCGGCGTTGCTCGACGCGCTCGACAATGCCTTGCGCGCCATCTGCGCCGGCACCCGCGATGCGGCACAAACCACCGCGCTGACGTCGCTCACCAGCGTCTGGCGCGATCTGTTCCCCGGGGCATTGCCCTGGCAACCTGTGTCTGAAGAAAGGAGCACCGCATGATCGGCGAAGTGAGCCTGTACGGCCTGTTCCTCCCGCCTTTGCTGTTGCTCGCGCTGGCGGCGTTGCTGGTCACGCGCGTGCTCAAGCTGGTGCTGGCGCGGACCGCGTTCTACCGCGTCGTCTGGCATCCGGCGCTGTTCGATTTTTCCCTGTTCATTCTGGTGCTGGGCGCACTGACGTATTTCACACGCAACTGGTCTTGACATGGCAACGAAAAAAATTCTGGCGGCAACCGGCCGCATCGGCATTACCCTGCTGGCGACCGCTGGCGCAATCTACGTCGGCATGCAGCTGTGGCAGCATTACGAAGTCGCACCATGGACCCGCGATGGCCGCCTGAAAGCCTACGTGGTACAAGTGGCGCCCGACGTCACCGGCCAGGTCACCAAGGTGTATGTGCATGACAATCAGCTGGTAAAAGCCGGCGATCCGCTGTTCGACCTGGACCGCGCGCGCTTCGAACTGGCACTGCGCCAGGCGAATGCGCAGGTGACGGCGGCCGAGGCGGCGCTGGCGCAGACCGGGCGCGAAAACAAGCGCAATACCGAACTCGACGACCTGGTCTCGCAGGAAACGCGCGAACAGGGCCGCACCCGTGGCGACCAGGCGAATGCCGCGCTGGCGCAGGCAATGGTGGCACGCGATATGGCGAAACTGAACCTGGAGCGCACGCGCATTACCGCTGCCGCCAGCGGCACCGTCACCAACCTCGACCTGCGCGAAGGCTCGTACGCCACTGCCGCGCGTCCGGTGATGGCGCTGGTCGACAGCAGCTCGTTCTATGTCGAAGGCTATTTCGAGGAAAACAAGTTGCCGGGAATTGCGCTCGGCGACAAGGTCGATGTGATGCTGATGGGGACGCGGCAGCCAATCCACGGCCACGTGGAAAGCATCGCCAGCGGCATTGCCGACCGCGACCGCACCACGGGCGCGAACATGCTGCCAAACGTGAATCCCACCTTCAACTGGGTGCGTCTGGCGCAGCGCATTCCCGTGCGCGTGGCACTCGATCCGGTGCCTGCCAATGTGCGGCTGGTGGCCGGCCTGACTGCGACGGTAAAAGTCGTCGCCCATACCAAGTGAGAGCGACCATGAAGCACACTTCAATCAACTGCCTGGCGCTGACCTTGCTGGCGACAACACTGGCTGCCTGCACCACTGTCGGCCCGGATTACAACGTGCCGGACAACGCCATCGTCCGCCGTCCGGCCGCGAATGCGCCATTGATGGGCGCGGCCGGGCCGTCATTTTCGTCGGCGCCGCTGCCGGCCGACTGGTGGCGGCTGTACCAGGACCCGCTGCTCGACAAGTTGATCGCGAAGGCTTTCTTGGCCAACACCGATTTGCGCGTGGCGGCCGCCAATCTGCAGCGCGCCCATGCAGTGCTGGAAGAAGTGGAAGAGAAAAAGCGCCCCGACATTGAAGCGAGCGTGGCGCCCCAATACGGGCGCATCGCCGGCGCCTCGCTCGGCATCCCGGAAACCTTGCCGCGCTCCGGCCTGTACGAGGGCGATGTGCGCATCTCGTACCAGGTGGACATGTGGGGCCGCATCAAGCGCGCCATCGAGTCGGTCGAGGCTGACCAGGATGCCGCGCAGGCCGCCAGCGACCTGGCCCATGTGACTGTCGCCGCAGACACCACGCGCGCGTATGCCGAAGCGTGTTCGGCTGGTTACCAGTTGAAGGTTGCGCAGGCGTCGCTCGACCTGCAAAACAAATTCGTCACGCTGACCGGCGAGCGGATCAGGCGCGGCCGCGGCACGGCGCTGGAAAGCAGCCGCGCGCAGGCCCAGTTCGAACAACTGCGCGCCAATCTGCCGCCACTCGAGGCGCGGCGCCGCGTGGCGCTGTATCGCCTGGCGGTGCTGACCGGCGACGTGCCGGGCCAGTTTCCGCAAGAAGTTGCGCAGTGCGCCACGCCGCCGCGCGTAACAGCCACCATTCCGGTCGGCGATGGCGCGGCGCTGCTGCGGCGCCGTCCGGACATTCGCCAGGCCGAGCGCCAGCTGGCCAGCATGACGGCGCGCATCGGCGTCGCTACTGCCGAGCTGTATCCGAACATCAGCCTGGGCGCGTCGTTCGGGGCGGTGGGCGCATTCAAGCAGTTCGACGATGCCAACACCTATAAATTCAGCCTGGGTCCGTTGATTTCATGGAACCTGCCATCGACGAGTTCGGCGCGCTCCCACATTGCGCAGGCCAGGGCCGGCACCGACGCCGCGCTGGCCCGGTTCGATGGCGTGGTGCTGAACGCGTTGCGCGAGACCGAAAGCGCGCTGACAATATATGCCCGCGAACTGGACCGCAACAGCGCCATGCGCGCGGCGCGCGACCAGAGTGCGCTGGCGGCACGCCAGTCGGCGAAGTTATACCAGTTCGGCCGCACCGATTTCCTGTCGCAACTCGACGCCGACCGCACGCTGGCGACGGCCGAGAGTGCGCTGGCGGCATCCGACACGCAGCTGGCCGGCGACCAGGTGCAGCTGTTCCTGGCGCTGGGCGGTGGCTGGGAAAATACCCGCAAGACCGCCAGCGCCGCCCCTGTAAAAGATTAAGGCGCGCTTTCCAGCGCCATGATCGTCATCACGCCACCCGGCATGTCGGCGACAAAGCGCACCTTGTCGCCCGGCTTGACCTGATCCAGCATGGCCGGTTGCGCCACCTTGAACGCCATCGTCATGCCCTGCATGTCGAGATTCACCAGCGTGCCGTGACGCAGCGTGATCTTGCCCTGCGCCTTGTCGACTTTGAGGACTTCGCCAGTGCTCATGGGCGCCGTTGCCGTAGCAGCGGCGGTTGCCGTGGCAGCGGCGGTTGCCGTGCCCGCGGCTGTCGCGTCGTGCTGGTGGTCCATCTGCTGGGCATGCACGGCGCCTGTCAACAGGGCGAGGGAAAGCACGATGTGGCGTAGTTGGTGAGAGGCTTGCATGGTCGATTCCTGGTAAAAAAAATTAATGTTCATGGTGGGCGCCTGGTTTTTTGACCGTGACGACGGTATCGCCAGGCGCGACTGTCGCTGGCGCAGCGGCAGGCGCGGCCGGCAGCGTGCCGGTCCATTCGCGCGCCAGCGTGCCCGGTGGATGCCGGTACCAGCCGGGGTCCTTGTAGTCGCCGCGCGCCTGGTCCGCACGCACCTTCAAGGTGGTGAACATGCCACCCATCTCGATGCCGCCAAACGGGCCGGTACCGGTCATCATCGGCAGCGTGTTGTCCGGCAGTGGCATGTCCATGCCGCCCATTGCGCCGCCCTTGTCGCCCATTACCATATAGTCGGGCACCAGCTGATTGATGCGCTTGGCGATGCCCCGGTGATCGACGCCGATCATGTTCGGCACGTCATGCCCCATGGCGTTCATCGTGTGGTGCGATTTGTGGCAATGGAAGGCCCAATCGCCCGGATTGTCCGCCACGAACTCGATGGCGCGCATCTGGCCCACGGCGATATCGGTGGTCACTTCCGGCCAGCGCGCCGCCGGTGGTACCCAGCCGCCATCGGTGCCAGTCACTTCAAAACGATGCCCGTGCAGGTGAATCGGGTGGTTCGTCATGGTGAGATTACCGGCGCGGATGCGCACCTTGTCGCCGAGGCGCACCACCATCGGATCGATGCCGGGAAAGGCGCGGCTGTTGAACGTCCACAAATTGAAATCGAGCATGGTGCTGGTCTTTGGCGTGTAGGCGCCGGGCGCGATATCGTAGGCGTTGAGCAACAACACGAAATCGCGGTCGACCGCGTGCTGCGCCGGGTTTTTCGGGTGCGTGATCCAGAAGCCCATCATGCCCATCGCCATCTGCACCATTTCGTCCGCATGCGGGTGATACATGAAGGTGCCGGCGTGCTTTGCCACAAATTCGTAGACGAAGGTTTTGCCGGGCGCGATGCCGGGCTGGGTCAGCCCGGTGATGCCATCCATGCCGCACGGCAGAATCTGCCCGTGCCAGTGCACACTGGTATGTTCCGGCAGTTTATTGGTGACAAAAATGCGCACCCGGTCGCCCTCCACCACTTCGATGGTCGGGCCCGGGCTCTGGCCGTTGTAGCCCCACAGATTCGCCTTCATGCCGGGGGCGATTTCGCGCACCACGGGTTCGGCAACCAGGTGAAACTCCTTGACGTTGTCGTTCATGCGCCACGGCAGTGTCCAGCCGTTGAGCGTGACCACCGGGTTGTACGGGCGGCCATTGGGCGGCGTCAACGGCGCCATCGTGGCGGCGGAGGCCTGGGTGGCAGCTTCCGGCAGCGTGGCCGCGCCGGCGCGCGATACCGCCGTGGCACTGACCAGGGCGGCAGCGGAGCCTGTCAAAAATGTACGGCGCGAATTCATGGTTGTTCCTTCGGTACGGGCGGCAGGCGGCCGCCGAGCGCCGCTTCCAGGTTGGTGTGGGCAAGCCAGAAATCTTTTTGGGAAGCGATGGTGGCGTTCACGGCTTGCGCCTGTTCGCGTGCATCGGCCAGCAGTTCGAATACGCTGACCAGCATGCCGTTGTAGCGCAGCATGGTTTCGTCCGACATCTTCTTGCGCAAGGGGATCACCTGATCGCGGTAGTGGCGCGCCAGGTCGTACGCGGTGCGGTAATCGCGGTAGCTCTGGCGCGCTTCACTGCGCGCATCGAGGGCCGCCTGCGCCACATTGTTGACCTCCTGCATATACCGCGCCGCGGCCTTGGCCACGCGCGCCGTGCCCCAGTCGAACAGGGGGATGTCGAGCGTGATGGCATAGCCGGGCGCCGTGCTCCGGTCGCTGCTGCTGCTGCTGTTGTTGCTGTTGCTGCTCTTGCTGTTGCGGACGTAATCGAGCTCCAGCACATTGATGAAGCGCGTGGTGCGGGTCAGCCCAAGCGATGTTGCCGTGCGCGCGGCCTGCAGCCTGGACGCCTGGATGTCGAGCCGCTCGCTTAGCGCGACGGTCTCGACGTCGGCCAGATTGCGTGGCGCGGCTGGCAAGTCTGGCAGGCGGCCGGGCAAGCGGAGAGCGGTATCGGGATTCGACAGGCCCAGCAGGCGTGACAAAGTTTCGCGGGTGGCCACGGCAGCTTGCCGGGCGCGTATCAGCGCAGCGTGCGTGTCGGCCTGGAATGCCTGTTCGCGCGCGAGGTCGAGCGCGCTGGCATTGCCAACGTCCACCATGCGGCCAGTCAGTTCACTGCTGAGAAGAGCGGCCTCGTCCACCTGCTGCGCGTAGGCGACGCTCTGCGCTGCAGCCACGGCTTCCACCCACGCGCGGCGGGTGGCGGCAGCGTGCTGGAGCATGGCGTTGGCCACCAGCAAAACGGTCTGGTCGAAGCGGCCCTGCTCGATGCGGGTGGCGAGAGGCGCCGTCAGGACTGCGATGAAATTCAGGCCCAGTGTGCGCTCGATCTCGATGTCGCTGCCCGCGCGGGTGCGCAGGAACGAGAATGACGGGTTGGGCAGGCGGCCGGCCTGCACCAGGTCGGCCTGGGCAATGCCGACATCCCAGTAGGTTGCCTGCAGCGCGCGGTTGTTCAGCAGGGCAATTTGTACTGCGTCGTCGATCTGCAGCGGGGCTGCCAGTTTGGCGCGGACCAGGTCGTCCAGCGCGCGCTGGTCGTCGGCATTGCGCACCACGCGGGCCTCCTGGCCGAGGTGATCGGTGGCAATTTTGGCGACGCCGCCGAAACCACCGTCGGGTGTCACGGAGGCGCAACCGGTTACCAGCAGGATGGCGGCAGGCGCCATCCGCCAGGCTGCACGGTGCGCCCGGGTCCATTGATATGAAGTCGTCATGATGTCTTCGCTGAAAAATACTGAGAGATGCACGCGCCGGTCCGGAGAGGACTGCGCGGGCGCCTGGGGATCAGATCAGGTCAGCGAAGCTTTGGGAGGGCGTTCGGGGAGCGCGAGGTCGACGGTGGCAACCGGGCCATTGTCGGCGGGGAAAGTGGCAACTTGCGGTGTCTCGCCGGGCACCTGCAATGACGGCACTGGGGGCGCCATGACGGCGCCGAAGCAGCAGCTGGCGCAGGTGTTGCATTTGCCGGCGCCATGATGGTGCAGGCAGGAATCGTGGGTGCCGGCTGGCGGTGTGGCAGTGGCGGTGGTGGTGGTGGCGGTGGCGGCTGGCGGTGAATCAGTAGCGGTGATCGTGGCAGTGGCAAGGTCGTCGCAGTGCGTGTGCGCCATTGCTGCGGCCTGAACGTGCACGGCAGGCGCGCACGTCAGCATGCTGGCCGCGGCAAACCCCTGGAACGGGATCGCAGCGAGCATGAGCCAAACAAGGAGCGATTTGAGCAGATTCTTCACGCGGCGATTTTAGCATTCATCGGGGATAACGGGTTCGCCGCGTTTTCCCGATGTTTCGCCGACGTTTCTCCGACGTGTCCCAACTGTTGCGCTACACTCCGTGGCCATTTGCGGCACCAGTTTTTTTATCAGGGTCTCATGCCAGACGCTTTCACCCAGCAGGAAATCGACACGGTCTACCGGGTCATCGCCCAGCGGCGCGATATGCGCCATTTCATCCCTGGTAAAGTCGACGAACGCGTCCTCGCGCGGCTGCTGAATGCCGCGCACCAGGCGCCCAGCGTCGGCCTGATGCAGCCGTGGCGTTTCATCCGCATCACCAGCGCAGCGCGCCGTGCGCAGATTGCGGCGCTGGTCGACGCTGAACGCATCCGCACTGCGGACGAGCTGGGCGAACGTGGCGCGCAATTTTTGCGTCTGAAGGTAGAAGGCATCCACGATTGCGGCGAATTGCTGGTGGTGGCGCTGATGGATGGGCGCGAATCGTTCGTGTTCGGGCGCCGGACGCTGCCGGAAATGGATCTGGCGTCGGTGTCCTGCGCCATTCAGAACATGTGGCTGGCGTCGCGCGCCGAGGGGCTGGGCATGGGATGGGTGTCGATTTTCGATCCGCTGGCGCTGGCCGCACTGCTGCAGATGCCGGAGGGCGCGAAGCCGGTGGCAGTCATCTGCCTCGGCCATGTCGCCGAGTTTTATCCGCGGCCCATGCTTGAAACCGAGGGCTGGGACCAGCGCCGGCCGCTCGCAGACATGGTGTCGGACGACCAGTGGCCGGCGCCCACGGGCGAGCCTTGACGGTCACGCCGGTCACGCCGGTCACGCTGGTGATCGCGCCAGCGCTCAGGCCGGTTCTGTCGGCCCGGCGTTGACCGCGGCGCCGATCGCATAGAACTGGCCGCCGGCGACGTAATGCAGACTGCGCAGCGCAGGATCGGCGGTCTCGAAATGCCAGTGGCCATCGCGGAACACGCGGGAGTCCGCCCACGCCCCTTCCACTTCGCCAATGAAGAGATCGTACGTCTGCTGATTGTGCGGTTCAGCAATCACACGGCAGGCAAGCCAGGCCGAACAGCCGGCCACGAAAGGCAAGTCCTGTCCGGCGATATCGAACAATTCTGCGCCGCTTTCGCGCAACTTGTCAGGATCATCGGCCAGGCTGCGGTGCCCCACCTGGTAGATGACGTCGAGCAGCGCGACAGTGGGCACCTGGATCACGAACCGGCCGCTACTCTCGACCAGCGCCCGCGTGGCGGCAATCTTGTCGAGCACGACAGTCAGCCTGGGCGGTGAAAAATCCAGCGCACATGCCCAGGCTGCGGCCATCACATTATCGACGCCACCATGGCGCGCCGAGACCAGCACGGTCGGGCCATGGTTGAGCAGGCGATAGGCCTTGTCGAGCGGTACTGGCTGGATGGTTGCCCGCACGTCAGACGGCGCTGTCAGCACGCTTCGGCAGCACCCAGTCCTTGCGCACGAAATGGCACGTGTAGCCATTCGGTTGCTTTACCAGATAGTCCTGATGTTCCGGCTCGGCTTCCCAGAATGGACCGGCCGGTTTAACTTCAGTGACGACTTTGCCGGGCCACAGGCCGGACGCATCGACATCGGCGATAGTGTCGAGCGCCACGTCGCGCTGCGATTCACTGGTGTAATAAATGCCCGAGCGATAGCTGGCGCCACGATCATTGCCCTGGCGGTCGACCGTCGATGGATCGTGGACCTGGAAGAAAAATTCGAGGATGCGGCGAAAGCTTGTGACTTCTGGATCGAACACCACCTCGATACCTTCGGCGTGGCTGCCGTGGTTGCGATAAGTTGCGTTGGCAACATCGCCCCCGGTGTAACCGACGCGCGTCGAGATAACGCCCGGCAATTTACGCACCAAATCCTGCATGCCCCAAAAACAACCACCTGCCAGAATTGCAGTCTCTTGTGCCATTGTGTATCCCTTTCGTTCACGCTAAAAATCAGGACAGCGCTGCTGTCCAACCGGCCCTCATATGCTGGTCAGCATCGCAAATTTCAACCCTGGTGCCACGTCTGACATTTGGACACGGCCTCAGCGATAATAAAATTTCAACCCTAGTGCCACGTCTGACATTTGGACACGTCTGACATTTGGACACGGCCTCAGCAATAACGAAAGAACGAATCGCTGCGGAACTTTCGCACTTGTGTTCAGACGATCAATTTGGCGTAGTGGCAGTCAAGCAGGCCTGCTGTCAATCGACTAAGGCCAAAGTGCTTCGAGTTGCGCTGCGAGTGCATTAAAATCGTGGCCCCAGCCGCAGTCGAGCGACACCTCTTGCAGATTCGCCGTCGGCGCCACCAGAGCGATCGCGCGTTTTTGCGAAAAATCGGCTAAAAGCGCGTCGATATCTTCTACTGCGCGGCGGTAGTCACCAAACGATCCACGGTTTCCTCCGGCAACAACATGCTCCTTCAATGCGAGCAAAATCGTTCGTGCTGCTTCATTATTTCTCATATGATCCTCACAAAAATCAGCCCCAATGGTCAGGCCTGGCCTATTGCCACAACCTTGGTGCCACCACAACCTTGGTGTCAACCACAACCTTGGTACCACGTCTGACATTTGGACACGGCCTCAGCTTTGCGGCAAAACGGACCACCGCGGAATTGTCGAGCTCGTGTCTGAATGTCAGACGTGGCACCAGCACCAGGCACCTGCACCAGCACCAGCACCAGCACCAGCAAGTTCATGATGGCAATGTAGAGCTCGTGTACGAATGGCAGACCTGACCCTGGGTTGGTTTTTGGTGGGTTCTTTTGGTGACCGCCATGCTGCGCAATCCTGCGCCGGGGCCACGCTATTTGCCTGGAACGGGGGCCGCCTGCGTGGCGCTGTCGAACAGTGGAAGGATGATCGTGAAGGTGCTGCCGGCGCCGGGGCCGGGGCTGTTGGCGGTGACCCTGCCGCCATGGAGCGCCACCATGTTTTTCACCAGCGCCAGGCCTATGCCGAGGCCGCCCTGAGAACGGTCCGGCGTGCGCGCTGCCTGGGTGAACAATTCGAAGACCTGCGGCAGCAAGGCCAGCTCGATGCCCATGCCATTGTCGGTCACCGCAATCTCGACCCATTCACCGTTCAGGCTGACAGCCAGTGTGATGGCCCCTTCCGGCGGCGTGTACTTGGCAGCGTTGCCAAGCAGGTTGACCAGCACCTGCACCAGCCGCGTCCGATCGCCATCCACGCGCAGCCTGGCCTCGGCAGCGGGCATCTGCAGCACCAGCGCATGGCGGCGCGCATCGATCAATGGCCGGGCCTGCTCGACGGCGTTGCTGACGATCGCGTAAATGTCGAGCGTCTCCCGGTTCAGCTGAACCTGCCCGCGCGTGACGCGCGACACGTCAAGCAGGTCGTCCACCAGCGCCGTCAGGTGTTTTACCTGGCGCAGAATGACGTCGCTCGACTTGCGGACGCGCGCGTCATGGTTCGCCACCAGTTTCAGCATCTCGGCAGCCGTGGCAATCGGCGCCAGCGGGTTGCGCAATTCATGCGCCAGCATCGCGAGGAATTCATCTTTCTTGCGGCCCGCCTCGCGCAGCGCGTGCTCAGCCTGGTAACGCCCGGTGACGTCGATCGTCACGCCACGCACGCGCGTCGGCTGGCCGTGGGCGTCGTACTGCACCTTCCCATGGCTGGCCACCCAGATCTGACGCGCCTGATCGGGGCGGATAAAGCGCGCGGTTTCCTCGTAGACACCGGTGTGGTCGATGGCATTGCAGTGCGCCTGCGCGATGCGTGCGCGGTCCTCGGGATGAATGCACGCTGCCAGCTCGTCCATGCGCTGCGGCGCAATGCCGAGTACCTGGACCATGTTGTCGGAATACACCAGCGCGCCAGTGGCGAGGTGCCAATCCCACACCACCATCCTGGCCGCCGCCATGCCGTCTTTCAGGCGCGCATCGCTTTCCACCCGCGCCGCCTGCGCCTCGACTGCCCCGGTCACGTCGTAGCCCTGCACGAAAATGCCGACCGTGGTGCCGTAACGGTCGCAGTACGGTTCGTACACCAGATCGACGTAGCGTTGTGCAACGGGGCCGCCGGCATCGCGCCGGACCGCAAACGGATGGGCCCGCGAGCGCCAGGAAACACCGGTCTGATAGACCCGTTCGAGATGGTCCTCGAAACCCTGGCCCGCCGCCTCCGGCACTGCCTCGAATACCGGTTTGCCAATCAGTTCACGCTGGCCGACGATCTGGTAATACGCTTCGTTGACCATCTCGAATACGTGTTTCGGCCCCATCAGCACGGCGACGAAACCGGGCGCCTGGTTGAACAGACTGCGCAGATGCTCCCGCTCATTATTCAGGATGCGCGCCAAGGCGTCGTGCAATTGCGACCGGTTAAAATTTGCGGCACCTTCGCGGCCGGGCGCACTAGGCGCGACGCTGGCCACGTTGGATTGCTGGTCGAAACGATACAGCTCGGTAACATCGATGGCATTCTGAAATACCATCACCGGTTTGCCGTCCCCGTCGAACACCGGCGTGTGCACCGTGCTCCAGTAACGCTCGTCGAATACCGTGCCCGTCGCTGTCTCGCGTGCGATGGCATAGCGGACGAAAGGACAGATATCGGGCTCGCCCTTGGCCAGCGCGCGCAAAAACGACGCCGCGATTTCGCCCATGAAGTTACAGGCCGGATTGGCAGGATTTTCGGGGAACGCTTCGAACAGGTGGCGTCCCACCAACTCTTCCTCAAGACGCTCTACCGCGCGCAGATAAGCGCCACTGACACCGATAATTTTAAGGTCGGGCGTCATCACCAGGCATGGATACGGCGAGGCGCAGAACATCGCCTAGTAATGGACTAAATTCATCATGCGCCGATTGTCGCACGACATCATCTGCGCGCCGCGTTATGGAGGCAGCCACCAGACCGGCTTGTGCTGCGCTGCACCGCGTCTGCTGGCGGTGAATCTGTCGCGCCCAGCTGGCCCAGGCCGCGCCCGGCGTCGATCATGGCACTGTCGCCCTCAATCGTGCGTGGTGCGCGCGCCTTCCACCGGCATCGCCAGCTGCGCGCGCCAGCCCTGCAGACGCCAGCCGGCCCAGCACGCCAGCG
>JALYUM010000024.1 GCA_030853745.1 Pseudomonadota bacterium | reverse complement strand
TACTCGTCGCGCGCACGCCGAACGCCAAATTCATCGCCGGCGGCACTAATTTGCTCGACCTGATGAAGCTGGAAATTGAAACGCCGGTGGCACTCATCGACGTGAACGGTCTGGCGCTCGACAAGGTCACCGCTACATCGGACGGCGGCCTGCGCATCGGCGCTCTGGTGCGCAATACCGACCTGGCGTCGCACGCCACCGTGCGCCGCGACTACGGCGTGCTGACCCGCGCCATTATGGCCGGCGCGTCGGCCCAGTTGCGCAATAAGGCTACCACTGCCGGCAACCTGCTGCAGCGCACCCGCTGCTCGTATTTCTACGACACCAACCAGGCTTGCAACAAGCGCTTGCCGGGTAGTGGCTGCTCGGCCATTGGCGGCTACACGCGTCAGCTGGGCGTCATCGGCGTCAGCGATGCGTGCATCGCGACGTATCCGGGCGACATGGCCGTGGCCATGCGCCTGCTCGATGCATCGGTAGAAACCGTGGCCCCGAACGGCGCCAAGCGGGTCATCCCGATTGCCGATTTCCATCGTTTGCCGGGCAACACGCCGCACATCGAAACCGCCTTGGTACCGGGCGAGCTGATTACTGCGGTGACGTTGCCGAAGCCAATTGGCGGCATGCACATTTATCAGAAGGTGCGCGACCGGTCGTCGTATGCGTTTGCACTGGTGTCGGTGGCTGCCGTCATCCAGAAAGACGGCACCGGTCGCGTCGCCATTGGCGGCGTGGCGCCCAAGCCATGGCGCGTGGAAGCTGCCGAGGCAAATATGCCACGCGGCGCCAAAGCAGTTGCCGATCAGTTGATGGCCGGCGCGAAGCCGACAACGGACAATGCCTTCAAGGTGACCCTGGTTCAGCGCACGCTGGCCGCAGTAATGAGTGAAGCGAAGAGAGGCCAGGCATGAAATTCGATACCCCCGCAACCACCAACCCCATCGACCAGTTAAAAGTCATCGGCAAACCGCTCGACCGCGTCGACGGCCCGCTGAAAGTGTCCGGCAAAGCGCCGTATGCGTATGAACAGAACGCCGCCGCACCGAACGCTGCGTACGGCTATGTCGTCCACGCCGGCATCGCAAAAGGCAAAATTACGTCCATCGACACCGCTGCTGCAAAGCGCGCACCAGGCGTGGTGGCCATCGTCACCTATGAAAACGCGGGCAAGCTGGGCAAGGGCAAGATGAATACTGCCAAATTGCTGGCCGGCCCGGACGTGCAGCACTATCACCAGGCTGTGGCCGTGGTGGTGGCCGAGACGTTCGAACAGGCGCGCGCTGCCGCCAGCCTGGTGAAAGTGTCGTACGCGAAAGAGAAGGGTGAATACGACCTGCACGCTGCCAAGGGTTCAGCCATCAAGCCGAAGGGTGATGAAAAGTCGGATACCGCCGTGGGCGATTTCTCCAAAGCGTACACCAGCGCGGCAGTCAAGCTCGATGCCAACTACAGCACGCCGGACCAGTCGCACGCGATGATGGAGCCGCACGCGTCGATCGCGTCGTGGAATGGCGACAAATTGACGGTCTGGACGTCGAACCAGATGATTGCATGGGGCGTTGGCGATGTTGCCAAAAACCTCGGCATCCCGAAGGAAAACGTCCAGCTGATTTCGCCGTTTATTGGCGGCGGCTTCGGCGGCAAACTGTTCGTGCGCTCCGATGCGGTGATGGCGGCGCTGGCAGCAAGAGAAGCAAAGCGTCCCGTCAAGGTGACGCTGGCCCGCCCGATGATTTTCAATAACGCCACGCACCGTCCGGCAACGCTGCAGCGCATCCGCATCGGGGCCACGCGCGATGGCAAGATCACTGCCATCGGGCACGAGAGCTGGTCGGGTGACTTGCCAGGTGGCAGCCCGGAAACTGCGGTCCTGCAAACCCGTTTGCTGTACGCGGGCGCAAACCGCATGACAGCGATGCGTCTGGCTGTCCTCGATCTGCCTGAAGGCAATGCGATGCGTGCGCCGGGCGAAGCGCCTGGCCTGATGGCGCTGGAAATCGCGATGGACGAAATGGCCGAAAAGCTGAAAATGGACCCGATCGCGTTCCGCGCACTGAACGACACCAAGGTCGATCCGGAAAAGCCGAGCCGGCCATTTTCGCAGCGCAAGCTGATCGAGTGCATGCGCATGGGCGCCGATAAATTCGGCTGGAGCAAGCGCAATCCGGAGCCGGCCAAGGTGCGTGACGGCCGCTGGCTGATCGGCATGGGCATGGCGGCGGCGTTCCGCAACAATATGGTCATGAAGTCTGGCGCACGCGTGCGGCTCGACGGCAAAGGCATTGTCACGGTCGAAACCGACATGACCGATATCGGCACCGGTTCGTACACCATCATCGCGCAGACGGCGGCGGAAATGATGGGCGTCACGATCGACAAGGTTGTCGTGAAACTGGGTGACTCCAGCTTCCCGGTGTCGTCCGGTTCGGGCGGTCAGTGGGGCGGCAACAGTTCCACGGCGGGCGTGTATGCAGCATGCGTCAAAATGCGCGAAGCAGTGGCGCAGAAGCTCAATCTGACGGGCGACGTGCAGTTTGCCGACGGCATGGTCAGTGTCGGTAGCAGCAAAGTGGCATTGGCGAAAGCTGCCGCTGGTGGCGAACTGGTGGTTGAGGACACGATGGAATACGGTGAACTCGACAAGAAATATCAGGAGTCGACTTTCGGTGCGCACTTCGTCGAAGTGGCGGTCGATGCCGCGACTGGCGAAACGCGTATCCGGCGCATGCTGGCAGTGTGCGCAGCCGGCCGTATTCTTAACCCGAAAACCGCCCGCAGCCAGGTGATCGGCGCGATGACGATGGGTGCCGGCGCCGCGCTGATGGAAGAACTTGCCATCGACAAGCGCGTGGGGTTCTTCGTCAACCACGATCTGGCTGGTTACGAAGTGCCGGTGCACACTGACATCCCGCACCAGGACGTGGTATTCCTCGACGAAACCGATCCGATTTCGTCGCCGATGAAGGCCAAGGGTGTCGGCGAACTGGGTATTTGCGGTGTGGCAGCGGCGGTGGCAAATGCCATCTACAATGCCACCGGTGTGCGTGTGCGCGACTATCCGGTCACGCTGGACAAACTCCTCCCGAAAATGCCCGATTACGTATGAAACGCTGCGCTGTAGTCTGGTTGTTGTCGGTCACGCTGGGCGGTTCCAGCCTGGCGTATGCCGACGATGACGCCAACCCGGACCGACCCGGTATTGCCGATGGCAGCAGTGTGGTCGGCGCCGGCCGGTTTCAGATGGAATCGGGATTGCAGCGCGAATGGCGGTCCGACGACCGCCTGACCTATGTACCCACGTTGCTGCGGTTCGGCATCGACGATCACTGGGAAGCGCGCGTCGAGGGCAATGTGTATGGGTGGCAGGGCCATGACGTCGGTGCCATGCCGGTGTCGCTGGGGGTGAAATACAATGTTCAGTCCAGCGATGACGACGGCAGGCCGGGGTATGGGGTCATCGCACGGGTGTTCCCGCGCTCTGGCTCGGACACTTTCGGCACCCACCGCGTCACGGCTGACGTGCGGCTGGTGGCAGATTTCGCGCTATCGCCAAAGTGGTCGCTCAATCCCAATATCGGCGTCGCTGCCGAAGAAGACGGCGACGGCCACCAGTACAATACCGGGCTGTTTGCGCTCACGCTGGGTTACGCTGCCAACAAGCGCCTGAACGTGTTCATCGACACCGGCATGCAGTCGCGCGAACAGCGCCACGGTGGCAGACAAGTGATTGTCGATACCGGCCTGGCCTACATGCTGACGTCCGATGTGCAGCTCGATGCATCGGTCGGCCGTGGCGTGCATGGCGTGACGCCGCCGCACAAGTATGCGTCGGCTGGGGTCAGCGTCAGGTTTTAGTGCAGCAGGTACATTTAGCGGTGCTGCTCGTCGGTACCTGATGGCGTTGCATGCTGTCAGCGATACCTGCAGGCACGGACCATGTCTGATGCAACACGCCGTCAATCCTGGCGGCGTCTCCATTCATCCACCACGTCGCCCATGGTTTTGGGCATGTCGTTGTTTACCCATGCCATGAACGGGCGGTCGAAGGTAAAGCCTGGCCCACATTCTCCCAGCAGGAAGCGCCGGACGTTCTGCGTGTTGCGGTAGCTGGCGTCAACCTCGGTTGTGCGTGAAATGGCGGCGCCATGCCAGTCAAACAGCGCCTTTTTCACCTTGCGTGCGCCAGACGGATCGGTGCGTCCGGTTTCGCCAACAGGAAAAAAGGAATGGCGAATGGACCCAGCAGGGCTACCAGCACCGACCGGACCACCGTATTGTTGAGCCCGCGTTGTCTGGCAATGACGATGCAGACAATGCCTGACAAGAGGTAGATTAACGCTGGTAGGTACGTCGTCAAAATAGATGCCCGTCACTGGTGAGGTAGGTGACGCACAGGATGACACGAAATAGCCTGGTTTTCAATAACATCGCGTGGCGCAACAGCGCCGGTAGTCATGCCCGGATGAAGAGCGCCGCTATGCATTTCACCGCTTGATCCGCGCACCCGGTACATCAGCAGTCCACCAGCTTGCCCTTCAGCGGCCCGTACTGTGCATCGACTGTTCCCGTCCGTCGCCGTCCGGCACCACTCATGCAGTCGAAGCCGCCGTTTGTCCTGATTCTCCTCCGGCAAGCAATGCAGTATTGCTACATTGACGCCTCTCCACCACACAGGCCAATCGCCATGAAAAAAACCGTCCTTGCGCTGTTGTTCGCCAGCGTCCTCATCGCCCCGTTGACCCACGCCGCGCCAGCTGCCGGCTGGGATGCAGCACTGCGCACTGTCGACGACGCCTACTGGGGCGCCTACAACACGTGCGACCTGAAGCAGTTGTCGGCAATGAATGCCGACGACCTCGAGTTCTATCACGATGCCGGTGGCGTCATGAAAGGCCGCGTGCAGTTCGACAACGCGATGGCGAAAAATATCTGCGGCGATCCGTCCAACAAGGTGCGCCGCGAAGCCATCAAGGACACCGTGCACGCATATCCGCTGATGGAAAAAGGTGTTCTTTACGGCGCCATTATCGAAGGCGAGCACTATTTTTACAACACGGCAGCCGGCTATCCCGAGGTGCGCGCCGGACGGGCCCGATTTACGTCGCTGTACCTGGTCAAGGATGGCGTGTGGAAGATGTCGCGCGTGCTCAGTTACGACCACGCACCCGTGGCACCGGCCGTGACGCCCGCGGATAGCCAGGCCACGCCAGTCGCGTTGACGCTGCTGGCCGGGACCTACACCGCCACCGACAAGATGGTGCTGACCGTGAAACCCGCGGGGAACCGCCTGATCGTGCTGGCTGGTGGCAGTACTTTCGAACTGTACCCGACCAGCGTGAACAACTTTGCCATGAAAACGCGTCCGATCACCGTCAGTTTCACGGTCGACGCCGCTGGGAAAGGGCAGGGACTGGTGGTGCGCGAGGGAGGAAAAGTCGTGGCCGAGGCGACACGGTCCGGTCAATCAGCAGCCGGTTAATCAGCAGCCGGCCAATCAGCCGCCGGTCAACCAGCCGCTGATGCGCCAGGCCGCCCCAGCGCCAGCATGCGCGCGAGCGGCGGCGCTGCCTGCAGGCGCTGGCGCCACCATTTCAGCGTTTCGCCTTCCTCGCCGGTACGCCACGCCAGGTACAGCGTTTCTTCAGGCTTGGGTTCTTCGACGTCTTTTTGCACCAGGCGGCCGGCGGCAAGATCGTCGTGTACCCACAGCGTCGGCAGGAAACCGAAGCCGATGCCGGCGCGCTGCAGACAGTATTTGGTCTGCATGTCCGGCACCGAGATGGTGTCCTGGCCGAACAACAGGCCGATGGTGCGCGGCTTTAGCTGGCGCGCCGAATCCGCGACCGCCACGGCGCGGTGCGCTACCAGTTCGGCCTTGCCCAGTGGATGCGCGATAACGGCCAGCGGGTGGGCTGGCGCCACCACAAACGTAAAACCCATGGTGCCGATCGCTTCGGCGGTATAGCCGCCACCCGACGGGCCTTCGCCGGCCGCGCCCACCAGCAGATCGGCGCGGCGGTCGAGCAACGCCTCCCATGTGCCGGACAATTGTTCTTTGACGATACGCAGCCGGGTCTGGTCGGTGGCTTCGTAAAACGCGGCAATCTCGCTCGACAGAGCCACTGGCGACAAGGCCGAGTCGACGGCAATCGTGAACTCGGTTTCCCATCCCGACGCTACCCGGCGCACGCGCGACTCAAGGTCGGCAGCGGCTTTCAACAGGTAGCGGCCTTCCTTCAATAGTTCAGCGCCCGCCACGGTGAGCGCCACGCGCGGGCCGAAGCGTTCGAAGAGTTGCACACCCAAATCTTCTTCCAGTTTGCCGATCGTGTACGAAATGGTCGATGGCACCCGGAACAGCTCCTTGGCCGCGCCGGCAAACGAGCCGCGCCGGGCGATGGTGTCGACAGTAAGCAGGGCGTCGAGGCTGATTTTCAACATGCAGTTTTTTCGATCATGAGCAGGTAAACAATTCGTTTTCGCGCGCGCGCAATGAGGCAGATAATACGTTATCAGATCAAGGAGCCACACCATGCAAACGACTACCCCTGACCCCGACGACCTGCACGACGCCATCGACACGGTCGTTGTGCCACGCAGCCATGACCTCGGCGACCAGTTCATCGTCCGGCGCGCGCTGCCCAGCAAGGAACGCAGGATGGTCGGGCCGTTCGTGTTTCTCGACGAAATGGGCCCGCACCGGTTCAGCGCGGGCAAAGGTCTCGACGTGCGTCCGCACCCCCATATCGGCCTGGCCACGGTGACGTATTTGCTGGAGGGCGAAATCATGCACCGCGACAGCCTCGGCACCGTGCAGGCGATTCGCCCCGGCGAAATCAACTGGATGACGGCCGGCAAAGGCATCGTCCACTCCGAGCGCACCGCGCCGGAACTGCGCGCCAGCGGCTCCGGCCTGTCCGGCTTGCAATGCTGGGTGGCACTGCCGAAATCGATGGAGGAAGATGACCCGAGTTTTACCCACACCAAGGCAGACGAGTTGCCAATGCTGGAAGGCGACGGCGCCAGCGCCCGCATCATTGTCGGCAACTTTTTCGGCAAGACATCGCCAGTAAAATCGGCGTCCGACATGTTTTATGCCGACCTGACGCTGCAACCGGGTGCGCGCCTGACCATGCCGGCGCAATACGACGAGCAAGCCATTTACGTCGTTGAAGGCACGCTCGACCTGGGCCGCGACGGCACGTTTCCGGCAGGTCAGCTAGTGGTGCTGAAACGCGGCGCCGTGGTTGTGCTGGCCGGCAAAGGGCCGGGCGTGACGCGCGCCATGCTGCTGGGCGGCGAGCCAATGGACGGACCACGCTATCTCACGTGGAATTTCGTCTCGAGTTCGGTCGAGCGCATCGAGCAGGCCAAGGAAGACTGGCGCGAACAGCGCTTCGAGCGCGTGCCCGATGAGACCGAATTCATTCCATTACCCGATCTGCCAGGCCGCCCTGTCAGTTACCCATAACGTCACCGCCCGGAGCTGCCATGACCATCATCGTTACCCGCAATCTGGCGTTGCCCATGGCGCAGAACGTGCAAGTGCGCAGTCACCAGTTTTCTGCCGACGTGGCAGTCGAGGGCGGGGGCAGCGATGCCGGGCCGTCGCCGCACGATTTGTACGATGCCGCGCTGGCCAGCTGCAAGGCGCTGACGGTGACGTGGTATGCCAGTCGCAAGGGGTTGCCGCTGACCGATGTCCGGGTTGACATTGATCGCGATGCGACGCAGGAGCGGCACGGCGTCTACAGGGTGACCACGCGGCTGCACCTGCGTGGTGATTTGTCGGAGCAGCAGCGCGCGGAGTTGCTGGCAGTGGCCGGGCAATGCCCGATTCACAAGCTGATGAGTAGCGTGACCACCGAGATCACGACAGTGCTGGCATCAATTTAACGTGGAATGCAGCCGCAGCGTATCCATGTGCGACTGCAGCAGGGCGTCGGTCTCGGCAATTTTTTGCGAAATGCGGCCGGCCATCTGCGCGACTTTTTCGTTATCCGGGCGGCGTTCGATCAGTTGTGCCAGTGCGCTGGCAATATTGAGCGGGTTGCGCAAATCATGCGACAATTCCGCAATCACCAGGTCACGCATCGCGCGCTCGACTGCCGTGCAATGAACGATGGCTTGCCGGATGGCGGCATCGATTAACTGGCCGACCTGTTCGCATTGCGGGCCGGAGAGCTTCAGGCGGTGTTCCCGGGCAATGGCGAACAGGACACTGCGGAAAATTTGCAGTTCTTCTACCACGTCGTTGGCATGAAAATCGTCGATTCGTCCATCGTTGGCCAGCGCATCGGACAACGCACAGGCCCGGTTGGTACCGAAGGGGCGTCCGCTATCAAGGTCGATCAGTTCGGCGATATTGTCGTAAAGCACCGGAATGAAGGTAGCCAGGGTTGGCACACCTGCCGCTACCGACGCAATGTCATTCTGCACACGTGCCAACCAGCGTTGCAGGACAGCGTGCGCCATGGTGTCGTGCTGCACGCTGCAGTCGGTTGTACGGTCAGTCGCCATCGTCGTCTTCATCCGTTTCAAGGGCATGTCATTTGCCCCGGAAAAAAACCCGGGTCAGTTGCGTGTACGCCACATTGTAACAGTGTGTAATCGTGACGGGTCGCTTATCTATTGCAAATACCATGCCCGGATGCCACAACAACCTCTATTCCAATGGTGTGTTCATGAGGCGATGCAGCGTCGCCATCAATTTTGGAATCGATACAGGTTTGCTGAGGCAGGCCGCAAACCCCGCTGCCAACGCGCGCGCATTGTCTTTTTCACTGGCCAGTCCCGTCACGGCGATGGCTGGCACAGGTGCACCGCGGGGCATTGTCCGGGCCAGTTCGAGAAAGGCGTAGCCATCCATGCCGGGCATCGAGATGTCGGAAATGATGACGTCGAAGGCGTGATGCTCCAGGGCTGCCAGTGCTTCGCGGGCGCTGGTGGCAACCACAACATGTGCGCCTTCCATTTCCAGCAGTGACTGGAACACCAGCACCATTTCTTCCGAATCGTCGACCAGCAGCAACCGTGCACCGTGCAGGCTGTCGTCCGCCCGCATCTCGGACGTGTCGCTGACCAGGTTGTCGGGGCCCATCAGAGGCAGCCAGACCGTGAAACATGCACCCTTGCCAAGTCCGTCCGATGCAGCGTCGACCCGCCCGCCGTGAAGGGAAATGATTTCATTCACCAGCGCCAGCCCGATGCCCAGGCCGCCTTTCGAGCGCGTGGTGACCGAACCGGACTGGCCGAACATGTCGAAGACGTGCGGCAAAAAGTCGGCAGGGATGCCCTGGCCGTTGTCGGTGACAGTAATGCGCGCCTGGTTATCCAGGCGGCGGACGTCGATGGCGATCTGCCCATCGATCGGCGTGAACTTGATGGCATTGCTGAGCAAATTCATCAAGACCTGCTCCAGCCGGATGGCGTCGGCAAGCACGAATACAGGTTCATTGCTGACAGTCACGCTTAGTGCCAGTGCTGCTGTGGCAGCGTCCGCGTGTGCCGTCGATGCGATGTTGCGGGCCATTGCGCCAATATCGACCGGGGTAACGACGATGGCGAGTTTGCCGGTGCGCAGGCGTGACATGTCCAGCAGGTCGTCGATAATCTTGGCCTGGCTCAGCACTGCCATCCGCACCTGCTGCGTGGCGCGATGGGCGGCAGGCGACTGGCCAATTTCCGGTAACCGGGACAGGAGCTCGGCATTGATGTGAATCATGTTGAGCGGATGGCGCAACTCGTGTGACATGACTGCCAAAAATTCATCCTTGAGCGCGACGGCATTTTCGGCATTGCTGCGGTTTTGCTGTTCGGACGTCAGCGCTTTTTCGCGCGCGCTGTCGTTGATGGCCCGGTCGGTCTGATCGCGGGCTATTTTCGCGTAGCCAAACGCGGCGGCGGGCCCCAGTGGTGTCGTCACGCCCGAGCAATAGACCACGCTGCCGTCCTTGCGCAAGTGCCAGCGTTCGTCTTCCGCACGGCCATCTTCCCGGGCGCGCCGCATTTCGTCCTGGCGCACGCCGGCGGCACGGTCCTCCAGCACGAACAGCGGTTCCAGCGACTGGCCCAGCATCTCTGTCTCGCTGTAGCCAAACACCCGTTCGGCGCCCTTGTTCCAGCTGACGACGCCGCCATCGGCATCGGTGGTGATGATGGCGTAGTCCTTGGTACTTTCCGCAACGAGGCGCATGCGGGTTTCGCGCGCATGCAATTGTTCCTCGGCATTTCGGCGATCGGTAATGTCGAAGAACGTCATTACAGCGCCTTCGATCCGGTCTTCGGTGGTGCGGTACGGCAGCAGGCGCACGATGTAGCAGCGCGCATCGGTGCTGCGCACTTCGCGCTCCACCAGGCGCAGGGTGTCGAACGTGGCGGTCACATCGTCGGCGAGGTGGTCGTACTCGAGGCGGTGGGTCAGGTCGAGCAGCGACCGGCCGATGTCCGTGGGGATGATGCTGAAGATGTGGGCGGCGCGCGGCGTGAAGCGCTTGATGCGCAGCGCACTGTCGACAAAGATGGTGGCGATATCGGTCGATGCGATCAGGTTGTTCAGGTCGTCGTTGGCCTTGCCGGTTTCTTCAACTTTGACTTTCAGCTCGTAATTGACGGTAATGAGCTCCTCATTGACCGATTGCAGCTCCTCCTTGCTGGTTTCCAGCTCTTCGGTAGCAGAGCGCAACTCTTCATTGATGGCCTGTAATTCTTCATTCGACGCGCGCAGCTCTTCCGTCGATACCTCGGCGTGCTCAATCGTTTCCTGCAACTGCTCCTTCTTGCGTTGCAGCTCCGCCTCGAGTTGCGTCAGCACGACGTCGTCGCCATGGACCGGCAAGTACGGCAACTCCAGCGGATCCTTCGAAACTTCGGCAAACAGGACCACCGTGAAGTCGCTGGCGCTGTCCTCGTCGCGATACGGGATGACCTTGACGGACAAGGTTTGGCCACCGTCCTCGGGACTGAGCACCACCGGGCGGGCAGTGACGACGCTGCCGTTCTGCTGCGACTGAAACAGCGCGCTGCGCAGCTCGAGACGCAGTTCGGGCAGCACCAGCGCCATGGCATTGCGCGATGGTTCGCCGCCCACCATGCGCAAAAAACGTGTCGCATCGCCAGACATGTGCACGATGTTCGCGTCCTTGTCCAATACCACCGATGGGGGCGCCAGCTGGGCGAGGGCGCGCTGGTGCACTTCGGCAAACGTGAACTGGCGCTTGCCCGATTTGAGGCCGGCGTCCTGCGCGTTGCGCTCGGCGATGCCGGGAATCCGGCCGTGATAGGTTGCCGTGCGCGAGGTCGGACGGGCGCGGTAAATGCGGTTTTTCTTGTCCACCGGAATAAAGAAATCGCCAACCGATTCTGCCGACTCGGAGGCGCCCAGAAACAAATAGCCCCCCGGTTTCAGCGCGAAGTGAAACATCTCGAGCACTTTGACCTGGACATCGCGGTTCAGGTAAATGAGCAGATTGCGGCACGACACCATGTCGAGGCGCGAAAACGGCGGATCGCGCAGCACGTTGTGTGCCGCGAACAGAATGCGGTCGCGAACAACTTTGCGGATGCAGTAACGGTCGCCCTGTTTGTTGAAATACTGACGCAGCCGCACCGGCGCCACGTCGGTGATGATCGAGGACGGGTACTCGCCGCTGCGGGCCACTGCAATGGCCTGCTCGTCGATGTCCGACGCAAATATCTGCAGGCGCGGTGGCGTTGTCATTTCGCCGGCCAGATCGGTCAGCAGCATGGCCATCGAGTAAGCCTCTTCACCGGTGGCGCAGGCCGCCACCCACACCCGAATCTCGTCAGTGGCGTTCTTGTCCTTGAACAGCTCGGGAACGACGTCGCGCTCGAGCGCTTCGAATGCCTCGCGGTCACGGAAAAAATTCGTCACGCTGATCAGCATGTCGCTGAGTAGTAATTCATGCTCGCGCGGATCGGAATGAAGCAATGCGCTGTATTCCGGCAACGTGTGCACTGCGCGCACCTGCATGCGCCGTTCGATGCGGCGCAGCACCGTGGCACGTTTGTAATGACGGAAATCGTGCCCCGTGTGGCTGAGGAGGCTGCCGACCACGCGCTGTAGTGCGGTTTCCGCTGCCGCCGTGTCGGTGCCATCGACAGGGTGGCCGATGGACGCTTCGCCGTCGCCGGTGGGCGGCATTTCAATGATGCGTGCGTTCTGCCAGAGATCGAGCAGTTTTTGTGGCATTTCGACCACAGGCAGAATGAAATCGACAACGCCGGTGCGGATGGCTGCCTGCGGCATGCCGTCGTGCTCGGCATCGGCAGGGCTTTGCACGATGATCAGGCCGCCACACTCCTTGATGCGCGTAACACCGACCGCGCCGTCCGAACCGGTGCCGGACATGACCAGTGCCACCGCGCGCTCACGGTGCACTTCTGCCAGTGTCCGGAAAAAAATGTCGATTGCGGTATGCGTGCCGCGCGGGCGGTCCAGCTCGCTTACGCTGAGATGACCGTCGACCATCGACAATTGCTGGTTGGGCGCAATAACATACACATTGCCGTGCACGATGAGCGTGGGGCGCGTTACCTGCGTCACCGGCATCGTCGTCGCGCGCTGCAGCACATTGTCGGCACTGCTGGGATGGTTGGGGGACAGGTGCAGCACCACGACGAACGCCATGCCGTTCTTCGCCGGCATGTTTTCGAAAAAGCGCACAAGGGCATGCAAGCCGCCGGCTGAGGCGCCGATGCCTACGGCCGGAAAATCGATATGGCTGGGAATGATGCCGGGGCTGGACGGAGGCGTCGATGGTTCGTTGAATGTGTCATGCATGGTGCAGTCCAGGGCGAGGCAAGTCAGTCAGTCTAACTTTTTCCGCCTATGAACAGTATAAAAAAAGCATTTTCCGCGCTTTATTTCAGTACCGATCCGGTGGTATCGACCTGGCACCTGCCGCACCGCGCTGGCCGGGTGTGCCGCCCCCTGTACCTGCTGGTTGCTTGCTGGCTGCCTGCTGGCTGCCTGCTGGTTTATTCCAGCCGGCGCACTTTCGGCGAGTTGTTGGTGCCTTCCACCTTCAAAAACATCGTGCCGATGAAGTTCCGTGAAATCGTAACTTTTTGATTGCTGGTGCGTGGCAACACCGCTTCGCTGCCATCGACCACTTTCCACTTCTGGCCGTTTGCCAGCGTGAAGACCGTCGATGGGCCCCAGCCGTCGAAGTTGCCGACGATGGTGCTGTCGATCGACGTGATCGCCTGCGGCTGGGCTTGCACCGCCATCGGGGCTGGTGGCAGGCCGAACGATTGCTGTGGCGTGGCGGCGGGCGGCGCCGGACGGACTGCCGGCGTGGCCGCAAGTTCGATCTTGTCATAGCAATTCAGGCGTGCAGCGGTCTCTGTGACCGTGCGGCAGGCCCGGATGGCGGCGTCGTCGGCCAGCGCGGTGCTGGAGACGAGAAACAACAGGATCAATGCTTTCATCAGACACTTTCAGGAGTAATTGGCAAATACGCCACGTGATTATAGCCAAGGTATATAGCAGATGCGTATGTCCATATAGCCATTGCGTCGTTCGCGCCCGCTCGTCCAGCGGCTATAGTTACCGATCTATTGTTGACTGTTGGAGCTTGCATGACGATTCGCCGATCCATTTTTATCAGTGCCGCGGCCTTGCTGTGGCCAGCCCTCGGCATGGCCGCGGCTCCCGTCGAAGTCGTCAGGATCGGCCATGTTGCCGCGACGTCGGGCGCGGTGGCCTACTTTGGCAAGGACAATGAGAACGGCGCACGCATGGCAGTCGAGCTGCTGAATGCGCGCGGTACAAAAATTGCTGGCAAAACAGTGCGTTTCGAACTGCTGGCCGAAGACGATGCCGGCGATCCGAAACAGGCGACCTCGGCCGCGCAAAAGCTGGTCGATGCGAAGGTCAATGCCGTGATCGGCCACGAGACATCGGGCACTACCATCCCTGCGTCCAAAATTTATGCCGACGCCGGCATTCCGCAGATTTCACCGTCTGCCACCAGTCCCTTGTACACGGCGCAAGGCTTTAAAACCGCGTTCCGCGTGGTCAGCAATGACCGGCAACTGGGCCAGGCGCTGGGACATTACGCCGTCGCCGGCATGCACGGCAAGCGCGTCGCCGTGATCGACGACCGCACGGCGTTCGGCCAGGGTATTGCGGTGGAGTTCGCCAAGGGCTTGAAGGAAGCGGGCGGCATCGTGGTGGCCAAAGAGTTCACCACCGACAAGGCCGTGGAATTTTCCGACATCCTCACGCGCGTGCGCGCCAGCAAGCCTGACCTGATCTTTTTTGGCGGAATGAGTTCGGTTGCCGGACCGATGCTGCACCAGATGAAGCAACTGGGCCTTGGCAATGTCCGGCTGATTGGCGGCGATGGCATTTGCTCGGACGAAATCGTCAAATTGTCACAGGGCGCCATCAGCGACGGCCAGGTGGTGTGCGCCGAGGCGGGCGGCGTCGATGCTGCCGGCAAGCCGGCGCTGGACCAGTTCCGGGCCGACTACAAAAAACGCTTCGGCATCGATGTCCAGATTTATTCGCCGTACACGTACGACGCCGTGCTGACAGTGGCCGATGCCATGGCCAGAGCCGGTTCCAGCGCGCCGGCAAAATATCTGCCGGAACTGGCGCGCATCAGTCACAAGGGCATTACCGGCACCATCGCTTTCGACAAGGTGGGCGATATCCGCAACGGCACGCTGACCTTGTACACGTTCAGGGGCGGCAAGCGCACGCTGGTGGCGGTGACAAAATAACGATAATTAACGATCAATAACGGTCAATGTGCCATGCGGGTATCGCGCGCCAGCATGTCGGCCAATGCGTCGCCTTTCATTGCCTCGCTGAAGTAGAAACCCTGCATCTGATCACAGTCATAAGTCCGCAGGAAGTCGCGCTGGGCACGCGTTTCGACGCCCTCGGCAATGACTTTCAGTTTCAGGTTGTGGCCCAGCGTAATGATGGCGCGCGTGATGATGTCGTTGCCCCGGGTGACGTCGAGCAGGAAGGAGCGGTCGATTTTGATATAGTCGACCGGAAATTTTTGCAGGTAGGCCAGGCTGGAGTAGCCAGTGCCGAAATCGTCGATCGACAGTTGCACACCCAGCGCTTTGAGTGCCCGCAACACGGCGATTGCCTGCGCCGGATCGTCCATCAGCTGGCTTTCGGTCACCTCCAGTTCGAGGGTTCCCGGCGCCAGGTGGTAGCGCGCCAGCATGGCCGCTACCTTGTCGATGAAATGGCGCTGACGCAGCTGGCGCGCCGACAGGTTGACGGAAATGACAAACTCGGTGAAACCCAGTGCGGCCAGGCGTTCCAGCTCGGCGCAGGCGGTGTCGAGCACCCATTCTCCCAGTGGTACGATCAGGCCGCATTCTTCGGCTGCGCTGATGAAGGCGCCGGGCATGATGACGCCCTGTTCCGGATGTTGCCAGCGCACCAGTGCTTCGGCGCCGACCATCTTGCCGGTACGCAGATCGATTTTCGGCTGGTAACCGAGGAACATTTCCTTGTTGCGGATGGCGCGCGTCAGGCTCGCTTCGAGCAGCAACCGGTCATGCACCACCAGGTTCAGCTCCGGCGAATAAAACTGACAATTGTTCTTGCCGACAGTTTTGGCGTGGTACATGGCGGCGTCGGCGGCGCGCATGATTTGCTCGGCTTGCACGCCGTTGTCCGGAAACAGGCTGACACCAATACTCACGCTCGCCATGATTTCCTTGCCGCCGGCACGGATAGGCGCACCGAGCGCCTCGCGGATACTATCGACCAGTTCGGTGATGCGCCGCACGCCAGGCTGGTTATTCATCAGCAGCACAAATTCATCGCCGCCGACGCGTGCCACGGTATCGTCGTCGCGCAGTGCGTGGCGCAGGCGCTTGGCAATGCTGCGCAGTACGGCGTCGCCGCTGTCATGGCCGAAGGTGTCGTTGATGTGTTTGAAATTGTCGAGGTCGATGAAGGCAAGGGCGCCCAGCGTGCCGGTGCGCAGCGCATTATCGATGCTGTCCTGCAGACGGTCGTGCAGCAGGCTGCGGTTGGCCAGCCCGGTCAGGGCATCATGCTGGGCCAGGTGCTGCAGGCGCCGTTCATAATGGCGCGCCTCGGTGATGTCGCTGATGACGCCCACAAAATGGGTTACTTCACCGTCGTCATTCTTGACCGGATCGATGTACAGGTCGTTCCAGAAAATATCGCCATTCTTGCGCACATTACGCAGCACCGAGTGCACGCTTTCACGGCGCGCCAGCGCGGCGTGGATACGGCGCTGCTCGTCGACATCGGTGCCCTCCAGGCGCATGAAGCGGGGATTGCGCCCTCTGATTTCATCCAGTTTGTAGCCGGTGATCTGTTCGAAGGCCGGGTTTACGTACTCGATCAGATTGTCGTTATCCTTGACGCACGTGATGACAATGGCGTTCACGCTGGAAAACATCGCGCGTTCCCGGACCAGCAGGCCCAGCTCGTTTTTCCTGCGCGCGGAAATATCCAGGCCGGTGCCGAAGATGCACGGCGTGGTACCGAGCGTCGAGCGCACGCAATGAAACAGGCAGGCGGTTTGCTTGCCGTGCTTGCCGATCAGTTCCGCTTCATGCGATGAATGGCCGGTGACAAATGCCAGGCGGATATTCTCCTGGACCATGGGCTGGTCTTTGCGGCTGAAAAAACTGCTCACCTCGCACGCCGAAATTTCGGCACTGGTCATGCCGAGCGCCTCCTCGAGTTGCTGGTTCCACAGCACCAGCCTGCCGGCGCGGTCGATCACATAGAACAGGCAGGGCAAGCCCTCGATGATGTCGGCCAGCGACAGGTCGTTGAGCAGGGCGTAGCGGTATGGCATTGCAGCGGACTGCGGAATGATGATGATGCTGCACCAGGACGGATGGGCCGGATCGCCACCCTGGCGCGCGACGTTGATGCGCACGGCGAGCCTGCTGCCGTCGCGGCACAACAGTCTGCCGGTGGCGCTGGTGTCGTCCAGACCGTTGACGACATCAAGCGTTGATGCGGGCCCGGCAGGCGCCTGATCGAATTCCAGAAGGCAACTTATTGGCTTGCCACGCATGTCGGCGATGGCGTATCCGGCGAGGTCGGCACACGCATTGTTCCAGCTTTCAATGCTGCCCTGGGCATTGATGAGCAATACGGCAACTGGCAGTGGAGAATGGTTCACATGACCTCCTGCGCGCCCCGAAACGGGGTGCAGGACAATTCTAAACCTTCGGTGTCAATACCGGCGCAGGTGTGCGTGAACATGGTGACTTTCTTGCCGAACCGAAAAAGCATTTCGCGGCTGGCTGAGCGAAACTCGCGTATATTGTCGGAACTCAGTTGTGCTCGCCTGTCTGTTTGACTATTTACACCGCTGGAGCCGGGATCTTGATGGAGTTATTCTTACCTTTTTTACGTGTTTTGCCGTTCCGCCGTGCCGCGTTGGCGGGCGCATTGACGCTGGCGTGCACGGGTGCGTTGGCCCAGGCAGTGCCGCCGACGCCGGCGTTACCCGATCCGGAGGGCGTACCGCCCATGCCGATTGTCCAGATCCGTCCGTCCCGGCCAGCCCTGACCGAGGCGCAGACAGCGCAACTGAACAACACCAGTATCTGCACGAACGGTACGACGTGGGAAGAAGCCGATACGGTTACGGTCCACTTTCCGGCTGACAACGTTACCGTACGCATGAACCGGTTCGACGATGCCTTGCAGGTAAAAATCACGATCGGGCAGGAAGAGCGCGAAATGATCCGGTTGTTCGACGGCCTGACCGCCGTGCGGGCGCCGAACGATCTGGGCCCGCGCCAGTTCACCGGTGTCGATGTGCTGACCAGCTCGGCCTTGCATTATTTGCAGCAGGGCTTCAAAACCCCGTGCGCCGCGTCGACCGCCCACCATTTCTCGCTCGACGTCCAGGATGGCCCGAAATCGCACGCCAGCACGGTCCACATGGAAGGCGATGTGCAGCAGATCGGCGAAGCGCTGCGCTATGGCATGGTGGTGACGGAACGGGAAAGCCGCGCCGACGCCACCATTCTGAAAACCACCGGCAGCTGGGATTTCGCCGACCTTGGCGATATCCCTGAAAACACGCCGATTGCCGGCTGGCGTGTCTATCGTAACAACGAACAGGTGACCATCAAGGACCGTGACGTGCTGGTGATCGAAGACCTGAAACAGCTGGCGCATAACCACTGATTATCACACCGCAAAACCTGCATTGATATTCATCAATATCTTATAATCTTCACCGCATACTTTTTTTCATTTTCGCGGTGGAGCAGGCAGGTTTGAAATTACGTCCTATCGTCGCAGGCATTGCGACAGCACTGGCTTTGTCGGTGGGTTTTACCCAGTCGAACAGCGTCCTCGACTGGCTCCGCGCCGCGCAGGAGCATTATTCCCACGGCACGCGCACGGCGCAGGGTGAACCGCGCGCCCACAAAGAGCATAAAGAGCGCAAGGAATCGACAGGGCGCAGCCGTGCCGGCACGCTGTCCGAACGCGAAGCGCTGGCGCTCTATTCGGACGCGCAGCAAAAGCCCGGCTTCGACGCCTGCGCCGACCAGTTTCCGCAAGAACAGCCGTTGGCACTGGCGCTGGTCCCGTCCAGAATGAAACCGCTGGCGCTGTGTTCCGACCAGTTTGCGGTGCTGTATTCGCAGACCAGCAAAACCCCGCTGGTGGTGGTCGAGCGCCTGAACGCCAACCGGCTGGCGCAAGCCCAGGGCGAAGAGCGTACCGACAACTTTTATGCCGACCCGCGCATCGAGCGCGCCGGCCGCGCCGATCTGGCCGATTACCGCGGCCAGTATCCGGCGGTCGACCGCGGCCACCAGTCGCCGGCAGCCGATGCGCCCACGGCGCAAGCGATGGCCCAGTCGTTTTCCTTGTCGAACATGGTGCCGCAAAACCCGGTGAACAACCGCAAGATATGGAACAAGATCGAGTCGGACGTGCGCAAGTTTGCGCGCCGCGCCCGGGGCGATGTGTTCGTGTTCACCGGTCCGCTGTTCGATGACGGTTTCGAGACAGTCGGGCGCGGAAAAGTCTGGGTGCCCACGCACCTGTTCAAGCTGGTGTACGACGTGGCGTCGGGCCGCGCCTGGGCGTACGTGGTGCCGAATGCCGAAACTGCCATTCAGGCACCGATGGACTACGCCGATTTCGTCGCGCGCACGCGTTTGCCGCTGTTGAAGAATGCGCACATTACCGGCGGTATCCAGCGTTCCTGACGCCGGTTGGTCAGGTCAGCCGGGGGTTGCAAAGGAGCACCCACGCGACACCGATGATTACGGTGCCCGTCAGCGCGACGCACGACCATGTAAAAAACCAGGCCGACAGCACGCCGGTCTGCAGCAGCCGCTCGAGCAGGCAGCCGATGCCAAAATCCAGCGCCGCCAGAAACGACCAGCGCCGCAAGTAGACCGGCAGGTAGCGCGCCATCTGCCGGTTGTGCACGCGGGCGGCATGCCGCTCGTAGAGATTATCGGCGGCGCGCACGTCGGCGAACAGCCAGTCGAAAAACAGAAAACGATACAGCAGCGTGGTGAAGGGCAGTGCAGGCAGCGCGGGCTGGGTGACCGGTTGGTGCGGCGGCAATTGCTCGGTGTCCATGCTGTTCCTCGCGCTGCGGGGTTTCCACTTCGGCAGATCAAGGTATGCCGAAATCGCCCGCGGCGGCGCGCGCTTGCGGCGGCGCCGCCACCGGCATTACCCGGGCGTTGGATGCGCGAACAATTCTGCGCCATCCCAGCGTGGCAGCGGGTTGGTGCTGCGCAGCGGCACGGCCTTGTGCGCCAGGCCCAGCGCGCGGGCCACGCGCGGGAACACGCGACAATAGGTGAGGGCGACGCCCGCCAGTTTTGCCAGGTGCCGGTATTCGACGACCATGTCGGGCGGCACGCTTGCCAGCACCGCTTCGACGCGGGCGCGCCAGTCGTTCGACGACGGGGCCAGCGTGGCGGCAAGCAGGCGCACCGGATCGCCGACAGAGATGGTGCCGGAGCGCAGCACGCGCGCCAGCATGCCGCGTTGCGCGCCGATGCTGCGGGTCAGGTTGGGTTGATGCAGATTCAGCCGGCCGCACGGTTCGCAGGCAAACGTGAGCCACAGCACGGCGGTCGTGCCGACAGCCAGCAGCTGGCCCGAGCGCAGCTGTGCGCTGTCGATCTCCAGCAGCAGGTTTTCACGTAGCGCATTTGGCGCCAGGCCGAGTCGCGCATACGCCGGCGTGCCCGCCACAAGCAACTGGCGTGGCGATAGTCCGTCCGCCTGAACGTCGCCATCGAGGCCAAAGCCCGCGCACGCATGGACGGTGGTTGCCGGGGTTGGCGCCACACCCGGCGCCAGACGCAGCGCCAGGGCGGCGACGTGGGCGACGACGAGGCCGGTCGCGCCGCTCAGGACAGCACCATTTCTGCCACGGCGTCTTCCGTGCTGCGCCACTCGACCCGGTTGCGGCCACCCTTTTTTGCGCGGTACAACTGGACGTCGGCGGCTTCGAACATGGCCGCGGCGGTTTCAACGGAGCCGGCAATGCGGGTGGCACCACCGGCGCTGACGGTCAGCATCGGCGCGACATGCGATTCGGCGTGCGCGATGTCGAGCGCGGCGATGGCTTCGCAGATCGAGCGCACAAGGTCGCACGCGTCCGCGGCGTTCGTGTCGGGCATCAGTAGCACCAGTTCTTCTCCGCCGTAACGCGCGGCCAGGTCGGCCGGGCGGCGCATGCAGGCGCCGGCGGTGCGGGCAATAGCGCGCAGCGCGCGGTCGCCGGCCGGGTGGCCGTAATGGTCGTTGTACTGTTTAAAACAATCGATGTCGATCCAGGCCAGCGACAGCGGCTTGCCACTGCGGCGGGCGCGCTGCCATTCGACTTCGTAGACTTCGTCGAAGCGGCGCCGGTTGGCCAGCTCGGTCAGGCCGTCGGCATGCGCCAGGCGCTCGAGGATGCGGCGCTGGCGCACCACTTCCAGGTGCAGCGCCACGCGCGCCATCACGACCGTGGCGTTGTACGGCTTGACGATGTAGTCGGCCGCGCCCATTTTGAGGCCGGTCGCTTCGTCTTCGGGCCGGTCCAGGCCGGACACGAAGATGACGGCAATGTGGCGCGTGTGCAGATCGGCGCGCAGGTGGCGCAGCACCTCGTAGCCGTCCATGTCGGGCATCATGACGTCGAGCAGGATCAGGTCGGGCTGGTGCCGCTGCGCGCGCTCCAGCGCCTGCGCGCCGTTCTTTGCCAGCAGCACCGTGTAGTCCGGCTTGAGCAGGTCCGCCAGCACCTGGCGGTTAAGCGCATCGTCGTCCACGATCAGGACTTTCTGGAGGTCGGCCGGCATCATGCGTTTTCTTCGTCTTCCATGGTCGCTGGCAGGGCGACGGCTACGTCCAGTGCGCGCGCGATTGCCAGCAGCGGCGCGATGGCACCATGGTATTCGATCTCGTCGATGGCGCGTGCAATCATGGCAAGGTGCGCGTCGTGCACGCCGCCGGCAAGCAGGTTTTCCAGCTCGGCCATCGCATCTTCGGCCCGCGCATCGTCGCGCGCCAGCAGGTCGGCCAGATGCTGCAGCAACCGTGCCACGCCGGCCGCGTCGTGCGACCGCGCTTCGGCATGTGCCAGCACCGTGTGCAGGCCGGCCAGCACGCCGTCCAGCGCGGCCACCAGATCGGCAGCCAGTTCGCCGATCTGCGCCGTGCGCCTGCCGCGCAGCTCATGTTCGAGCGTGCTGGCCAGTGCTGCGAGGCCTTCGGCGCCCAGATACGCAGCGTTCGATTTCAGGTTGTGCGCCAGCGCCTGCAACGGGTCCATGCGGCCCGCGGCCAGCGCCGCCTGCACCTGGCCGGCAGCGTTGCCATATTCGCCGATAAAACTCCGTATGCGCTTGTACAGGCGCGGACGGACGCCCTCGACGCCGTCGAGCGCCACCACCCAGTTGACGCCGACAATCTCGGGCAACGGCGGGACGCGGAGACGCGCGCGCGCCGGGCGCTGCACGCTGGCATCCGGCGGCTGGCGACCGGCCAGGCGCGCCGGGTCGATCCATTTCAGCAGCGCCGCGAACAGCAGGGCCGGATCGATTGGCTTGGCGATGTGATCGTTCATGCCTGCAGCCAGGCTCTTTTCGCGGTCGCCGACCATCGCATGCGCCGTCATTGCCACGATCGGCAACGCATCGTACGTGCCCAGCGCGCGGATGCGCCGGGTAGCCGTGAGGCCATCCATTTCGTGCATCTGAATATCCATCAGCACCAGATCGTAATCGCCTTGCTTCACCATGGCCACTGCCTGGGCACCGTGGAGGGCGCTGTCGACATGCACCCGCGCACTGAGCAGGAAGTCGCGTGCCACTTCGCGGTTGTTGGCATTGTCGTCGACCAGCAGGATCCGGGCGCCGGACAATGGCGCGATGTCGTGGGACGCAGGCTGGCGCCGCTCGGGCAGACTGGCCGGCGCGGCCGTGCTGTCGGCCTGCAGCACCTGCAGCAGGCTGTGATACAGCAGCGCCGGACCGACCGGTTTGGTCAGGAAACCGTCGACCGGCAGGCGGCCTTCCTGCTCGAGGACGGTGTCGCGCGCACACACGCTGACCATCAAAATTGCCGGCGGTGCGTCGAAGCGGCGGTCGGCATGGATGCGGCGGATGGTTTCGACGCCGTCCCAGCCTTGCATCAGATAATCCATCAGCACCACCTGGTAAGGCTGGCCGGTGGCGACGGCGCGCGCCATCATGGCCAACGCCTGCTCGCCTGACGCCACCGCGTGGGCGCTGACGCCAAATGCGCCCAGCATTTCGACCAGCGCCTCACGTGCGCCCGGGCTGTCGTCGACCACCAGTACGCGCAACTGGAACAAGGCGGCAGCAGGGGCGGCGACGGCAGTGTCGGCAGGGTCGCCGATGCCGAGCGGCACCGTGAAACTGAAGCGGCTGCCGGCGCCCGGCGTGCTGGTGGCGGTAATGGCGCCGGACATCAGCGCCACCAGCTGCTGCGAGATCGACAGGCCGAGGCCGGTGCCGCCATATTTGCGCGTGATGGAACCGTCGGCCTGGTTGAATGCAGTGAACAGGCGCGCCAGCTGGTCCGGGCCCATGCCGATGCCGGTGTCGGCGACGGAAAAGCGCAGGCGCACATCGTTGCCGCTGCTTTCCACCACTTGCACGGTGACGACAATTTCACCCTGTTCGGTGAATTTGACCGCGTTGTTGGTGAGGTTGATCAGGATCTGCCCGAGCCGCAGCGGATCGCCGACCAGGCGCGCCGGCACCCCGCGCTCGACGCGGAACACCAGTTCGAGTTTTTTGACATCGCTCTTGATGGCCATCAGGCTCGACAGATGACCGAGCAGGTCGTCCAGGTCGAAGGGCACGTGTTCCAGCGTCAGCTTGCCCGCCTCGATCTTGGAAAAGTCGAGAATGTCGTTGAGGATGCCCAGCAGATGCTCGCCCGAGCCGAGAATTTTGTTCAGGTAATTCTGGATTTTCGGCTGCGGCTGCCCCATCAATGCCAGCCGGCTCATGCCGATGATGGCGTTCAGCGGCGTGCGGATTTCGTGGCTCATATTGGCCAGAAAATCGGATTTCATCCTTGTCGCCGCCTCGGCGCGCAGCATGGCGCGCTGCATGGCCTTGGTGCGCAGGCCGAGAATGCGCATGAACAGCAGCATGTCGAGCACATTGGCAAACTGCAGCGCATGCATGCTCCAGAACGTGGCCGGGGCGGTGCCGCCGATGACCCGCGACAGCAGCAGCGCCCCCATGAAGCCCAGCGCCCAGCCGACCAGGAAATAGATCCCGACCGGGTCGCCCCGGCGCGCGCGCGCAAAGGCGCCCGGCAAACCGAGCAGCATTGGCATTACGCCAAGCGTGCTGACGACGGCAACCAGCATCGCCACGTCGAACCAGCCGAGCGCAAAGGCAAGCGCGCTGGCCACCGACAGCGCGGCGCCGGTTTTCATCAGCAGGCTGAACACGCGGTCCTGGCCGGGGCGGGCCAGCGCTTGCTCGACAAACAGATAGGCGCCGCATGCGGCCATCAGCGAAAACAGGCCACCAGCGTGAATGGTCATCCACGGATGATGGGTCCACAGGTACTGCTGGCCGAGGCCGAACAGTTCCACCGAAAACATCGTGGTGCCGGCGACCAGCAGTGCGAATTTGCCGAACAGCGGTTCGCGCAGCGTGATCCATTGCGCCACGCTGTAGAGCAACAGGCAGAGCGACAGGCCCAGCAGTAAGCCCTGCAGCGTCTGTTCATTCAATGCCGCGCCGTGAAACTGCGTCGGCCGCGACAGCGCAATCGGGACGATCAGCGCGCCGATGTTCTCAATGCGCAGCAGCAGCGTGCTGTCGGCACCAGGCGGCAGCGCCAGCAGCGCTGCGGGAATGCGGCCGCCGGTGCTGATGCTGGTGCTTTCCCTCAGATTGCCGAGCGTCCCCATCAGCCTGGTGCCCTGGGGCCCGCGCAGGTACACGTCGACGCGGTTCAGTACGGCGTAATCGATGCCCACCACCCAGCGCCCATCGACGCCAGCTGGCACGCGCACGGGAATGCGCAGCCACACCACGTGATTGCCGACGCCGAGCGTGTTGCGCGCCGTGCGTGGCCGCGCAAATTTGCCCGTGGCCGCCATCACGGCGTCAACGCCGAGTGTTCCGTCCGGATCGTCGAGGACGGTGAGCGCCGGCCAGGCATCGACCACACTGGCGGAGCCGTCGAGCAGCAGCGGCGCCGGCGGCGCTTCGGCGTGTGCGGCCGGCGACGTCAGCAGCGCCGACAGCAACAGCAATGCGCATGCGGCGAGCAGAGCCAGCCACCGCCGGGTCGGTATCGTGGTGGTCAAAACCGGTACGCCAGGCGGGCGCTGACGATGCGCGGGTCGCTGGGGACGACCATTCCGAAACTGTCGATGGCAATCGGCCGCACGGCGTTTTCCAGATTGTCGACGCGCAGCGCCACGGTCCATGGCTGGCGGCGCGGTTGCCAGCGCAGCGACAGGCCGGTGCTGGTATGGCCCGCAATCCGGTATGTCAGCAACTGGCTGGGCACGCCGATCTGGTAGGCGGCGCTGGCGCGGGTGGTCATGCCCGCTGTCAGATCGCCTGCATCCACGACAAAGCGATGCGCGGCACCGAGGCTGACGGTGCGATGCGGGGCGCGATCGAGGTCGTGCCCGGCCCACGAATGCACGCCGTCGGGAAGGTATTCGCGGTAACGGGCGCGCAACCAGGTCAGGCCGTAGGTGATGGTGTCGTCGACGGTCAAGGTGACCTGGCCGTCGGCTTCGAGCCCGGTCACGCTGGCCTTGCCGGCATTTGCGGTGACGTAGCGCGGCGCACCCTGGACGATCGCCACGCCGGACAATTGCAGGTTGTCGTAGTCGTAGTGAAACGCCGCCAGATTCAGGGTGGCGCGCCGGTCCAGGAAACGGGTTTTCAGGCCGCCTTCGTACGATGTGATGGTTTCCGGCCGATAGACCAGCGTGGCTTCCGGCACCGCGATGGCTGCCGGACAGCCGGCACCCGCCGCGCAACCATCGTTGAAGCCGCCTGCTTTGTACCCTGTCGAGACGGCGCCATACAGCAGCGTGGCGGGCGCCAGATCGGCATCGACGCTGACCCGCCACGTGGTCTTGCTGGACTCGGCAGCGGCGAGGTTCGGGAGGCGCAGGTCGGTGGCAGCATTGTAGACGGCCGCCTGCTGGAAGTTGGTCGAGCCGGTGCGCGATTTGACATCGTCGGTGGCGCGCGCGCCCAGCGTCAGGCGCAGCGCATCGGTCACGCGCCACGTGCCCTGGCCGAATATGGCCTTGCTGCGGGCCACGTTCGGTCCGTGAGGGAACACATAATACGGCGGCAGGCCGAGCGGCTCCAGGTCGCGGAATCCGTACAGCACCGTGGATTTTTCGCGGAAGTAGTACAGGCCGGCCTGACCGCTTAATACAGCGCTGGCGGCGCTGGCTATGCGCAGTTCGTGCGAGTCCTGCGTGTAGGCACCGGTAAAATATTCGCGGACACCGAGGGCCAGTGTGGGCGCGACGCGATAATAATAATTGGTCAGGAAATCGTCATCGAAATGGCGCCGCGACCCCAGGTAAGACACCGTCGCGGCGCCGAGTTTCCAGGTCAGGTCGGCGCCCACGCCGGAGCTGCGCCGCTCCCGGAATCCCTGCACCGGGGTGCTGTTCGGCGCAATGAAGGCGTTGGTCAGGCGGGCACTGGTCGAGGCGTCACGTGCGACGGGTTTGCCGGTGGCCACGCCGCTGTAAAAATTCCCATCTGGTAATGTGTTGTCGGGATTGTCATGCTGGATGCCCAGGTCGTAGCGCAGCACCAGGCTGGCCTGTTCGCCGATGGCAAGCCGGGCCGACAGGCGCGCGGCGCGGTCGTCGCGGTCGAGGCCCAGTGTGCGGTCAGTGCCCTGGCCGTTGCGCAGGGTGCTGTCGTGAGAAGTGGTCGACAGCGCCGCACGCACGGACAGGTTGGCAGCCACCGGGACATTCAGCATGGCGTCGGCACGGCGCGCGTTGAAGGTGCCGAATTCCACGCCCGCGCTGCCTTCAAACAACTGGGTGGGTGCGCGCGAGATGACATTGATCACGCCTGCCGTGGCGTTGCGCCCATACAGCGTGCCCTGCGGCCCGCGCAGCACCTCGATGCGGTCGACGTCGAGCAGACCGAAATCCTGGCTTTGGGGGCGGGCAATATAAATGCCGTCGACCATGAAGGCGGCGGAAGGGTCGCCTTTTTCGGTGGTGTCGGCGCTGGTGACGCCGCGGATGGTAATTTTGAGGCCATCGGCGGCGCCATCGAGGCTGACATTGGGCAAGCGCCTGGCCAGGTCCGACGGGCGCGCGATGCCATCCTGGGTCAATTGCTCACCCGATACGACGGTGAGCGCGAGCGGGATGCGCGAGGCAAGTTCAGGCATGCGCTGCGCGGTCACCACGACTTCGGCAGCTTGCGGTGCGATGGCAGCGGCATCGGCGCCGGCGCCAGCTTCGGCCGCCTGCGTGCTGGTGCACAGCGAGGAGATGGCCGCGGCAAGCAGGGAATGGTTCAGGGGAACCCGGATGTTCAGCATGACAAAATCCTGTAACGGCGGTGCGAGATGCGCGATGGTGTAGCGCGATATGGCTACTTATTGATGAACTGCAATAAACTGCGTGGGCGAGTGTAGCAGTTCGTGACTTTTGGCAACAGTGTCATCTGGATATTGTTGGTTGGTTTTGTTGCAACGCGGACACGGTTTAGCATTGCCGGCATGACAACCAATGAAAGGCGCTGTACGCGTTAGCTGGTGAAAACTGAACGAATTTCGGCGGCTGAGGTCTGACCTGGACAACTCACTGCCAAGGAAAGCCATGGGCTGTTGCACGTTCGATTCGGTGCTGACCAGGATCGGCGCCCTGTATGGTTTCCAGTGCACCGCTTGCTGACAGCACTGACTGCCGTGACGACGCGCGCCGCGCAAGCGTGTGCTGCCGACATTATTCAGACAGCCATGGCAAGCAAGCTGGCGTGTCCGCGCTGCCAGGGCCAACGCTTGTACCGGCATGGCGAGGCGAAGGGTTTGCGGCGGTTTCGCTGTTGTGCCTGCGGCCGACTCTTCAATTCCCTGACCGGCACGCCGGTGGCACGCTTGCGCTTCAAAGAAAAATGGCTGGCCTTCAGCACGTGCTTGTCCGAGGCTCTGTGAGCGTTCATCAGGTAAACCACGGCTTACCTGTAGAGCTTGGCTGCCGCCAGCAGCCACTGCACTGGCGTGATCATCTGGTGTGCGTCGAGCAAACGCTGCCATCCCGAGTAATTGGCCAGATAGCGGCTGGCCACGCCACGAAAATGCAGCAGCCAGCCTTTGAAACGGCTGTGCCATCCGTTCACGTTCTGAACATGAATGGCGCCCGCCACCCGGATGCCAGCCCTGAGATTGACATCGCTGTGCTTGACCCCGGTGTCGCTGGCAAAGCGGCGATAGACGGGAGCGCCATCGCTGATCAGCACGGCGCCGGGGGCCAAGATTTTAGTCAGGCAGGTTTTCAATTGAGCAAGGCGTATCGGTCCACGGCCGGTATGAAAATCCAGCGTCGCCTTGTCGCGATCGCGCGCGATCAGCAGGCAATCGTGTTCGCGACTGATTCCGGGGCGCTGCGCCACGCCACCGCGGTGACGCGCCGGGCGCGTCATGTGGCGCGAGCCCTTCTGGGATTCCAGCAAATATGTTTCGTCGACTTCGACCAACCCGGACAGGCGGCGTGGCCGCTCGCGAATGGCACCTGGCACGAAGCGGTGGCGCCAGCGAAAGCTGGTGGTGCGGTGCACGCCGACGGTGTTGGCAGCAGCACGTACGGTCTTCGAATCGAGCACGCATTGCAGATACGCAAACCAGTGCTCTTTTTTGCGCAGGCGCGCCAGCGGCGTGCCGGTCAGCGCGTTGTAGCTGCGGCGGCAACACAGACAGCGATACCGTTGCAGACCGCTGGCGAACCCGCAACGATGGACACGCAGGCAACGGCAATGCGGGCAACCTCGGCCCAACGCACCCTCTTCGAGCAAGGCCAGGCATTCTCCGGCATCGACAACGGCGCCGATCGACGCCCGCAACTTTGCCAGTTCGAGCAAAGACAATGGCGCGTCGGCCAAGCCAGTGAGCAATTGGTCGTACGTCAGCACCGTCATCTTCATCACCCATACGTTATCGCGACACTGGGTATGACTGCGCCTGCAGACGAAAGTTCAGCCTGAGTTTTGTCTAACTAACGCTCACAGAGCCTAAGTATACAGGGCCAATGAAATGCCGGACTTCGATTACAATTTTGGCCATTCACAATGGAGGTTCCATGACCACTGCGGCACTGTTTCACCTCGCCTTTCCTGTTCACGACCTGGCTGCGGCGCGCCAGTTTTACGGCAGTGTGATTGGCTGCGCCGAGGGGCGCAGTTCAGACGCCTGGGTCGATTTCAATTTCTACGGCCACCAGCTGGTCGCGCATCTGGCGCCGGACCAATGCACGGTGCCCGCCTCGCGCGGCGCCAGCAATGCCGTCGATGGCCACGATGTGCCGGTACGCCATTTCGGTGCAATCATTCCGCTGGGCGACTGGCAGGCACTGGCCGACCGCCTGACGGCTGCCGGCATCGATTTTGTCATCCCGCCGCATATCCGCTTTCCCGGTCAGCCCGGCGAGCAGGCCACCATGTTCTTCCTCGACCCGTCCGGCAATGCGCTTGAATTCAAGGCGTTTGCCGACCTGGCCCAGGTGTTTGCGAAATGAGGCCCGATATTCTCCAGGTGGGCGCGTATGCTCCCGCACACCAGGCCCAGTTCGATGCCGAGTTTATTGCCCACAGTCTGGATCAGGTCCAGGCCGATCCGGCACTGGCCGCCCGGATCCGCGGCATCGCCACGCGCAGCAACGTACAGTTGCCGGCGTCGGTGCTGGACTTGCTGCCGGCGCTGGAAATCATTGCCACGTTTGGCGTCGGCTACGACGGTTTGCCGCTCGCGGCCGCCGCTGCGCGCGAGATTCCGGTGACGAATACGCCCGATGTTCTGAACACGGCGGTGGCCGAACTGTGCGTCGGCATGCTGCTGGGATTGCTGCGGCACCTGCCGGCATCCGACCGGTTTGTGCGTGACGGCAAGTGGCCGCACGGCACCATGCCGCTGGGGACCAGTTTGTCGGGCAAGCGGGTGGGGATCGTGGGGCTGGGACGGATCGGCAAGGATATTGCCCGGCGTCTCGAACCATTCGGCGTGACGATGGCCTACTACGGCCGGCACGACCAGAAAATTGCCTATCGCTTCGAACCGAACCTGGTGCAACTGGCCACTGACAGCGATGTGCTGATCGTGGCCGCGCCCGGTGGCCCTGCAACGCAAAAGCTGATCGACCGCGCCGTGATGGATGCGCTCGGCCCGCAAGGTTGCCTGGTAAATATTGCGCGCGGCTCACTTGTGGACCAGGCCGCCCTGATCGACGCGCTCGAACAGCACACCCTGGGTGGGGCGGCACTGGATGTGTTCGAGGAAGAGCCGTTCAGCGATACGCGCATAGCCGTACTGGACAATGTCTTGCTGGCGCCGCACATCGGCAGCGCGACGGTGGAAACGCGCCAGGCCATGATGGACCTGGTGATGGCCAACCTGCGCCACCATTTCAGCGGCCAGCCTTTGCTGACGCCGGTGACAGGCGTCGCGTAAGGTGCGAAGGCGCCGGGGCCTTTGTTCAGCGGCCTGTTGCCGCCGCTGCGCTGGCCCGCTGCGACAGCAATTTTCTGACCGCGCCGGCCAGTTCCTCGCGCGCATACGGTTTATTGAGCAGCGTGACGCCGGCATCGAGCTTGCCGTTGTTGGTGACAGCGTTTTCCGTGTAGCCGGAGGTGAACAGCACGCGGATGTCCGGGTGGCGCACACGCGCCATCGCGGCGAGCTCGGTACAGCTGATGGCGCCCGGCATGATCACGTCGGTGAACAGCAGGTCGATTTTGTCGGCCCGGTCCAGCAAAGTGGCCGCTTCGTCGGCGCTGGACGCCGTGATCACGTGGTAACCCAGTTCGCCCAGGATGGCGGCGACGTTTTCCTGGATCTCTTTTTCATCGTCGACGACCAGCACGGTTTCACTGCCGCCTTCGATCGAGCCCACCGCGCCGGATTTTTTCGGCGCTGCCGATTCCACCGTGCGCGGCAGCAAAATAATGATGCCGGTGCCGGCGCCGAGCGTGCTGTCGATCTCGATATGGCCGCCGCTCTGCTTGACGAAACCATAGGCCATCGACAGACCCAGGCCGCTGCCTTTGCCGATGCCCTTGGTAGAGTAAAACGGTTCAAAGGCGCGTTCGCGCACCGCTTCGCTCATGCCGTCGCCATTGTCGCAAAACGACAGGCGCACGCATTCGCGCGATTCGGTACCGTGGTTGGCTTGTTCGAGCGGACTCAAAACGACGTTGCGCGCGGAAATTACCAGTTCGCCGCCGCGTTTCAATGCGTCGCCGGCATTCATGGCCAGGTTCAGTACAACATTTTCCAGCTGCTGCGGATCGACCTTGATATTCCACGCGTTCAGGGCGATATCGAGAACCACATCGACCTTTTCACCCACTGCGCGCTTGATCAGCAGATCCATATTGGCAAACACCTCATCGAGCTTGACGGCATTGGGCTGCAGCGGCTGCTTGCGGGCAAACGACAGTAATTGCGACGACAGTTTGGCCCCGCGCTTGATCGCACTCTGCGCGGAATGGCAGCGCGCGACGATCCTTTCGTTGGCCATCGAGAACATCTTGATCAGGTCGATATTCCCGCTGATGATGTGCAACACGTTATTGAAATCGTGTGCCACGCCGCCAGTCAGCTTGCCGATGGCTTCCAGTTTTTGTGCGTGCATCAGCGCAGCCTGCGTGTGCTCGAGCGACTTGGTGCGGGCGTCGACCAGCGCTTCAAGATGTTCCTGGTGGCTGTCATCGGCCAGCTTGGCCAGTATCTTCTCGGTCACATCGGTGCCCTGAATATAGATACCGGTCACGTTACCGTCGGCGTCGACATCGGGCTGGAACAGCACATCGATGTAGAGCTCACTGGTGGTGCCATCCGCGCCGCGCAGCGCCATGCGCATGCCGTTGGCAACGTGCGGCTGACCGGTGGCCGCCACGGTTTCCACCAGTTCCACATAGCCCTGGCCGCGTAGTTCCGGCAGCGCCAGATGCAGCGGATGGCCGATGAGTTCGCGCCCACCGGTCAGTTGCAAAAACGCCGCGTTCGCGAGCTGGAAAGTATGTTTTGGCCCGCTTAACAAGGCGATAAACCCAGGCGCCTGGTCGAACAGTTTGAACAGGCGGGCATGTTCGGTCTGCAGGCGGACGTTTGCCACGGCCAGGTGCGCCGCGTGACTGGTGGCCAGCAAATAGACCCGGTTGATTTCCTTCAGGTACAGCGCCAGCATCACGAAGGCCGACACCAGCGCGTTCACGCGACCCGCGTACCAGCCGACCGACAGGCGGGTGCCACCCATCATCGTGATCAGATTGTCGAAGGCCAGCGCAATCATCGCCACTGCCAGCCAGGCGCTGATCGGCGTGGCGAAACGCGTGGCGCGCCACAGCACCAATGGCGCCGCGATACTGAGGATCTGGATCAGCGGCGCGATGCCGGTACGGATGATGCCGCTTAAATCGCCGTTCACGTCCACGACCGGCAAGGCGGCATGGAAGACGATGACCGTCACCAGCGCCAGCACAGTGAGAACCGCTGTCAGCAGCAGGCATGTCAGAAAACCGGCCCCAGCGTTTGCCAGCCTGCGCCCTGGCGCCCGCCATTCTTCCATGGCATACGCGAACAACATGCCAGACGAGCCGAGGTGCCACAGGAACCACAGCCAGATCGGGGTTTGCGATCCTCCCAGCAGGCGCACGCCTGGCACCAGCGAGCCGGGCATCGATAACAACTGCATCGTCAACATGGATGCAGTAAAAATGCATCCACCCCACAGCCACAGCAGCGAACGGGCCGCCGTCTGAATAAAATACCCGTAAAGCAAGTATGCCGCGATCGCATACGTACCGATCGTAAACGTTTGATAGGCAGGCAGGAAGGCGGGAATGACAGGCCACTGTTCGCTCGCAAAGGGCATCAGCGCACAGGTCACCAGGGCAATCGCGATGGCAGTCCATAGCGCGCGCAACTGGTACGGTGCCAGGCCAGTTGCCTGGGGAGGGGGTGTTGTCATGTCTTGTTCTTTGCAAAAATGGTGTTGCCAGGCGCCGGGCATCATGCTATCCCTGAGCTTAACACCACATTCCCATTCTGTTGCGCAATAGTACAAAGGGAAATGCAGCGACAACGCAGTCTCCATTACGCGTCCTACATCAGCGCGGACTGTGTTCCTACTGCGATTTTTTTGTGATGCGCATACTATACCAGCACCGGCACAGCATTACGCCACTTGCATAGGAGTGCATCATGAACGACAACCACACCACACCCGCAGCGCGTACCGACGATTTATTGGCCAGTGGCGCCGAGAGCAAAGATGGCGCCAAGGGATTTACCAACCCGTCCACCGCCGCACCGCTCATCACCGGCATGGAAGGTATTTCCGATGCAGCGACTGACAAGGGAAATCGACAGAGCGACACTCAGGATCAACAGGATCAACAGGATCAACAGGCGCAACAGCAGCAGGCAGGGGCAGATAACGCCGGTCAGTCTGGCACAGGGCAGGGTCGTTAAGGGATTTTCATCGGTGTTGCGGGGCGTTTTCAAAGGCCAAGTGCAACACCGATGATTTGTTTGATTTGCATGTCCGCCTGACGGCAGTTTCATCAACGCCCGCATCGATTTTTTTGATGCGGGCGTCTTTTTTTGATGCGCAGCCTGGTGATTAACTGCAGGGTGATAAGTCAGTGATAACCTGGTCGATATTTCCGTCGATAAGTTAGTCGATGAACAAGGTCGCGGGCGCTTCAAGGTAGCCCCGGATTGTCTGCACGAATTGCGCGGCAATCATGCCATCGATGACGCGGTGGTCGAACGACGACGACAGGTTCATCATTTTGCGCGCGACCACGGCGCCATCGCGGATCATCGGTCGTTCCACCATTTTATTGACGCCGATAATCGCCACTTCCGGATGGTTGATCACTGGCGTGGTGACAATACCGCCAAGCGCACCGAGGCTGGTGATGGTGATGGTGGAGCCGCTCAACTCGTCCCGCACCGCCTTGCCGCCGCGCGCCGCCTCTGCCAGGCGCGCCACTTCGGCGGCGCTCGACCAGAGGTCATGCTTGTGAGCATTGCGCACCACCGGCACCATCAGCCCGGCGGCAGTCTGCGTGGCCACACCAATGTGGACCGCATCGTATTGCGTCACAACGCCAGACTCGTCGTTGAAGCGCGCATTTGCCTGCGGAAACTGTTTCAGCCCCAGCACGATGGCACGCATCAGCAATGGCAGTAGCGTGATGCGGCCGCGCTGGTTGCCGTAGCGCTCGTTGAGTTGCGCGCGCAGCGCTTCCAGTTCGGTGACATCGACTTCCTCGACGTACGTGAAATGGGGAATGCGCCGTTTAGACTCCTGCATCTTCTGGGCAATCTTGCGGCGCATGCCGGTCACGGCAATGGTGCGCTCGCCATCGTTCGGATCGGCTGGCTTGGGCCCGCTCGGTACCACTTTCACCCGTTTCAGCAACTGGGCGTCGAGGTCGGCGTGCGTGATGCGTCCTTCCGGGCCGCTACCATCGAGAAATTCCAGTGCAATACCCAGTTCCAGCGCGCGCTGGCGCACGGC
>JALYUM010000017.1 GCA_030853745.1 Pseudomonadota bacterium | reverse complement strand
AGACTGTTGTCGATGCTTTTCACGAATGTGGGTTCAAAGTACAGCTTCTGGTTTGGAACTAAAACCTGCTCTCCTCCGCCGGCTTTTGTCACCAAACCGTTTAATTCGCTAGTAGGGGCTACTCGTTGTACAAAAATTTCCGTGGGGCCTCGCGGGCGAATCATCATTTCGTCGTAAATCGGGGCTTCGCTTTTGATAGGCAGAGCAAAGTAATCGCCAATCCTGCGGCCGGCGTCAAACTCGCCTTGGAAAATCCCCTCACGCGCGCAAAAAGGAGAGTGCGGAGTTACATCAGTGCCTCGTGGAACAACCTTATACAGGGGTGCATCACTGAGCTCCATTTTAGGTAATTCGATCCCTGATCCTATTTGTTCGTGGGCCCGGTCATATATAGTCTCCGGAGAAGCGGAAGAGTCAGCAGCCACGAGCTGTTCCTGCTATATCAGCCCTTCGGGAGTTAGAAGATAATCATCTATCTCGCCCTTGCTTACGCCAAGAGTTTTGAATGTCTCGGCCTCGGCGATGTCGGATGCAAACCGCCGCCTCAAAGATCGTGATAAGAGTTCATCTTCACTCACGGTTTAATTCCTTTTCGCATCTTTTCGAGCTGCTTTATAATGATCTTTTCCTTATCATTCAGGCCTCCTCTCAACTCTATTGAAAAAGATACGTAGGCATCATCAATGCTGGGATTTTTACAAGGTATGAAAATACCCTCGCCCAAACCACGAGTACCCGGGAGATCTTGTCGATCAATGGGTTCGTGTATTTCTTCGGCTTTTGCTTGCTCAATGAATGGGAGTAAAGATTTCAGAAGACTTTGGGCGTCAGTATTTTCAGGATATTGATTTAAAGTCCATTCCAAGTGCTCGGCGCTTGCTTTGAGCTTTGATTTGTCGATGGATTGATCCATAAATGGAAATCTCTTTTATACTAAATTAATATTAATTACGTATTAATATTGAAAAGATCGCTGAGCGGCGGATAAAATCAAACTAATATCGACGTATGGTGATATGCTTTCAAATCGAAAATAGGCGGCCTTTGGTTGACTTCTTCCTGGCGCCTCATCCAACCGAAAAACGCGTACGGATTTCTTCGAAATATATATATATGTTGTTGCCTCCATATCTACTCTCCCTGAATACGCTGGCAGTCTCAAGGTCGAGCCTCATGAATGCGCGCACTGCCGTATAGCGTTCCTTCAAATCTTGCTTGCTATCAACTTCAACATACGAACCAGCCTACCTGAACATGCGGGACCAAGTGGCGTCAATCAGGGTTTAGCTCGATCAAGCATCAGGCGCGTGCGCAGCGCCTCACCTTCTATCGAGATGGCGTCGGCGCGGGCGGTGCGAACCAACATCCCTGCAAGGGCGAGAGGGGCGGCGACGTGTTCTCCTACCAGCGGCTCTACGACGCTCTCGAATTTCGCGGGATGCGCGGTGGCAACGACTGCCCAGGTTGAGGTGTCACCCGCAGCACGAATCTGATCAAGCTCGTACATCGCGGTCGCCGTATGCGGGCAGAACACTTCATCGTGATCGCGGGCGTGGGTGGCGATGGTCTGGCGGATGGTGTTGTCGTCGACGCTGTCGGCGTGCAGCAGATGACGGAGTTTTCCTTCGTCGGGGTAGGTCCAGCGCAAGCGTTCGAAGTTGCTGGGCGCGCCCACATCCATCGCGTTGGCGATGGTGGCGATCGCTTCGCGGGGTTGGTAATCGGCCCCGGCGAAGTAATCGGGCAGGGTGGTATTGGCGTTGCAGGCGAGGCGGACGTCGCCGATGGGCAGGCCCATGTCGCGCGCCCACAGGCAGGCCATGGCGTTGCCGAGGTTGCCGGTGGGGACGATGAAGTTGAGCGCCGTGCCGTGCTTGCGCCACCAGCCCAGCGCGGCGTGCGCGTAATAGGTCATTTGCGGCAGCAGTCGGCCGAGGCTGATGCTGTTGGCGGAGGACATCGGCACGTGGGCCTGCAGCTCGGCGTCGTTCAGTGCGGCCTTCACCATGCGCTGGCAGTCATCGAATGAACCGGCGACGCGCAGGGCGGTGACGTTTTCGCCAAAGCATCCGAGTTGATGGGCCTGGCGGGGTGAAACGCGACCGTCGGGATAGAGGATGACCACCTTGATGCCGGGCTGGCGATGAAAGGCGGCGGCGACGGCCGCGCCGGTGTCACCGGAGGTGGCGACCAGAATCGTCAGCGGTTGCGGGTTGGTGCGCGGCAGTCGGCTGAGGCAGGCGGCGAGGAAGCGGGCGCCGAAATCCTTGAAGGCAGAGGTCGGGCCGTGGAACAGCTCGAGCATCATGCTGTGCGGATGTGCCGGCAGCTCGCGCAGCGGCGCGTCGAAGTTGAAGGCGTCGGCGCAGATGGCCGGAAGACCTGCGGCCAGCGCATCGCCGACGAAGAACGGTGCGAGCAGTGTGACCGCCGTGTCGACCAGCGAGCCGCGTGGATCGAATGTGCCGAGATCAAGCTGCGGCAAATATTCGGGCACATACAAACCACCATCCGGGGCCAGCCCGGCGGCGATTGCCTGACTGATCGGCACGGTCGGACTGGCGCTGCGAGTGCTGCGATAGCGCAACGGTTCGCTCATGCGGGCCTCGCAAAGGCGAAGGCAACGCGCGAGGCCCTTGTGGGAGCGGCTTCAGCCGCGAAAGGTCCGCCCAGCAAGCCACAGCTGAGGCGACTGAAGTCGCGCCCACAGGTTTTTGTCGGGATCATGGCTGTGCTTTGTCCAGCGAGTCGATCAAGGTCGCGGCGGGACCATTGATCGGCGACACGTACGCATCGCTTTCCAGGCCGATGTCAGCAAATGCCAACTGCATCGCCCGACTCGCTGCCTCGGCATCGCTGCGGTTGTCGTACCAGCCGAAAACGCTGGGGCCGGCACCGGAGATGCTGGCACCGAGGGCGTGGTGATCCAGCGCGGCCTGCTTCACCTTGGCGAAGCCGGGAATCAGTGGCGCGCGTCGTGGTTCGATCAGCACGTCCTTCAGGCCTTCGCGCACCAGCGTGGCGTCAGCGCGGTAGCAGCCGGCCAGCACCAGCGCGAGGTTGGTGCTCTGGGCCACGAATTCGCCCAGCGCGTAGTCGCCCGCCAGCGCCGCGCGCGCCTTTCGCGTCTCCAACACCACATGCGGATGCACCAGCGCGCAATGCCAGGCATCCGGCACGTCGATGCGCAGCAGTCGATCGTGGGTGGCAAGCACCAGCCCGCCGAGCAGCATCGAACCGAGGTTGTCGCCATGCCGACTGCCGCTGGCGACGGCTTCGCCATCCAGCGCAAAGGGATACAACGCTTCGCGCGGCAGTGGTCGGGCCAGCAGCGCATTGGCGGCGACCAGCGCGGCAACGCAGGAGGCCGCCGAGCCGCCCATACCCGATCCCAGGGCGATGCCCTTGTGCAGGATCAGTTCGAAGCCGTGCTGCAGGCCGACCGCTTTGCGCAGCGAGAGCAGGGACGTGCCGGCAGTATTGGCGCGTGGATCGAGCGGCAGTCCGCTGACGCAGCCGCGGATGTCGGCGATCCGCACCACCGGCTCGTCGATGCGACGCACTTCGGCGCGATCACCGGCACCGGCCAGGCTGTGACCGAGCAGATCAAAGCCGATGCCGACGTTGCCGACGCTGGCTGGCGCGAAAGCACAGGCGACTTGTGGAAGGGAGACGCGACGCGGTGAAGCCATGATGGGTTCCAGCAGCGGGGAGTTCATGCGCGTGCCTCCAGTGACTCGGCAATGCGCAGCAGATCGGTGAACACCCCGGCGGCGGTCACTTCCGGGCCGGCACCGGGGCCTTGCACCGACAGCGGATTATCGCAGTAGCGGCGGGTGCTGAACTGCACGATGTTGTCGGTGAGCCGGGTATGCGCGAAAGCATGCGTGGCCGGCAACACCACCAGCCGCACGCTGGCGCGACCTTGGCGATCCAGGTGCGCGACATGGCGCAGCACCCCGCCCTCGGCATGGGCGGCGACCAGTTTGGCAGTCATTGGCGCATCGAGTGCATCCAGCCGCTGCATGAACTCATCCAGCGGCAGCTCGGCCAGCGTTTCGGGCACCAGACTTTGCAGGTCGACATCGTCCAGCGACAACGGCCAGCCGGCTTCGCGCGCCAGGATCACCAGCTTGCGCGCCACGTCGAGCCCGGACAGGTCATCACGTGGATCCGGTTCGGTGTAACCCAGTGCATGCGCTTCACGCACCAGCGCCGAAAAGGGCTGGCTTCCATCATGGCGATTGCACAGCCACGCCAGTGTGCCGGAAAACATGCCTTCCACGGCGATCAGTTCGTCGCCGGTGTCGAGCAGGTCGCGCAAGGTCTGCACCACCGGCAGGCCAGCACAGACGGTGGCCTCGCAGCGAAAGCGCGCGCCACTGGCGCAGGCCGCACGAATCGCCCGCCAGCGCGGCAGCGGGCCGCTGCCGGCGAGCTTGTTCGGGGTCACCACGTGGATGCCGGAAGCCAGCCAGTGTGCATATCGCGTGGCAACCTCGTCGTTGGCGCTGCAATCGATCAGCAACGCGTGGCGGCCGTCATTGCCGCGTACATGCTCGGCGAAGACTTCCAGGTCGTTCGGTCGCCACACCTGCGCGCCGGCATGGCGAGCGTTGAGCTCGGCATCGTCGCAGTCCAGCCACATGCGCTTGCTGGCCGCCACGCCGCACAGTTTCAGTTCCAGTCCACTGTCACGAGCCAATCGTGCCTGGGCG
>JALYUM010000007.1 GCA_030853745.1 Pseudomonadota bacterium | reverse complement strand
GCAGTCCGCGCTGTACCCGGCCCTGCCGCCGGCCGGTTCCGGGCGCGGTGGCTATTACCAGGGCGACGGTCCCGGCGCCAACCCGCCGCCCAACCTGGACCAGGTGCCGGACGCCGAATTCAAGGTCGAACCCTACGCCAGATTCGCCAATCGCCCGTATTCAGTGTTCGGCCAGACCTACACGCCGATGCTGGGGGAAGTGCCGTATTCGCAGCAGGGCGTAGCCAGCTGGTATGGCGTCAAGTTCCACGGCCAGAAAACGTCGTCGGGTGAGCTGTACGATATGTACAAGATGACGGCGGCGCATCCGACGTTGCCGATCCCGTCCTATGCCCGCATCACCAGCCTTGAAACCGGCAAGCAGGTGGTGGTGCGCATCAACGACCGCGGCCCGTTTCATGCGAGCCGCCTGATCGACGTGTCGTACACGGCGGCCTTGAAACTGGGCTTGCTGGGCAAAGGCAGCCACAAAGTACAGGTGGACCGCTTGCTGGCACCCGATCCGTCGCGCGCCATCACGCTGCGGCGTGAAGCGCAGGCCGAGGCGCAGTCCTTGCCGCAGTCTTTGCCGCAGTCCCTGCCAATCTCCGGCACGGCGCCGCAGGACATCACGACGCTGATGCTGGAAGACCGGATGGCGATTGAAACCGAGGCGCTGGCAGCGCCACCTGTCGCCGCGACGCTGGCCAGCGGCTTCTATTTGCAGATCGGCGCCTGGAGCCGGGTGGACAATGCCGAAAGCGCGCGCGTCCGCTTGCAAGCGGCGGGTATCGACGGCGCTACGCTCGCCGTGGCGCCAGTTGGCAGTGTGTACCGCCTGTATCGCGGGCCCTTCAGCACCCGCGCCGAAGCACAGGATGCCATGGGTAGCATGCCGGCGACGCTGGGTCAGAAGGCGCTGATCATCAAGCGCTGAACGGCACGCCGCCTGACGGCAGATTTCTGTGGTCATCAAATAAGTTTGCATACAATTCGACATTTCCACTATCATTGAAATATCGAATTGATTGGTAGATAAAATGGAAACGACACATGCCTTGTCAGCGCTTGCCGCACTCGCGCAGGAATCGCGCCTGGCGGTCTTTCGGTTGCTGGTGCAAGCCGGGCCGGAAGGGATGGCGGCGAGCAAAATCGGCGAGCATCTCGGCATTCCCGCGTCTTCTCTGTCGTTTCACTTGAAGGAACTGGCGCACGCCAACCTGGTCGTTTCACGCCAGGATGGGCGGTTCGTGATCTATGCCGCGCATATCGACAGCATGAACGCCCTGATCGGCTTTTTGACTGACAACTGCTGTGGTGGTGTTCCATGCGCAGCGGCACCCGGCGTGACGTGCCAAAGCGCGTGATTCTTCAACCCTTGCAAGGACTTACCATGAACGATAGGGTGTATAACGTGCTGTTCCTCTGCACCGGCAATTCGGCGCGCAGCATCATGGCCGAAGCACTGGTCACCACGATGGGTAACGGCCGTTTTCAGGGTTTCTCCGCCGGCAGTCAACCGGGCGGCACGGTCAATCCGTTTGCGCTCGAAATGATCGCCGGCACGGGGTATCCACTCAATCAACTGCGCAGCAAGACATGGGACGAATACGGTGCCGCTGGCGCGCCTGCGATGGACTTCATCATCACCGTCTGCGACAACGCCGCCGGCGAGGTTTGCCCATACTGGCCCGGCCATCCATTGTCGGCACACTGGCGCTTTGAAGACCCGGCTGCTGTCACGGGAACCGACGATGAAAAGCGCGCCGCCTTCCGCAAAGTGTTCCGCCAGATCATGGCCCGCATGAAGATTTTTGTCGGTTTGCCCCTGGACATGCTCGAACAGAAGGCTGTCCAGCGCGATATCGCAGCCATCGGGAAGATAGTCGTCTGAGTATCTGACGCAGCCACCATGCTTATCGCCCTGTCCATTTTTATTGCCACGCTGGTCCTCGTGATCTGGCAGCCGCGCGGTCTTGGCATCGGCTGGAGCGCCGCTGGTGGTGCAACACTGGCGCTGCTGTCAGGTGTCGTCACGCCGGCAGATATTCCGGTTGTCTGGCACATCGTCTGGAACGCCACCGGCACATTCATCTCCGTCATCATCATCAGCCTGCTGCTTGATCAGGCCGGATTCTTCGAATGGGCCGCGCTGCACGTCGCACGGTGGGGTGGCGGCAGCGGCCGCAAGCTGTTCGTGCTGCTGGTCCTGCTCGGGGCCGCCGTGGCGGCACTGTTCGCCAACGACGGCGCCGCGCTGATCCTGACGCCGATCGTCATCGCCATGCTGCTGGCGCTTAACTTTTCCAGCAGGGCGACGCTGGCATTCGTCATGGCAGCCGGGTTCATCGCCGACACTGCCAGCCTGCCGCTGACGGTGTCGAACCTGGTCAATATCGTCTCCGCAGACTACTTCGGAATCGGCTTCAATCGCTACGCATGCCGTCATGCTGCCGGTCAGCCTGGTATCGGTTGTCTCCAGCTTGGTGATGTTGCTGTGGTTCTTCGGCAAGGACATTCCGCGTGATTACGACCTGGCCCAGCTCAAGCGCCCCGGAGTCGCTATTTACGACATGGCGACATTCAGGGCCGGCTGGCTGGTACTGATCCTGCTCCTTGCCGGCTTCTTCTGGCTGGGCAGCCTGGGCGTGCCGATCAGCGCAGTTGCCGCCACCGGCGCCGTCCTGCTGCTCGTCGTCGCCGCCAGAGGCAATGTGATAGCGACCCGCACCGTGATCCGCAACGCGCCCTGGCAGGTCGTCGTCTTTTCACTCGGTATGTACCTGGTGGTGTATGGGTTGCGCAACGCCGGCCTGACTGGCTATCTGACCAGTGTACTGAACCAGTGCGCGCAGTACGGCGTGTGGGGCGCTGCGCTGGGGACAGGCGTGCTCACAGCGATCCTGTCGTCGATCATGAACAATATGCCGACGGTGCTGATCGGCGCCTTGTCGATTGATCCGGCAACTGCGCAGGGCACCGTGCGTGAGGCCATGATCTACGCGAACGTCATCGGCAGCGACCTGGGGCCGAAAATTACGCCGATCGGCAGCCTGGCTACTTTGCTCTGGCTGCATGTACTGGACAGCAAAAACATCCACATCGCGTGGGGCTATTATTTCCGCGTGGGTATCGTGCTCACGTTGCCGGTGCTGCTGGTGACGCTGGCGGCCCTCGCCCTGCGTTTAAGCTGACAAAGAAAGGTGTACCACGATGGATAATCTCTTTTCCCACGACCTGCCCAACATCAGCGCCGCGCACCTCGATGCGCCCACTCTCGGGAAGCTTGCGCCGGCTGCCGCGATGACGCATCCGCCGCGCATCCTGCTGCTTTACGGTTCACTGCGCGAGCGCTCTTTCAGCAAGCTGCTGGTGCTGGAGGCGGAGCGCCTGCTGCACCACTTCGGCGCTGAAACGCGGGTTTTCGATCCGCACGGTTTGCCGATGGTCGACAGTGTCGGCGCCGATCACCCCAAGGTGCGGGAACTGCGTGAATTGTCGCTCTGGTCGGAAGGGCAGGTCTGGTGCAGCCCGGAGCGCCATGGCGCCGTGACGGGCGTCTTCAAGTCCCAGATCGACTGGCTGCCGCTGGAAATGGGCAGCGTGCGGCCGACCCAGGGCCGGACGCTGGCAGTGATGCAGGTATCGGGCGGGTCGCAGTCGTTCAACGCCGTCAACGGCTTGCGCGTGCTGGGGCGCTGGATGCGCATGGTGACGATCCCCAATCAGTCGTCGGTGGCCAGGGCTTACCAGGAATTCGACGCGGACGGCCGCATGAAGCCGTCCCCCTATTACGACCGGTTGGTGGACGTGATGGAGGAGTTGTACAAATTTACCTTGATGATTCGCGACCGCTCCGACTACCTCACCAGCCGCTACAGCGAACGCAAGGATGCCGCGCCGGTCGTGGCGGACATGTAACTCCTTGCAGGCTCACTTGCAAAATTACTTGCAGGCGCGGGTTTCCTGGCCGGCGTACGTGTCGGCGATGCGTTCAATGCGCGCACTGGTGGCGGCATCAATGCCGCGGAACTGGTAAGCGATGCGGGTACCACCGTTGCGGCCCGCTACTTTGGCGCTGTGGACGCCCTGTTTGCTCAACTTGGCCAGTTCCGATTGCGCGGCGGCTTCCGATTTGAACACGCCCAGAGAAATCGCCCATTTCATCGGCGAATCGGCATTCATGATGAAGAAGTTGGTGACATCCAGCGCTTTCAGTTCGGCTGCCTTGCGGTCGGCTGCTTCCTTGCTGCCCTGTGGCGGGATGAAAACGATATAGCTCGAATACTCGGCGGAAGCCACTTCGCGCCGGTTCTGGCGCGATCCCAGTTCCAGCCTGGCCAGGCGCGCTTCGAATTTGCGTGCGTCGGCTTCGCGCAGGTTGCTCACGTCGAGGCAGACGAGAGCAGCGGTGGCAGCAGCAGTCACCGGCGCTTCCGGTTCTGGCGCGGGCGCAGGCGCTGCCACGGCGGCGTCGGCGGCGACAGTTGCCGCGTCCACCGCTTGCTGCGCCTGGCTCGCGGTCAGGATCACCAGCTTGTCGACGCCCACCTGATTGTTCAGGCGCGCCGGCTCGTGTTCGTCCGTTGCGAGGTTGCCGAGATAGCCCTGGCTGGCGGCAAACCACACCGCATTCGCTGCCAGCAGTGCCCAAAAAACGAATTTCAGCATGACAGTTCTCCTGAATGCATGACGGCTGCGACCTTGTGCAGCCCGGTCAGCACGAGGTTTTCAAGCACGGTGTGGGGCACGCCGAGCGCCGGCACGATGTAGCCGGCCGCGCCGCCGGAGACGATGCAGTGCGCGCCCCCGTGCGCTGCGACCGCGCGTTCGATGGCGCCGGTCTGCGCGTTGATGCAGCCGGAAATGATCGCATCGTTGGTATTGTCGGCAAAGGTAGCGGGCAGGGCGGCACCCGGTGTGACCTGCGGCAGCTGCGCCGTATTGTGAGCCAGCGACCCTGCCATCAACGCCAGTCCCGGCAAGATCATGCCGCCGAAAAAGGCGCCGTGTGCGTCGAGTGCATCGATCGTGGTGGCGGTGCCGCAGGTGGCGATCACCAGCGCGCGGCCCGGATGGAGCGCGTGCGCCCCGATGGCCGACGCAAAGCGGTCGCAGCCGAGCCGGGACGGGTCGCGGTAGCCGTTCGTCACGCCGGCCTGCGCCGCGGTGGACGCGAACCAGACCACCGGCAGTGCCTCCAGCAGCGTGGCCACACTGGCTTTCAGCGCGGCGCCGGCCACATTCGAGACCAGCGCACCGGACGCGTTCAGGCCTTTCCATTGATCGCCCAGCGTGGCCAGGTCCGCATGCAGCATGGCGCCGTGCGCCAGCCATGTGCCGGGTGCAGCATGCACGTCGGCGAGCGCCCACTTGACGCGGGTATTGCCCGCATCGACCAGCAAAATATTCATGATGTCAGGCGCAGTGACACGTCGCCGGCATGGACGACCACGCGGCCGGTCGCAGTATCGAGCATCAGGGCGCCGGTATCGTCGACGCCGGCCGCGCGGCCGCAGTGCAGCACGACGCCATTGTCGAGAATATTCACTTCCTGGCCCTGGTACGCGTGGCGGCTGTTCCAGCGCCCGCAAAACGGCGCAAAACCGCTGGCAGAAAATTCGGTAAGTGCTGCTGCGAGTGCATCGAGCAGCGTGGCCATCAACACATCGCGGTCCATTTGCGCCAGCCACGTGGCCGCCGCCACGCTGCGGCCAATCTGCTGTTCGAGCGCGTCCGGTACGGTGAGATTGAGGCCGATGCCGATGATGGCCCAGACGCCGCCGCCCGGCGCCGACTGGGTCTCGACCAGCATGCCAGCCAGCTTGGCGCCGTCCTTGAGTAAATCGTTTGGCCATTTCAGCTGCACTGGCACGTCGAGCGTGCCTAGTGCCTCGGCCAGCGCCACGCCGACGGCCAGCGGCAGACCGGACAGGCGTTGCACCGGGCCGGCGAATTTCCAGGCCAGCGAAAAGGTGAGGGCGCCGCCGGCAGCGGTGAGAAAACTGCGGCCCGCGCGGCCACGCCCGGCATTCTGATGGATTGCCACAAGCAGCAGCGGCGCCGTCAAACTGCTGGCGCGCACCAGCAGGTCCGTGCTGGTCGAGCCGGTTTCCTGCACCACTTCCACTGCCACGCCGCAGCGTGCGAGGCTGGCAATCCGGTCTGCGTTCATGCTGTGCTTACTTTTTTTCGGCTTTGGCTTTGGCCACCAGGAAGTCCATCACCATCAGCGCGTTTTGCTGTTGCTGCTCTTCGGTCATGGCGGCCGTGGCGTTTTTATTGGCCATCGATGGCGACGTTGTGTACTTGCCGTCGATGGCGACCATCGGCCAGTGATCGACTTTGTACGCCGCCATCGTCGCGTCGGCGCGGCGCAGTTTGGACGGCATGCCGAACGAGCGGTAGGCGCTGATAAACGCGGCGCGGTTGATGCCGGCTTTGGCGGCCCAGTCGAATACTTCGTCGTCCGACTGCAGTTTTAAATGGTCTTTGTGGATCGCGTCGAATGCCTTGGTGTGGTATTGCCCGACCAGGTTCATTGCCTCCAGCGTGTAGTACAGGCGCTGCTGCGGCGCCACGCGCGGGTCGCTGCCAACGTGAACACGTTTGAAAACGATGTTGTTGCCTTGTTTTTTGACCCAGGCTTCCAGCAGCGGCTCGAACACATTGCAGTGCGGGCAGTAGTAAGCGAAGAATTCCGTCACTTCGACCTTGCTGCCCGAGTCGGTTGGCTGGACAGTCGGAAGCGTCATGTATTCATTGCCGTTTTGCGGCGCAGCAGGCGCGGCGAAAACGTTGGCGTTGGCACCGGCGAGGCCGAGCAGAATAGTGGTGCACAACAAGCGGCGGATCAGATGCATGCAAACTCCAGGCAGGGTTGGTAAGGGAGATTATTTTTGATTGCGGACGATGGCCACGTCGACACCGCTGTCAAGCAGCTTGGCGCGTGCCTTGTTCATCGTTTCGACCTGATTGTACGGGCCCACGCGCACGCGATGCAGCACACCGCTGTCGCTGTTGCGGTCGGAAATGGCGGCCTCAAAACCCAGCAAAGCCAGCTTTGCGCGCGTGCTTTCGGCGTCGGCCATTTCACGGAAGGCACCGGCCTGCAGATAGTAGGTAAAGCGGTCTTCGCCGGCGGCTGGCGCTGCAGCGGGTGCGGGCGTGGCGGCAATGGCTGTCGGTGCCGCTGGCACCCGCTGGGCCGGTTCTTTCAGTTGTGCGATGGCTTTGCCCAGTGGATCCGGATCGGCCGCAGATGCAGGCGCAGGTGCAGGTTTGGGCGTCGCAACCACGGGCGCGGCCGGCTTCTCGGCTTTTTCAATCAGCGCGCGGTTGGCAGCGCGTGCAGCATCGCGATTGCCGTATAGCGGCTTGTTAGGATCGGCCGCGTCGGCGGGCGCCGGATCGGCGGGGCGTCCCAGCTTGCCCGACTTGTCGGTGAACGGTGTGGCGCCCTTGGTGATGGTCAGCGCCACGGCTACCGCGATGCCCAGGCCGATGATCAGCCCGACGATGAAGCCGGTCAGCGTGTTGCCGCGCTGGCGCTGGCGTTGCGGAGAAGGGAAGGTCATGGACGCTTTCAAAACGTGATTACATCTGATCGGGCGCGGAGACGCCGATCAGGCCAAGGCCATTGCGCAGCACCTGGCGGGTGGCCAGCACCAGCGCCAGGCGGGCGTGCATCAACTGCTCGTCGTCGACCAGCACCTTCTCGGCAAAATAAAAGCTGTGCAGGTTCGCGGCCAGTTCGCGCAGGTAAAACGCCACCTGGTGCGGCGACAGTTCGGCCTGCGCGCGCGCCAGCATGTCCGGATATTCGGCCAGCGTGGCCAGCAGCGTCATTTCGGTTGGCGCCGTCAATGGCGACAGATCGGCGTTCTGTACAGTGGCTGCATCGCCACCCCAGTTGGCCAGCATGCGACAGATGCGCGCGTGCGCGTACTGCACATAATGCACCGGGTTTTCGTCGGTGCTTTTCAGGGCGACATCGACGTCAAACACGAATTCGGTATCGGCCTTGCGCGAGATGAGGAAGAAGCGCACCGCGTCGCGGCCCTTCGTGATGTCGCCGCCGCCCGACCATTCGATCAGGTCGCGCACGGTCACGTACGAGCCGGCGCGTTTCGAAATTTTGACTTCTTCGCCATCCTTCATGACGGTGACCATTTTATGCAGCACGTAGTCGGGATAACCCGTCGGGATGCCCAGATCGACTGCCTGCAGGCCGGCGCGCACGCGGGCGATGGTGCCGTGGTGATCGCTGCCCTGGACGTTGATGGCCTGCGCATAACCGCGCTGCCATTTGACGATGTGGTACGCCACGTCCGGCACGAAATAGGTAAACGTGCCGTCGGTCTTTTTCATGACGCGGTCTTTGTCGTCGCCGTAATCGGTGGTGCGCAGCCACAGCGCGCCATCCTGCTCGTACGTGTGGCCGGCCTTGATGAGGCCTTCGACGGCAGCCGTCACCTTGCCGTCCGCGTACAGCGACGACTCGAGATAATAATTGTCGAACTTGACGCCGAATGCCTGCAGGTCGATGTCCTGCTCGTTGCGCAGGTAGGTGACGGCAAACGGCCGGATCGAATCGAGGTCGTCGCGGTTGCCGTTGGCGGTGGCGGGCTGGCCATCGCTGGCCGAGACGGTTTTGCCGGCCAGGAAATCGTTCGCGATATCCTGGATGTAGTCGCCGTTGTAGGCCGGCTCGGGCCATCCGGCGTCCCCGGGCTTGATGCCGCGCGCGCGCGCCTGCACCGAGTTGGCGAGCGTGGCGATCTGCACACCGGCGTCGTTGTAGTAGAACTCGCGCGTGACGGCAAAGCCCTGCGCATCGAACAGCGCGGCCATCGCGTCGCCCAGCGCAGCCTGACGGCCGTGGCCGACGTGCAGCGGACCGGTGGGGTTGGCCGACACAAATTCGATGACAACCTGCTTGCCTGCACCGGTGGTGCTGCGGCCGTATTGCGTGCCCTGCGCCAGAATCGTTTTGACCACCGACTGCTTCAGGGCGGGTGCCACGCGCAGGTTGATGAAGCCGGGACCGGCCACGTCGGCACTCTCGACCAGCCCTTGCGCGGCCGGATCGGCCAGCACGGCCGCGACCAGGCGCGTGGCCAGTTCGCGCGGATTGGCTTTCAGTTGTTTTGCCAGTTGCATGGCGATGTTGCAGGCGACGTCGCCGTGCGCCGGGTCGCGCGGACGCTCGAGCGTCACGTTCGGCGTCAGGCCAAGGTCGGCATGAGCGGCAAGGATAGGCGTCAGGGCCGACTGAAACAGGGCGACGATCTGTTGTTTTTGTTGGGCGAGCATGAGCAGGGTGTCAACTATGAAAGGAAACGATGAAAAAGCAGTGGCGCAGCCACGGGCAAACGTTGGTCATTATACTGGTTCGCCAGCGGTTTTAAGCTCGGCCCAAGCGCAAGCCGGTACAATGGGCGCCTTTTCGCAATACACGCATAGAACGCTGCCATGACCGACAAACGCCCAACGCTCAGTATCAAACCCAAAGCGTCGCCCGCCAAGGCCGGCCCGTCCAAAGCGCCGTATGGCAAATCGGCCAGGCCAGGGGGCGCAAAAAACGCCCCCGCCAGGCCGGCAGTGCCCAGCCATGCCTATTCGCCTGCACCCGCGGTGAAGCCGGCCCCGGTCCGGGCTCCGGCTGCGGCCCCGGCTCCGGCTTCGGCTCCTGTACAGGCACTCAACAAGCCAGTCCTGCAGCCCGGCTACAAGCCCGATCTGAAAAGCGACTCGCTGGCGCTGGCGCTCCTCGGTGCGGCCAACGCCGTGGCCCAGGTACGCGGCGGCACGGCGCTGCCGGTAGCGTTGTCGATGGCGTTCGGCGTGGCCGGACCGACCCCGCAGACGCGCGGCGCGATCCAGGATATCGCTTACCGCGCCATGCGCCAGGCCGGCCGCAGCGAAGTGCTGATGTCCCTGATGACCACCAAGGCGCCCGAGCCGGCCATGCTGGCCTGCCTGTTGATCTGCGCGCTGGCGCTGCTCGATCCACCACCGGGCAGCGACGCGCCCTATGAACCGTTCACCGTCGTCGACCAGGCCGTCACGGCTGCGACGGCGCACCCCGACCTGGCCCATGCCAAGTCGATGGTCAACGCGGTATTGCGACGCTACCTGCGCGAGCGGGAAGATTTGCTGGCCCAGGCGATGCAACAGCCGCTGGCGCAATGGAACTATCCGCAATGGTGGATCGACGCGACCCGCGCTGCGTATCCGGCCAACTGGGAAGCCATCCTCACGGCCGGCAACCAGCAGCCGCCGCTGACCTTGCGCGTGAATCTGCGCAAAACCACCGTGGCAGCGTATGCACAGCAATTGCAGGACGCCGGCATCGTCACCACGCAGGTGGGACCGACGGCGTTGCGCCTCGCGCAGGCAGTCAATGTGGCGGCGATTCCCGGCTTCGAACAAGGCATGGCCTCGGTGCAGGATGCCGGCGCCCAGCTGGCCGCGCCGCTGCTCGATGTCCAGAACGGCATGCGCGTGCTCGATGCGTGCGCTGCGCCGGGCGGCAAGAGCGGCCACCTGCTGGAACTGGCAGATATTCATTTGAGCGCGATCGATTCGGATGCCAAGCGCCTGACGCGCGTGGCGGATAACCTCGAGCGCCTGGGTTTGACCGCGACACTGAACGCGTTCGATGCCCAGAACCGCGACTGGTGGGACGGTGTGCCGTTCGACCGCATCCTGGCCGACGTGCCCTGTACCGCGTCCGGTATCGTGCGCCGCCATCCCGATATCCGCTGGTTGCGCAGGCGCGGCGATGCGCTCCAGCTTGCAACGCTTTCAAGCAAAATCCTCGACAATCTTTGGCAGATGCTGGCGCCGAATGGTAAATTGCTGTTCGTGACTTGTTCACTCTGGCCGCAGGAATCCGAGGCCCAGGCGGCGGCGTTCGCGGTGCGCAACGGCGCCGTGCGCCTCGCAGCGCCAGGCCAGCTACTGCCCATGAGCGACTCCGGGCAGGATCATGACGGTTTGTTCTACGCCCTGTTCCAGAAGAACGCGGCGTAACGGCCCAACCACAACGATCAACGTGAAGGCCCGGGCCCTGTGACACGATTTTTCCGCCTCCTTGCCTGCCAGCTTCTGCTCGTCTTTGCGTGCGCCCAGGCGCAGGCGGCCGAAGGCGTCGAGGTAACCCGTGCGAATATCGAAGCGGGCGACGACGGCTACAAGCTGGCCGTGCGCTATTCGTTCGACCTGTCGCGTGGCATGGAAGAAGCGATCCAGCACGGCGTGCCGCTGTCATTTACCACTGAAATCGAACTGACCCGGCCGCGCTGGTACTGGACCGACGAGCGCGCGGTATCGCATCGGCAGACGGTGCGCATCAAGTACGACGTGCTCACGCGCCAGTACATCGTCTACATTCCCGGCAGCGTGCAGCAAAGCTGGGGCACGCTCGACGAGGCGCTGTTCCAGATTCGTCGCCCCAGCCCGTGGGTCATTGCGCCGCGCGGCGCGCTGAAACGCGGCGAGGCGTACACGGTTTCCCTGCGCATGTTCATGGACCGCGAACTGCTGCAAAAACCGCTGCAGGTGAACGCGTTCAACGATTCCGACTGGCGCCTGTCGTCCAGCAAAAAAACCTTTACCTACCGGGCGGAATAAGACGTGACCCAGATCCTGCGTTACGCGCTGGTCATTGGTGGCGCGGTTACTTCCATCCTGCTGTTTCTGCTGGCGGCAGCGTCCGGCAACTCCGGCTTTTTCGATAAGCATTATTCGTGGCTGCTGGGGCTGAACGCGGCCGTCGCGGCGGCGCTGATGCTGCTGGTGATCGTGGCGCTGGCGCGCTTGTATTCGCGGTATAAAAGCGGCAAATTCGGCTCGCGCCTGATGGCACGCCTGGTGTTCCTGTTTGCCGGCATCGGCATCTTGCCGGGCGTGGTGATTTTCTTCGTCTCGGTGCTGTTCGTGTCGCACTCGATCGATTCATGGTTCGACGTGAAAATTGAATCGGCACTGGAATCGGGCCTGAACCTGGGCCATGCCGCGCTCGACGAATCGCTGGCGCAGCTGGGGGTGGCCAGCACCACGGCGGCAGCCACGCTGGCGGGTCAGGACGAGAAGGGCGTGCAGGCGATTTTGAACCGCATCCTGGCCGACCAGAGTGGCATTGAAAACGCGATGCTGGTGGGCGCTGACGGCAAGTTGCTGGCGTGGGCGTCGGAAGACCGCCGCGCCAATCTGACGCCCGATCTGCCGACGCCGCAGATGCTGCTGCAGGGCGCCATGCCGGGCGGGTATGCGCGTCCCGAAGGCGGCATCGAGCGCGATTTCCGGGAACCGGCGCCGATCAGTCCGGGCGGACTTGATTCCGCCACCGGCCTGCGTTTGCGCGTCGTGCTGGCCGTGCCCGAACAACCCGGCGCGCAGCCGCGCTTTTTGCAGGTGCTGCAGGCAGTGCCGGTGAACCTCGCGTCGAACGCCGAAGTGCTGCGCTCGGCCTACAGCGAATACCATCTGCGCCTCGATTCGCGCGTCGGCCTGCGCAAGATGTACATCGAAACGCTGACATTGACGCTGCTGCTGGCAATCTTCGGCGCCATCGGTTCGGCGTTTTTGATTGCCGGCAAACTGGCCGAGCCGCTGCTGGTGCTGGCCGAAGGGACGCGCGCCGTGGCCGAAGGCGATCTGTCGCCGCGCCCGATCGTGGCGTCGAACGACGAACTGGGCACCTTGACGCAATCGTTCAATGCCATGACCGGCCAGCTGTTCGAAGCGCGCAGCGCGGTGGAGCGCAACCGCTCGGCGCTGCAAAGTGCCAAGGCCCACCTGGAGTCGGTGCTGGCGAATATGTCGGCCGGCGTGATCGTGCTCGACTCGGAAGGCATCGTCGTCAACTCTAACGATGCCGCACACCGGATTTTGCTGATCGAAGTGGGCAACCTGGCCGGGCGGCCACTATCCGTGATCGAGGGACTGGAAAGTTTTGCCGGCGCGGTGGCGCGCGCATTTTCGGCGCAGAGTGCGCAAACCGCGGCCGGCAGCGCGCGCCAGCGTTCGCACTGGCAGCAGGAGATTGCCATTCCGCGCCGTTCGGACGCAGCCGACGACCATGACATTACGCTGCTGGCGCGCGGCTCGCGCCTGCCAGTAGGCGCCGGCAGCGGTTTCATTGTCGTGTTCGACGATATTTCCGATGTGATTTCGGCCCAGCGCTCGGTGGCGTGGGGCGAAGTGGCGCGCCGGCTGGCGCACGAAATCAAGAATCCGCTGACGCCCATTCAACTGTCGGCGGAGCGCATGCAAATGAAGCTGGCGAACAGCCTGAATGCCGTGGACGCGGCCTTGCTGAAGAAGGGTACCGATACCATCGTCAACCAGGTCGATGCAATGAAGCGCATGGTCGACGACTTCCGCGACTATGCCAAGGCGCCGCCGGCCGTGCTGGACAAGCTCGACCTGAATGCGCTGATTGGCGAAATCCTGCATCTGTATCTGGCCGAAGACGATACCGACATCATCCACACGCACCTGGCGCCGGACTTGCCGATGATCCTGGGCGACGCCACCCAGCTGCGCCAGGTGATTCACAACCTGCTGCAGAACGCCCAGGATGCGCTGGCCGAGCACGGTGCGGACGCGCCGCGCATCGACGTCACCACCGAAGCGATCCATTACGAAGGGGCGGGTGGTGTCACCGGCACGGCAGTACGTCTAGCTATTGTCGACAACGGCCCCGGTTTTGCGCCCAAAATTCTGTCGCGCGCATTCGAGCCATACGTGACGTCGAAGGTGCGCGGCACCGGGCTGGGCCTGCCGATGGTGAAGAAAATTATCGACGAACACGGCGGCCGGATCGAGCTGCAAAATCAGCCGGATGGACGCGGCGCATCAGTATTCATTTTGCTGTTAAAGTTATCACATGAGGCGAACTTGGCCTAAAGCGTATTTCGCGCATAGAATGAAGCTATTCTCGGGTAGGAATTGTAAAAGGCACACTAGATGGCGAACATACTCGTAGTTGATGATGAAATGGGCATCCGCGAGCTCCTCTCGGAAATTCTGGGCGATGAAGGTCACGCGATCCAGCTTGCCGAAAATGCGCAACAGGCCAGGGAAGCACGCGCGGCCGGAGCACCAGATTTAGTACTTCTCGATATCTGGATGCCAGATACGGATGGTGTCACGCTGTTGAAAGAATGGCAGCGCGATGGGCTGCTCACGATGCCGGTCATCATGATGTCCGGCCATGCCACCATCGATACGGCGGTGGAAGCCACCCGTATCGGTGCCCTGAATTTCCTTGAAAAGCCCATTGCGCTGCAAAAGCTGCTGAAGGCTGTCCAGCAGGGTTTGACACGTGCCCAGGAAGTGGTGCGTGCGCCGGCCATGGCCGCGCGTCCGATCATGGCAGCACCTGCCGAAGACAATACCGCACCGGCAATGCAGCCGTCGTCGATGTTCTCGCTGCCGCAGCAGTCGGCGCAGATGGGTGCGCGGGTTGGCGCCATCGCCAACGGTGAGCCGCAGCAGGGTTACACCTTGAGCTTCGATCTGCCGCTGCGCGAGGCGCGCGACGCGTTTGAACGCATGTATTTCGAGCACCATCTGGGCCGTGAAGGCGGCAGCATGACGCGTGTTGCCGAGAAAACCGGCCTCGAACGTACACACCTGTACCGCAAGCTCAAGCAACTCGGCGTCGAGCCGGGCAAGCTCGCCAAAAAAGGCGGCTGATGACGCCACGCGCGACGCTCACCCTGGTGACGGGGGCGTCGCCGGCTGCGCGTGAACAGGCAATTTTTGCTGCCGTGGCGTCCGGCGCCGGCAGCATCGCTGTCATTCTCGAAGGGCTGGCCGACGCATCGTCGCCGCTGGCCCCCGACTCCCATCTATCCGTGTCGCGCATCGCAGGCGCTTGCCTGTGCTGCGCAGGCAATCTCGTTTTGCGTGTAACATTAAACCGTCTGCTGCGTCACCATCCCGAACGTATCTATATCGGCATGGCGCACAGCGACCATCTCGATCAGTTGCGATCATGGCTGGCAAGTGCGCCATACGATCAGCTGCTGGAGCTGGCGCCCGATGTTCACGCGTAGTGGGAAGTTCGAAAACCGTCGCGAGCAGGTTTTTCGTATCTCTCCGTACTCTTGAAATCGGCCCCGCCAGCCCCACCTCTTTATGGACCGGCGGCCTTTTACGGCTGCCACACTGACTGATCGGAGCCTGGCATGAACGTTATCTACAACAGCGAGCAATACAGCGTCGTCGAGTTTGGCGTGGACAAAGAGCTCGAAGCGCTGCGCTTTGGCGGCTACGAAATCGTCGACAAATCCTGTCGCAAGGAAGCTTTTATCGCCGGCAAGCTAGCCCAGAACTTCCGCCGCGATGTCAACAACCTCATCGCCAGCGAACCGACGATGGAAGAAATCGACGATTTTCTCGGCTCGTATGATGTGCTGATGAGTCAACCTGTATTGTTGCATTAAGCTTTTGAATAGCGGCTTGCGCCGGTACGACGGGTGTGCGTGCCACATGATGCAAACCGTCCCCTGGCGCAGGCCGGGTCCATGCTGAGCTTGCCTTAGCCCGACCCGCATCAATCGACTGCCCATGTTAAGCTACCAACATGTGCCAGCTCCTCGCAATGAATTGCAACGTCCCCACGGACATCGTCTTCAGCTTCACCGGTTTCGTCCATCGCGGCGGCCACACCGATACCCACCATGATGGCTGGGGCATCGCCTTTTTCGAAGGCGCCGGTGTGCGTCACTTCGTCGACCATCAAGCCGCGATTGCGTCCCCCATCGCCGAACTGATCAAGCAGTACCCGATCAAATCTACCAATGTCATCGCCCACATCCGCAAGGCCACGCAAGGGCAGGTTGCCCTGGAAAATTGCCACCCTTTCGTCCGCGAACTGTGGGGCAAATACTGGGTGTTCGCGCACAATGGCGACCTCAAGGAATTTGCCCCGACACTCGATGGCGCATTCCGGCCAGTGGGTACTACCGACAGCGAGCTGGCATTTTGCTACCTGATGCAGGAATTGCGCCGCCGCTTCGGCGATACGGCGCCAGACCTGGCCGATCTGCGCGTGGCGCTGGCCGAGCTGTGCGCCAGCATCGCCGTCTTCGGCACTTTCAACATGACCCTGTCGGATGGCGCGGCGCTGTACGTCCATTGTTCCACCAGGCTGTGCTACATCGTGCGCCAGTATCCGTTTGTCACTGCCTGCCTGTCCGATGAAGATTTGACCATCGATTTTTCCCAGGTCACCACGCCGAAAGACCGGGTGGCCGTCATCGTGACCGAAGCGCTGACGACCAACGAAGTGTGGACAGATTTTCACGCTGGCGAACTGAAAGTATTTGTGGACGGCGCACCACTATCGGGCGGCGGCTGAGCAAATCGCGATACTTCTGGGAAATAATCGCGTAAAGTAAACACATTCCCGTCACGTTCAATTCCCCATGTCCAATTCCGCTTTGGAGAATGCATCCCGGCCTGTCCGCCCACGCGATTTTTATCTGGGGCGCCAGCCTGTCATCGATCGTCAACAGGCCTTGTTTGGTTACGAACTGCTGTTCCGTAACGCCCTCAACGGTCCCATCGATGTCGTTTCCGGACTGTCCACTACTGCGACCGTGATTGCCAACATGGCGCAGCTGGGCCTGGACAAGGTGATGGGCGACGCGCATGGTTTCGTTCCTGTCGACGCGGACGTGCTGGCCAGCGATATATTTGCATTCCTGCCACGCGAGCGCGTGATTCTGCAGCTGGCGGGGACCGTCCAGGCGACTGACGCCGTTCTGGCGCGCATGGCGCAGCTGGCGAACCACGGCTACCGCTTTTGCGCGGCCGGCATCGCCGCCGATACGCCGAATGTCCAGCGCCTGCTGCCGCTGGTCGATTACGTCAAGCTCGACCTGAACGACATGCCGCAAGCGACGCTGGCGCGCCTGGCGCCGCTGTGGCGTAGCGCTGGCAAAAAACTGGTCGCCGAAAAAGTCGAAACGCGCGAAGCGTATCAAATGTGCATGGACCTGGGTTTCGACTACTTCCAGGGCTTCCATTTTGCCAGGCCGGCCGTGATTGGCGGGCGCAAGCTGTCGCCGTCGCAGATGGCCGTGCTCGACCTGATGAAGATGGTGACCTCGGACGCTGAAAGCATCGACATCGAACGCGCGGTCAAAAAAGATCCGTCGCTGGCGCTCAATCTCCTGCGCCTGGTGAATACGCCGGCTGCCGGCGCCAGGAAGCGCATCGATTCCATCGGCCAGGCCTTGCTGCTGCTGGGCCGGCGCCAGCTGCAGCGCTGGCTGCAAATTTTGCTGTACGCCGATCCGTCGTCGCGCGGCCACACCATGAGCCCGTTGCTGATGCTGGCTACCACGCGCGGCCGCTTGATGGAATTGCTGGCGCAGCGCCTGCGTCCGGGGCAGCGCAATCTGGCCGATATCGCTTTCACGGTTGGCATCATGTCGCTGATGGACGTGCTGTTCGAAGTGCGCATGGACGATTTGATGGAACAGATTCCCATGATCGACGAAGTGTCCGATGCGCTGCTGCACCGCACCGGCTTCTTCGGCGAATTACTGCGTCTGGCCGAGTCGATCGAGCGCATGGACGATGCCGCCGTCGAGGTCGCGCCATGCCTGGAAACGCTGTCGATCACCAGTGACGATCTGCTTGAACTGGAAGTGGCCGCGTTTGAATGGACCGACAGCGTGGTGCGGTACGCCATTTAAGCGAATTGGCAAACGGCGTGTGCTAGACTTTTGGCATGTCGCCTATCCTGTCCAACCTGCTCATCGTCCTGACCACCGTCGTCGGCATGGAAATTTTCTCCGTCGTCGCGCACAAATACATCATGCATGGCTTTGGCTGGGGCTGGCACAAATCCCACCATGAGCCGCGCACCGGATGGCTCGAAAAAAACGATTTATATGCCGTCGTTTTCGCCGGCCTGGCAATTGCGCTGATCTACTTCGGCACCGAAGGACGCCATCCGCTGGAATGGATCGGCGCCGGCATGACCGCCTACGGTTTCCTGTACTTCGTCGCGCATGACGGGCTGGTGCACCGGCGCTGGCCGTTCAAGTACGTGCCACGGAGCGGGTATTTAAAGCGCCTGTATCAGGCGCATCTGATGCACCACGCGGTGAATACGAAAGAAGGCGCGGTGTCGTTCGGCTTCCTGTATTCGCCGCCGGTGGCGGTTGTCAAACAGCGCTTGCGCGAATTGCACCAGGGGCCGCTTGCGGGCCGGGGCGCTGCCAAAGCCCACGCGGACGAGCAGGCGCCTTAGTCACGCGCGACAACAGCGCCTTCAATCCGCCGGCGGCCAGCAAGCGCAGTTTGGTCGCTTTCGACGTGCTGACGCGCTCATCCCACGCAGTTTCTCCCCTGACTTTTACATCGATGCCGATCTGGCGATATACCCCGTGGGCAGTGGCAATCGCCCACGCCGACCGCAGGGGCAGGGCGTGGATGCCGCCGTTTGCCGATGTGTAGTACGGCTCCGCTTCATTCACCAGTCGCATCGCGATCCTTGCCAATGCAGTGCGATGGACCGGCAGCGCCATGTCTTTGGCCGGAATGCCTGCTTCGCGCAGCCATTGCGCGGGTAGATAGCAGCGTCCGATGCGTGCATCTTCGACGATGTCGCGCGCGATGTTCGTCAGCTGAAAGGCCATGCCCAGGTCGCAGGCACGGTCCAGCACAGCATCGTCCTGCGCGCCCATGATCTGCGCCATCATCAGGCCCACCACGCCGGCCACGTGATAGCAGTAGCGCAGCGTGTCGTCGAGGGTTTCGTAGCGTGCATCGTGAACATCCATGGCGAAGCCGGCCAGGTGATCGAGGGGATAGCGCTGGGCGATATGGTGCGCCTGGATCACTTCCTGAAACGCGGCAAACGCCGGCGCCGTCATCTTGTCACCCGCATACGCGCGCGCGGTCTCGCGCTGCAGCTCGGCCAGCGCCGCCGATGCATCGTGCGCCGTGTTGGCGGCGTTGTTGAAACCGAGTTCCTGGTCGTCGATGACGTCGTCGCAATGGCGGCACCACGCGTACAGCATCAACACACTGCGCCGCGTGCGCGGTTCGAACAGGCGCGCAGCGGCAGCAAAGCTTTTCGAGCCGACCGCGATGGTCTGGGTGGCGTGTTGCAGTAAATCTTCGCTCATGCGCTCAGGTCCGCGATCATCAGACCGGCAGTGGCTTTGGCCGAACCGACGACACCCGGCACGCCGGCGCCAGGGTGCGTGCCGGCGCCGACCAGGTACAGGTTCTGGATCTCGCCATCACGGTTGTGCGGCCGGAACCACGCGCTCTGCGTCAAAATTGGCTCCAGCGAAAAGGCCGATCCGACGTGGGCATTCAACTGGTCGCGGAAGTCGAATGGTGTGAAGAAACGGCTGGTGACCAGTTGATCGCGCAGGCCCGGCATGTAGCGCTGTTCGAGATAGTCGAAGATGCGGTCGCGGTAGCGCGGGCCTTCTTCTTCCCAGTCGATGTCGGCATTGCCCAGATGCGGCACCGGCGCCAGCACGTAATGGCTGCCGCAGCCGGGCGGCGCCAGCGACGGGTCGGTAATGCAGGGCGCGTGCAGGTACAGCGAAAAGTCGGTGGGCAGCGCTTTGGCGTTGAAAATATCCTGGATCAGACCCTGGTAGCGCGGCCCGAAGCACACGGTGTGGTGCTGCAGCTGTTCGTGGTGTTTATCGAGCCCGAAGTACAGCACGAACAGCGAATTGCTGAAGCGTTTTTTGGTCAGCGACTTGCCTTTTTCCACGCCGCGCGGATGGTCTTTCAACAGGCCGGCGTAGGTATGCACCACGTCGGCGTTCGAGGCCACCGCCGTCGCTGCAAACACGCGGCCGTCCGTCAGGCGCACGCCGGTCGCCTCGTTGCCGGTCATCTCGATTTTTTCCACTTTCGCGTTCACTTCGAACGTGCCGCCGATGTCTTCGAACAGCTTGACCATTGCCTGCACCAATGCGCCGGTGCCGCCCTTGGGAAACCACACACCCCATTTGCGCTCGAGCGCGTGGATCAGCGTGTAGATCGACGACGTCGCAAACGGATTGCCGCCAACCAGCAGCGAGTGGAAGGAAAATACCTGGCGCAGTTTTTCGTTCTGGATGAAGCGCGACACCATGCCGTACACGCTTTTCCACGCTTCCAGTTTGGCCAGTTGCGGGCCGGCCGCGATCATGTCGCGGAACGACAGGAATGGCACCGCGCCCAGCTTCAGGTAACCCTCGGCAAACACGGCCTCGGAATACGCCAGAAATTTGCGATAACCTTCGACGTCGGCCGGGTTCATCGCGTGGATCTGGCGGTCGATGGCTTCCTGGTCGTTGGCGTAGTCGAAGTGGGTGCCGTCTTCCCAGCACAAACGGTAGAACGGCGACACCGGCAGCATCTCCACGTAGTCGCTCATCTTTTTTCCGGCGCACGCAAACAGTTCTTCCAGCGCGGACGGATCGGTGATGACGGTCGGCCCCGCGTCAAATGTAAAACCCTGGTCTTCGTACACATAGGCACGGCCGCCCGGCTTGTCGCGGCCTTCGAGAAGGGTGGTGGAAATACCGGCTGCCTGCAGGCGGATGGCGAGCGCGAGGCCGCCGAAACCGGCGCCGATCACCACGGCTTTATTGGTGTTGTTCATGCGTGCTTCCAGAAGATTGAATGTGATGGGGATGTGTTTTACGCGCCGCCGACATGGCTGCCATGACTGGCACCGGCGGCTTGCCGGACACCAGGCGCAGCTTGTCCAGCCAGGTCAGCTTGCCGGCGTAGAAGCGTTTGATCAGCGGCGCTTTCAGATGATAAAAACGCTGCATGACGCCCCAGCGCGCATCGGGCCGGCCAGCGAGGAACAGCATCCGGTTGAGCAGGCGGAAAAACCCCTGGCGGCGCCATTCTGCCGATGCCTCGGCACGCATGGTGGCGAACAGCGCCGGCGCCGCCAGATCGCGCATGGCGGCAATGCGATCGGCGAGGCGCACCGCGTGCGGCAAAGAATAGCCGGTGGTCGGATGAAACAAACCGGCGCGCAGGCCTGCGCACGGCTGGCCCGCCAGCTCGCGCCAATAGGCATCGATGTCGCCGGCCAGTGTGATGGGCAGCGCGCCGCGTTCTTCGCGCAGCACTGCGGTGATGTCCCAGCCCTGTGCCGCGGCGTACGCGCCGATATTCGCACGGAGCAGGGCCGGGTCGATATAACCATGGTCGACGTAATGCGTGTCTTCGATCAGCAGGGTCCCGGGGCTTAGTGGCAGCACGTAGACGAAACGGTAGCCGGCTCCCTGCGCCACCGTGGCATCCATGATGATCGGCCGTTGCAAGCCGTGTGGCGCGGCCAGCCGCACTTCCTGGCCGAGAAAGGTCTGGTAACCGAGCGCCATGCTGTCGCTCGGCCGGACGCCCCGGCCATCAATGACAGCGCCGGCGGTTATCACTGCACCTGCCACCGTGACGGTGGTGGGCGTAACGTCCGTGACGGGCGCATTCAGGCGCAATGTGTTGCCCAGTGCAGCCCCGATGATGCGTGCGAAATCGGTTGAGGCAATGCTGTTGTAGCCGCCGTCGAGGGTGCGTGTCAGTGCCGGGAATTTAACGTCATGACCGGGCCAGTGGTGCGCGATCAGCGGCGCAATCCAGGCCCGCTGGTCTGCCTGCAGATCGCTGTCGTGGAACGACCAGGTATGGTTGCCGCCCATGGTGCCGGCTTGCTCGAGGACCAGCACGCGTACATCCGGACGCGTCGTTTTCAGGCGCCAGGCGATCAGGCCATTTGCCAGGCCAGCGCCGACCAGGATCAGGTCCCAGTCGTTCACGTCAGCGCTTGTTCGATGATGTCGGCCGCGCGCGTGGCGCCGCCGGCCTGTTCGACCGCGCTTCCCAGTACGGCGAGCGACTGCGCAAAGTGCGCGTCTGTCAGTAATTGATCGAGCATGCGTGCCAGTGTAGCGGGTCGGCCCAGGCGGGCTGACCCGCGCACGCCCACACCGGCGTGACAAACCCGGGACGCGACACCCGGCTGATCGAACGCAATCGGCAGCGCCAAAATTGGCGTGCGGGCCACGATTGCGTCCATCACCGTGTTCAGGCCGGCATGTGAAATCACGGCATCGGCACGTGCCAGCACCGCGGCCTGTGGCGCAAAATCGGTGACCCAGGTGGCGCCCGCGCGTTGCAGCGCCTGTTCCTGCGCCGCATGCAAGCCGCCGCAATGGGCGATGAGCAGTTGCGCGTCCAGTGATTTACACGCTTTGGCAATGCGCTTGAACAGGCCAAAGCGCTGGCCCTGGAGTGTGCCGAGCGACGCGAAAATGAACGGGCGCGCCGTGTCGATGGGCGGCACCGCGCCCGTCACCTGGCCATGTGCTGGCATGCGCAGCGGCCCGACATGGTGAAAATTGGCGGGCGCAGCGTTGCGCGGAAAATCGAAGCCGGCCACCGTCTGGCTGATCTGGGCCAGCGTCGAGACGCATTCGTGCAGCATGCTGCGCGGCGTCAGCTTGAAGGTGGCAGCCCATTGCGCAATGACGCGGCTGTGCGCACCCATCATCCAGTCGTACACCATGGTGCTGCCCTGAACCATCTGCAAGCCTCGTGCGCTGGCATCGTATGTGAACGGCATCACCGGTAACGGGATCGCAGGTTCGCGGTTTACCGGCAGTGCGCACGCCACCGAGATGAACGGCAGTCCGGCGGCTTCCGCTGCCAGCGCGCCAGCTGCCTCCATCTGGTCGGCGAGCACCGCGTCAATGCCCAGCGCGGCAAGTGCGGCGGGCAGTTCGCGGCACAGCATGTCGGTGGTAGCGGCCATGTCGAGGATCACGCCGCGCAACCCGAGCGGGCCACCCGGGTTGGCGGCGCGGCGCAGCGACTCGGCCAGCGAACCGGCGGGATGCGACGTGGTGCCGAGCGCGTAAAAACCGGTGCGCGCATCGCGCAGGAAGGCTTTGGCATCGATACGGTGCAAAAACGTGACGCGGTGACCCCGTCCGATCAGCGCCACGGCGATGGCTTCAAGGGCATTGAAGTGGCTGAAAAACGCTGGAGCGACGACAGCAAAATGCCGGGATGGCGACATGAACACGACCTTTATATATCATGGGGGCAGCGCGTTCAGACTGGACGGATGCAATAACGAACCGCTGCGTTTTGCGTGCAGAAAAGGCAGCCTGTACGTTTTCCATTATGATTGCACACATGTTAATGATTTGCCACATCACTGGTAAGGAACGGGTTTCATGGGTGCACACGTCATACAAGGCAGCGCCGGGAACGGACTGCAACATGAACTGGGGCTGCTGAAAGCCACGTTCGAGGAACGCCTGCGCCAGGCACTGGGCGAGGCCGATCCTGCCGATTTATTGCAGATGGCAATGCGCGAAGCGGCGCTCGGCGCGGGCAAGCGCATGCGGCCCTTGCTGATGATGCTGCTCGCGCGCGACCTTGGCTGCGCGCCGGCCGGCATGCTGGACGCCGCCTGCGCCGTCGAAATGGTGCACGCCGCTTCCCTGATCCTCGATGACATGCCTTGCATGGACGACGCCATGCTGCGGCGCGGCCGGCCCACCATTCATTTGCGCTTCGGCCAGGACGTCGCCATCCTCGCCGCCATCTCGCTATTAAGTCGTGCGTTCGGCCTGGTGGCCAGCGCGCCAGGCGTTCCGGCGGACGCGCGCGCGCGCATGAGTTCCACCCTGTCCAATGCCATCGGCACCAAAGGTCTTGCGATGGGTCAGTACCAGGACTTGCGCTCGGTGCGCGGTCAGCGCTCCTGCGACGATATCGCCACCACCAATGAACTGAAAACCGGGATGTTGTTCGACGTCGCCGTCAACATGGCCACTGTCATCGCCGAATCTGGCGACAGCGTGGTGCTGCCGTTAAAACGCTTTGCGCGCGCTGCCGGCCAGGCGTTCCAGATTCGCGACGACTTGCTCGATTGCCTGGACAGCGCAGTCACCGGAAAAGATGCGGGCAACGATGCCGGCAAGGCCACCATTGTCCTGACCCTGGGCGCGGAAGAAGCGCAGCGCCAGTTGGCGGGGCTGGTGCAGGAGGCCGACCGGCACCTGGTCAGCGCACTGGGTGAGCAGGCTGGAACGCGGGCGTTTATCCGCGCGCTGTTTGGTGACCAGTCTGCGCCGGCCGCTCCCGTATCACGCGCTGCGCCTGTGGCTGTGCGCGGTGCGGCGTACGCGTCGTAAATACTACCGATCCCCGCCTGCGCGGGGGGTTACAAATTCGGCGCCAGCCAGCGCTCGACATCGTCCTTCGATGCACCGCGCCGCTTGACCATATCATCGACCTGGTCGTTGCCGATTTTGCCCACCACGAAATACTTCGATTGCGGGTGCGCCAGGTAAAACCCTGACACGGCCGCCCCCGGATACATCGCAAACGACTCGGTCAGTTCCATGCCGATGTCGCCGGCCTGCAGCACATCGAACATCTCTTTTTTGACCGTGTGCTCGGGACAGGCCGGATAGCCCGGTGCCGGGCGAATGCCGTCGTACTGCTCGCCGATCATCTGCTCGCTGGTGAGGTTTTCCGCCGGCGCATACCCCCACAAATCGGTGCGCACGCGCTCGTGCAGATACTCGGCAAACGCTTCGGCCAGTCGGTCGGCCAGCGATTTCAACATGATCGACGAGTAATCGTCGTGCGCATCTTCGAAGCGCTTTTCGTACTTCTCGATGCCCAGGCCCGCAGTCACCGCAAACACGCCGATGTAGTCGGCAATGCCCGACGATTTTGGCGCGATGAAGTCGGCTAAACATTGGTTTGGCCGCGGCACGCCATCGACGACGGGCTTCACGCCTTGCTGGCGCAGGCCGTACCAGGTGAACGCCACAGTGCTGCGCGTGTCGTCGGTATAGACCTCGATATCGTCGTCGTTGACGCTGTTCGCAGGCAGCAGCGCGACCACGCCGTTGGCGGTCAGCCAGCGTCCGTCGATGACTTTTTTCAGCAGCGCCTGGCCTTCCTCGAACACCTTCGACGCTGATTCGCCGACCACGTGGTCGGTGAGAATGGCAGGGAAGGGGCCGGCCAGATCCCAGGTCTGGAAGAACGGACCCCAGTCGATGTAGCGCGCCAGCGTGGCCAGGTCGACATTCTTGAACTGGCGGCGTCCGATGAATTTCGGTTTCACCGGCGCGTAATCGAGTCTGGCTTTGTTCAGACGCGCGGCGGCCAGCGACAGCGTCGGCAGCGCCTTTTTGTTGGCGTGCTGCTCGCGGATGCGGCTGTAGTCGGTGGCGATATCGGCGATGTACGCATCGCGCGTTTCCGGCGTCATCAGCGACTGCGCCACTGACACCGAGCGCGATGCATCCGGCACGTACACGACCGGGCCTTCGGTATGCGGCGCAATTTTTACCGCGGTGTGCGCGCGGCTGGTCGTGGCGCCGCCGATCAACAGCGGCGTTTTGCGTTCGCGGAACCACGGGTCGCGCTGCATTTCGCGCGCCACGTGCGCCATTTCTTCGAGCGACGGCGTGATCAGGCCGGACAGGCCCACCAGATCGGCGTTTTCAAGCTTTGCGCGCGCGAGAATTTCCGAGGCCGGCACCATCACGCCCATGTTCACCACTTCGAAGTTATTACACTGCATGACCACCGAGACGATGTTCTTGCCAATGTCGTGCACATCGCCTTTGACGGTGGCGATGACCATTTTGCCTTTCGGCTTGGCGACGATACCGGTGCGCAGTTCTTCGCTGGCTTTTTCTTCTTCGATGTACGGCACCAGGTGGGCGACGGCCTGCTTCATCACGCGCGCCGATTTCACCACCTGCGGCAAAAACATCTTGCCCTGTCCGAACAGGTCGCCGACGACGTTCATGCCGTCCATCAGCGCGCCTTCGATGACGTGGATGGGGCGTCCGCCATTGTTCAACTGGTCGACGCGCGCTTCCTCGGTGTCCTCGACAATCCACTGCGTGATGCCGTGCACCAGCGCGTGCGACAGCCGCTTGCTGACGGTGTTGTCGCGCCATTCCAGGTTCTGTTCCTGCGCCTTGCCGCCGGCCTTCAATGTGCCGGCGATCTCGATCATGCGCTCGGTCGAATCGTCGCGGCGGTTCAGCACCACGTCTTCCACGCGCTCGCGCAATTCGCCTGGTAAGTTGTCGTAGACGCCCACCATGCCGGCGTTGACGATGCCCATCGTCATGCCGGCCTTGATGGCGTGGTACAGGAACACGGTGTGAATCGCTTCACGCGCCGGGTCGTTGCCGCGGAACGAGAACGAGACGTTCGACACGCCGCCCGATACCTTCGCGTGCGGCAGGTTTTCACGAATCCAGCGCGTGGCGTCGATGAAGTCGACCGCGTAGTTATTGTGCTCCTCGATGCCGGTGGCAATCGCGAAGATGTTCGGGTCGAAAATGATGTCTTCGGGCGGGAAGTCAACCTGTTCGGTCAGCACTTTATAGGCGCGCGCGCAGATCTCTTTTTTGCGGGCGAATGTGTCGGCCTGGCCCTGTTCGTCGAACGCCATGACGATGACGGCGGCGCCGTAGCTACGGCACAAACGGGCCTGGCGGATGAATTCTTCCTCGCCTTCCTTCATCGAAATGGAGTTGACGATGGCCTTGCCCTGCACGCATTTCAGGCCGGCTTCGATGACCGACCATTTCGACGAGTCGATCATGATCGGCACGCGCGAAATATCGGGCTCCGACGCGATCAGGTTCAAAAAGCGCGTCATCGCGGCGAGCGAGTCGAGCATCGCTTCGTCCATATTGATGTCGATGACCTGGGCGCCGTTTTCCACCTGCTGGCGCGCCACCGACAGGGCTTCGTCGTACTGCTCGTTGAGGATCATGCGCGCGAACGCTTTCGAGCCGGTGACATTGGTGCGCTCGCCGACGTTGACAAACAGCGAATCGTCGTCGACCGTGAACGGCTCCAGGCCGGACAGGCGCAGTGCCACCGGTACTGTCGGCACCACGCGCGGCGCGGTGGTCGCCAGCAGGTTGGCAATGGCGCCGATGTGCTCCGGCGTCGTGCCGCAGCAGCCGCCGGCGATATTGATAAAACCGGCGTCGGCGAATTCGCGCAGCAGTGCCGAGGTGTCGGCCGGCAGTTCGTCGAAGCCGGTGTCGCTCATCGGATTGGGCAGGCCGGCGTTCGGGTAGATGCAGACAAAGGTGTCGGCGATTTTCGACAGTTCTTCAGCGTACGGACGCATCAACGCCGCGCCCAGCGCGCAGTTCAGGCCGATGGTCAAAGGCCTGGCGTGGCGCACCGAATTCCAGAACGCAGGAACAGTCTGGCCCGACAAAATGCGCCCGGACGCGTCGGTGACGGTCCCGGAAATCATCAGCGGCAGGCGCGGCGTGTCTGGATGCGCTGCAAAATATTTGTCGATCGCGAACAGCGCGGCCTTGCAATTGAGTGTGTCGAAAATGGTTTCCACCAGCAGCAAATCTGCGCCACCGTCGACCAGCCCGCGCACCTGTTCAAAGTAGGCGTCTACCAGCTGGTCGAAGGTGACGTTGCGTGCCGCCGGGTCGTTGACTTCCGGCGAAATCGACGCGGTCTTTGGCGTCGGGCCCAGCGCGCCGGCGGCGAAGCGCGGCTTGTCGGTGCTGGAATATTTGGCGCAGGCGGCGCGCGCGAGCTTTGCCGCCGCCACGTTCATTTCATAGGCCAGGTGGCCCATGTGGTAATCGTCCTGCGCAATGCTGGTGGCGCCAAACGTATTCGTTTCGATCAGGTCGGCGCCAGCGGCCAGATAGCGCTCGTGGATTTCCTGGATGATTTCCGGCTGCGTCAAGGTCAGCAGCTCGTTATTCCCCTTGACGAACAGCTCGCGTGCGCCGATACCGGCAGGCGCGGCAAAATCGGCGAAACGCCCGCCCCGGTACGCTGCTTCATCGAGCTTGTATTGCTGGATGATCGTGCCCATCGCGCCGTCCAGAATCATGATGCGGCGCGACAGGATGTCGCGGAGCTGGGCGTCAGTCGGGGACAGGGCGGCGGGGGAGGTGGTCATCGGTCGGCTTTCAGGACGGGTCGGAAATTATACGTCATTGCTGTTGCATTGATTTAAGGCAGGGAAAGGGATTGTTGCAGCGCCACAAAAGTCGAGAAATTCGTCAATACAACGTCGCTCTGTAACGCACTGTATCAAGGGCGCCAATTGTTACACCGCGATACAATTCACCCTGTCTCAGCAATCTCCGCGTTACAAGGCAGGGTCACAATCGTCAAGACGCTGCGATGTGCGTGGTGCCGGCTAAGGCAATCAAGAGGAAATAACATGAACAAAGAATACGAACCAGTGTGGGAACAGGCTACTGCTTACCGCGCCGAAGAATCGGCTGCGCCTTCAGTGAAATCGACCAAATCCGCCGCGCTTGGCGTCAAGCAGATCGTCACGATCCGCCTCGATGTCGATATGCTGGAGTGGTACAAATCTGCGGGTCCTGGCTACCAGACCCGCATCAATCAGATTCTCCGCGACCATATGGACGCGGCTAAAAGTCACTGATTAGTTGAAATCGCGGTCCTCGAGTGAAAACCCCTTGAGGAATTCCGCAGCATCCAGACGCTTGCCGCCAGGCTTTTGCAGCTGCAGCAATTTGAGGCTTCCCCGGCCGCAAGCGACATATATTCCGTCGTCCTCATCGGCGACGAGAATTTCCCCTGGAGGCCTGCCGTGATTATCGTCGCCGGTCGTCGCCTGCCATAGTTTCAGCACCACATCGCCAGCTTTCGCGTGTGCACCCGGGAACGGATTGAACGCCCGTACCTTGCGCTCAAGAACATCGGCATCCAGGCTGAAATCCAGCGCCGCTTCTTCCTTGCTGATCTTCGCGGCGTAAGTCACGCCTTCTTCCGGCTGCACCGTCGCCGGCAAGTTGCCGACTTTCATGCGACGCAAGGCATCGACGATCATGGCGCCGCCAAGCGCGGCGAGTTTGTCATGCAGGCTGCCGGTGGTGTCGTGGTAGTAAATAGGTACTTCCTGGGTCAGCAGCATCGGACCCGTATCGAGTCCTTCTTCCATCTGCATGATCGTCACGCCAGTGACCGTGTCGCCGCTTTCAATGGCGCGGTGAATCGGCGCAGCACCACGCCAGCGCGGCAACAGTGAGCCGTGAATATTGATGCAGGGCTTGATGTCAAGTGTGCTGCGCGGCAGGATCAGGCCATACGCCGCCACTACCATCACGTCGTAGTCGATGTCGAGCAAGCGCGCGTGCGCAGCAGCAGCCTCGGCCGCACGTTGCGGATCTTTTGCGTCCATGCGCAGCGATACCGGCTGCAATACTTCGATGCCCTTATCGAGCGCGTACTGTTTCACGGCAGACGCTTGCAGCTTCATGCCGCGGCCGGCCGGGCGGTCGGGCTGGGTCAGCACAAGCGGAATGGTAAAGCCTGCTTCGTACAGGGCGCGCAGGGCGACCGCGGCAAATTCCGGCGTGCCGGCAAAGACAACCCGCATATTAATAGCGCCGGCCAGCTGCACGCAGCGCTGCTTCGCGCTCCATGCCGTTCTTTTCCTTCAGCATTTTGCTCTTGATGCGATTGCGCTTCAGTGGCGACAGGTATTCGACGAATACTTTGCCCATCAGGTGATCCATTTCGTGCTGGATACAGACGGCCAGCAAACCATCGGCTTCGACTTCGAACGGCTTGCCTTCCAGGTCGAGCGCCTTGACGCGCACTTTCGACGGGCGTTCGACGCCATCGTAAATGCCCGGCACCGACAGGCAACCTTCGTCGTACACCTGCTTGTCGTCGCTGGCCCAGGTAATTTCCGGGTTGATGAACACCTGCAGCGCATCTTTGGTTTCAGTGACATCGATGATCACGAGTTGTTCATGTACATCAACCTGGCTGGCAGCCAGGCCGACACCGGGTGCGTCGTACATGGTCTCGGCCATATCGCGGACCAGGGTGGTGAGGCGCTCGCCAAATTCGGTCACGGGGCTGGCAACTTTGTGCAAGCGGGGATCGGGGTAGCGGAGAATATTCAGGATAGCCATAAGTCGTCAGTTCGATTTAATCAATAGTACTTCAATAAGAGGTCTTGACATGCTTACCAGAAACATCGCGAGAAGCAACACCGCCACCCTGTCGAAGAGGGCGCCAAGCGCGGTTTGTCTTGCCAGTTCAGGATTATGTGTGCAGAATTTGATTCAGTTCGGCAATATTTTCCCACATAAGCGCTACTGGGGAGGCATGCCGTGTCGGTTTGGTTCTGGTGCTGTACCGGCGCCGTCGTCGCGCAACCAGTTTTCCGTGTGTTGGTTTAACGTCGCACTTTATGGACATCGTTAATGAAAAATTTTAGCACAATCGCGACCCGCCTTGCTGCTGCGGCCATTGTGGCGTGTGTTGTGGCTGGCCCCGTCCAGGCTGCCACTACCTGCGCTTTCAAACCTGACGCGCCTGATCAGCACCTGGTCGTCAAGGGCGATACCTTGTGGGATATTTCCGGAAAATTCCTCGAACATGCGTGGTGCTGGCCGCAGGTCTGGGGGATCAACCGTGACAAAATCCGCGATCCGCACTGGATTTATCCGGGCCAGATCGTCTACTTCGACCGCAAGAACGGCCGCCTGTCGCTGACCAGGCCGGGTTACGACAACGGCAGCGGTGCCGGCATCACCAGACTGTCGCCGCAAATTCGTACCGAAGCGACCGGGCGCGACGCCATCCAGTCGATTCCGGCCGGCGCCATCGAACCGTTCCTCAGCCAGCCGTTGATTGTCGAAGCCGATGAACTGGCCACGGCGCCGCGCATTGTCGCCGCGCAGGATGTCAACCGGTTGTACCTGGCCACTGGCGACCGCGCGTATGTGCGCGGCGACCTGAAGGGCGAGAAATCGTTCCAGGTGTTCCGTCCCGGCACGCCACTGAAGGACCCTGTCACGAACAAGATTGTCGCGTACGAAGCGATGTACCTGGGCACGGCATCGCTCGTGCGCCCACCGGCTGCGGGTGTCGACGTCAGTACGTTCAATATCAGCAAGACCGTGCAGGAAATGGGTGTCGGCGATTTGCTGGTGGCAGTGCCGCCGACCGGCCTGCTGAACTACGTGCCGCATGCCCCCGACCGCACGATCGATGCACGCGTCATGTCGATTTATTCGGGCGTGACGTATGCCGGCCAGAGCCAGATTGTCAGTGTCAACAAGGGCACGATTGACGGACTCGATGTCGGCTCCGTGCTGCAGCTTTATCATTTCGGTAAGACGATTGCCGACCCTGGCGCAAAAGGTTTCTGGGGCAACAGCAAGCAGATTCGCCTGCCCGATGAACAAGTCGGCGACCTGTTTATTTTCCGCACGTTCAAGAACGTTTCCTATGGCCTGATCATGCAAGTGACGGTGCCGGTGGAAGTTGGCGACGTGGCAAAATCACCGGAGTAACATTACCGTGCGTGACGCGGACCCCTCCAGCAGCCCAGCCCCCGTCCCCGCGTTCGACGTTCATGCCTGGCTGCAGCTGGCAAACACGCCAGGGGTGGGGCGCATTACCGCAGCGACATTGCTGCGTGCATTTGGCTCACCCGCAGCAATTTTCCACGCCGATGTTTCCCAATTAGTGCAGTTGGTCACCCCGGCGCAGGCCCGGTCGTTGCGCGCCGCGCCATCCGATGCCACCGTGCGCATGGCGGACGCGACCCTTGCATGGCTGGCGCAGGATGGCAATCAGCTCATCGGTCTGCTCGACCCCGACTATCCCCCCTTGCTGGCCGAAATTCCCGATGCGCCATTGCTGCTCTATATAAGAGGCAATAGCGCACTGTTGCATGGCGCTGCGCTGGCCATCGTCGGCAGCCGCAACGCCAGTGTGCAGGGGCAGGCGAACGCGCGGGCATTCGGCCAGGCGCTGTCCGAAGCCGGTTTGACGATCGTGTCCGGCCTGGCACTGGGCATCGATACCGCCGCCCACGAGGGCGCGCTGCGCGGTTGCGCCAGCACCGTCGCCGTCATCGGTACCGGTATCGACCGCATCTATCCGGCCCGCAACGCGGCCCTTGCGCGGTGCATTGCGCAAGACGGTTGCATGGTCAGCGAATATCCGCTGGGCACGCCGCCCAGACCGGAACATTTCCCCCAGCGCAACCGGATCATCAGTGGCCTGACGGTGGGTGTGCTGGTCATCGAGGCGGCTGCCGGGTCCGGTTCGCTGATCACGGCGCGCATGGCTACCGAGCAGGGCCGCGATGTTTTCGCGCTGCCCGGTTCCATTCATGCGGCGCTGTCGAAAGGTTGCCACCAGTTGATCCGCGAGGGCGCGCAACTGGTCGAGTGCGTCGACGACGTGCTGCAGGCGCTGTCGATGGCGCCGCTGGTGCGCGCCATGGCCCCGGTCGCGGCGGCGCCGACCACACTGCAAAGTACCCTGCTCGACATCCTCGGCGCGGAGGCGATGCACGTCGACACGCTGCTGGGCCACGCCGGCATGACCGCCAGCGCACTCTCTGCAGAATTGCTGCAACTCGAGCTGGCCGGCATCGTCGTACCCATGCCGGGTGGCATGTTGCAGCGGGTGCATCGCTGATCACGTTGCCGCCTGATACTTGGCCGAAACCAGCAAAACTGCTAAAGTGTCAGCATGTTCGATATCCTCGTTTACCTGTACGAAACCTATTACCGGCCTGACGCATGTCCCGAGCCGGAGGCGCTGGCGCGCAAATTGTCAGCGGTGGGTTTCGACGACGTGGAAATTACCGAAGCCCTCGACTGGCTGACCGGCCTGACTGCAATGGCGCTGGCCGAGCAAGGCCTGGCCGCCACATCCACCGGCACGCGTTTCTACATCAGCCAGGAAGTCGACACGCTTGGCACCGCTGCCATCGGCTTCATCACTTTCCTCGAAGTGGCCGGCGTGCTGGGCCCGGTGCAGCGCGAAATTGTCATCGAGCGCGCACTGGCACTCGATGAAAGCCCGGTGGCTTTGGGTGACCTGAAAGTCATCGTGCTGATGCTGTTGTGGAGCATGGGCAAGGAACCGGATGCGCTGATGTTCGACGACCTGTTTGGCTCCGACGACGAGCAGGCCCCGCGCCAGCTGCACTAGGCCACTTGCACACGGCGGCGCAACGCGCTTATCATTGGCCGCATTCATTACCCCAAATATTCCTGGCAGGCAACTTCGCCCCGCCCGGCGCAGAGCATGTATGATGCGCCTGCCAAACAACCATCTGTACGACGAGAAAACAATATGACCAAAACCCTCATCATCGCCGAGAAGCCCTCTGTCGCGAATGACATCGCCAAGACGCTGGGCGGCTTCACCAAGCACGATGAGTATTTCGAGTCGGACGAGTATGTGCTGTCGTCGGCGGTGGGTCACCTGCTGGAAATTGCGGTGCCGGAAGAGCACGACGTGAAACGCGGCAAATGGAGTTTTGCCCACTTGCCGATGATCCCGCCGTACTTCGCTTTGAACCCCATCGCCAAGACCGAAGCGCGCCTGAAAGTGCTGAACCGTCTCATCAAGCGCAAGGATGTCACCGGCCTCATCAACGCCTGCGATGCAGGGCGTGAAGGCGAACTGATTTTCCGCCTGATTGCGCAAAACGCCAAGGCCAAGCAACCGATCCAGCGGCTGTGGTTGCAATCGATGACGGCCAATGCCATCCGCGAAGGCTTTCAAAAACTGCGCAGCGATGAAGAAATGTTGCCGCTGGCAGATGCTGCACGTTGCCGCTCGGAAGCCGACTGGCTGATCGGCATTAACGGCACCCGCGCCATGACGGCGTTCAACTCGAAAGAGGGCGGCTTTTACCTGACCACTGTCGGCCGGGTGCAAACGCCGACCTTGTCGATCGTTGCCGAGCGCGAAGAAAAGATCAAGAAATTCGTCTCGCGCGATTACTGGGAAGTGCGCGCCGAGTTCGTCTGCGCTGGCGGCATGTACGAGGGCCGCTGGCTCGACACGAAGTTCAAGAAGGACGAAAACGACCCGGAAAAACGCGCCGAGCGCCTGTGGAGCAAGCTCGCCGCCGAGACCATCGCCATCGCCTGCAAAGGCAAACAGGGCACTGTCACCGAAGAGTCGAAGCCGACCACGTCGATGGCGCCTGGACTGTTCGATTTGACGTCGCTGCAGCGCGAAGCCAACGGCCGTTTCGGCTTTTCCGCCAAGAACACGCTCGGCCTGGCGCAGGCGCTGTACGAAAAACACAAGGTGCTGACGTATCCACGTACCGATTCGCGCCACTTGCCGGAAGACTATGTCGACACCGTCAAGGAGACGCTCGGCCACCTGAAGGAAAGCAATAACTACAACCAGTTCGCCGGCCAGATTTTGAAAAGCGGCTGGGTCAAACCGAACAAGCGCATTTTCGACAACACCAAGATTTCCGATCACTTCGCCATCATTCCGACCGGTGTCGCGCCAAAGAATCTGTCCGAGCCGGAACAAAAACTGTACGACCTGGTCACGCGCCGCTTCATGGCCGTGTTCTTCCCGCCAGCCGAGTTCCAGGTGACCACGCGCTTTACCGAAGTGTCCGGCCACCAGTTCAAGACCGAAGGCAAGGTCATGACCAACCCTGGCTGGCTGGCCATTTACGGCAAGGAAGCCATCGGCGACGACAAGGAAGGCGGCGGCATGCTGGTGCCAGTTGCCAAGGGCGAAAAAGTGCTGGCCGATAAATTGTCGGCGAATGCTCTGGTGACCAAGCCGCCGGCGCGTTACAGCGAAGCGACGTTGCTGTCCGCCATGGAAGGCGCCGGCAAGCTGATCGACGACGACGAACTGCGCGATGCCATGGCAGGCAAGGGCCTCGGCACGCCAGCGACCCGCGCCGCGATCATAGAAGGTTTGCTGGGTGAGAAATACCTGATCCGCGAAGGCCGCGAGCTGATTCCTACCGCGAAAGCGTCCCAGTTGATGACGTTGCTGCGCGGTCTTGGCGTGAATGAATTGACGGCGCCGGAACTCACCGGCGAATGGGAATACAAGCTGTCGCAAATGGAAAAGGGCAAAATTTCGCGTGAAGCATTCATGCTTGAAATTGCCCAGATGACGCAAATTATCGTCAAGCGCGCCAAGGAATACGATAACGCCACCATTCCGGGCGATTATTCGACATTGACCACGCCGTGCCCGAATTGCGCCGGTGTCGTCAAAGAGAATTACCGTCGTTTTGCGTGCACCGTCTGCGAATTCAATATGGGCAAAACGCCGGGCAGCCGCCAGTTCGAAATTCCGGAAGTCGAGGAATTGCTGAAGAACCGCACCATCGGACCGCTGCAAGGTTTCCGTTCCAAAATGGGCCGTCCATTTGCCGCGATTCTGCGCATCGTGCGTGATGAAGACATTAATAACTTCAAACTCGAATTCGATTTCGGCCAGAACGATGAAGAGGGCGAAAACGGCGAAGGTGTCGATTTTACTGGCCAGACCCCGCTCGGCCCTTGCCCGAAATGCAATGGTGGCGTGTTTGAAATGGGCCTGGCCTATGTTTGCCAGCACAGCGTGGCAAAACCCAAGGCGTGTGATTTCCGCAGCGGCCGCATTATCCTGCAACAGGAAATTTTGCCGGAGCAAATGGTGAAATTACTCAATGACGGTAAAACTGATCTGATGCCGGGCTTTGTCTCGCAGCGTACACGTCGGCCGTTCAAGGCTTTCCTGGTCAAGGGCAAAGATGGCAAGATCAGCTTTGAATTCGAAGAGCGCAAGGTCAAGCCAGGCGCGAAACCGAAAGCGGCGCCGGTGAAGGATGCGGAAGAGGGTGAAGAAGCGGCGCCGGCAAAGAAAGTCGCAGTGAAGAAAGTTGCGGCGAAAAAAGCCGTGGCGAAAAAAGCACCGGCAAAAACTGCGGCCAAAACCGCTGCAAAAAAACCGGCGGCGAAGAAGGCTGCTGCCAAGCCGGTGTAAAGATCTATCCGGCAATAAAAAAACCGCAGTCCCTTCCGGGCTGCGGTTTTTTTTCATCCAGCGCCTGGGTTAGCGCCATTTTTCCTGCAGGGCGTCAATCGCCGCTTCGCCGTTGTGAATGGCCTTGACGCGGCGCACCACTTCATTGCGCCAGGCTTCGTCGGCATCCTGATCGTCGACGCCGTCGAGATCTTTCAGCAGCATATGCAAGATCTCGTTCTTCTCGCTGGCGCTGAGCAGTTGAATCTGTTGTGTAATTTCAGCGACCAGGGTAGACATCGATATACTCCAAAAATGTATTAGCTCATGCAAATCATAGCGCGAAGTTCAGTGTAAGTCGACTGCTACCATATTGTCGGACGGCTTACGGTCGATCAGCTTGTTATCCGGGTCAATACCGGCACGTGCAGGAAGCTTGTCGACCACCAGTGGCAATGTCACATTGCCTTGCGCTACCTTGCGCCACTCACGCAGCAAGGGCCTGCCGTCGGCATCGTCCACGCCAAATTCGATGTAGTCGTTCAGTGCCATATCGGTTTCCTGGCCCAGCTCGCCTGCGCGGCGCTTGGCGGCGTGGGCCGTCAGCGTCACGACATACTTGCCATCGGCGCGTTTCACGGCGCTGGCGCTCACCGCGCGGTTTTCATACAGCACGATATTTTCAAACAGATCGTCGATCAGGTACGCCTTGTCCGGTGGCGTCACGGCGCGCAACGCGGCAATCAGCGGCGTCACGCTGGCGTACGGCGCAGCGTTGCCCGGATAGTGCGCCAGCAGGTCGCGCAGCACGCCATTGATCTTGTCCTCGCCTACCAGGTCGGCCAGCAGATACATGGCCAGGCTGCCCTTGCGGTAGTGGATGTAATCCTGGCGTTCATTTTGCGCCAGCGGCAATTCTTTATTCGGTTCCTGCGCGCGTCCCATCAGATACAGATCGAGGTCGTAGCGCAGGAAGCGCCGCATTTTGTCCGCGCCCATGCTGTGCTTCATCACCATCAGGGCCGTGTATTCCGCCAGCGTTTCCGACAGAACCGTGCTGCCGCGCGTGTTGGCGCGCACCAGTTGATGGCCCCACCACTGGTGCGCGGTCTCGTGCGCCGTCACATAAAACGGGTAGTCGATATCTTTCGGCTTGCTGTCGTCCACCTTGGCAATGAAGCCCAGACTTTCCGAGAAGGCAATAGTGCCCGGGAATGATTGGGCAAACGTTTGGTAGCGGGGAAATTCGACGATGCGCAGTTCATGCAGCGGATAGGGCGCAAACTGGGCGCTGGCATAGGCCAGGCTTGCCTTGGCGCCCCTGGTCATGCGGTCCAGGTTGAATTCATGGCCGGGCTGATACAACAGGTCGATTGCGACATCTTGCCAGCGCTCATGGCGCACTTCGTAACGCGCCGACTGGAACGCGTAAAAATTGAGCATCGGCTTTTCCATCCGGTAGTGGAAATAGCGACGTCCACCGGTGTTCCATTCACGTTCGAGTGTGCCTGGCGCAATGGCGATCTGGTCGGCGCTGGTGCTGACGACGGCGTCGAAGCTGACGCGGTCGGCGTCGGCGCCCACAAAATTATGTGCCAGGCCAGCTGGATCGTCGCGCGCCAGCATGCGTTCTTGCGGGGGCAGACCGTGGCGTTTCCGGTCGCGTGCATCTTGCAGCTGCACCGTTTCGACGTAGCCGATATGCGGCAACACCTCGTTGGTAAAGAACGTGCCGTTGCCAACCACCGGCGTTGCCCGACCCATGCCCAGCACGCCGCCTGGCGTGAACGTCAGGTCGACGTTCAAATCCATGCGCGCGCCGGGCAGCATCGGCGTGGCCAGACGGTAGCGGTAGAAACCGCGCGCCACGTCGCGGGTGACGAGGGTTGCTGCCTGCGACAGGCGCAATTGCGCAACCGGTCCTTCGGCCTGGTACAGCAAAATGTCGGACACCGGTGTGCCGCTGCGGTTCACCAGCGTATAGCTCCCCTTGACGCGCATGCTGCGCTGCTGCGGCACGATATCGACTGCCAGTTTGACGTCGGTAATGCGCGGCTGGGGCAGGGTTGCGTAGCGGCGATAACGCAGCTCATATTCAGCGCGTAACTGTTCCTGGGCATAGGTGGAGCGGAAGTTGCCGATGATATTCAGGTTGTAGTAGAGGACGCCGCCAGCACCGCAAAACAGGATCAGGCCGAGGCCGAACACGGACAGTACCGGCGCTGTCAGAGCGCGCCGCGCCTGCTGCAGACGCAGCGACAATTTCTCACTGGCGCCGCGCGGCCACAGCAGCAGGGTAATGGCCAGCAGCATCAGCGCAAAGCCACCCCAGTACAGGTTGAACAGGCGTTCGACGACCAGAAAATGGCCGAAGCCGTTCATGGCAGAATAAACGATCTGGGGCGACAAACCATAAAATGCCATCGGATGGTCGAAGCCGAAACCGCGCAGCGAAATCGAGACGATATAGACCAGCACCATGGCGAAATACGCCAGGTATTTATGGTTGATGATGGCCTGCAGGGCAATCGCCAGCACCGCCAGCAGCGCATATTGCGGGAAGTCGATCAGGAACAGGCGGTGCAGATACAGGCCCGGCTCGAGCGAAAAATAGCCTTTCGACAGCTGAATCGCCATGCCGCACAACATGGCGAAAAACAGCATCACGGCTTGCAAGCCGAATAGGCTCAGCAACTTGCCCATCAATGGCAGCCAGCTTGGCAACGGCAGTGCATCGATCATCTGCGCGATGCCTGCTTCGCGCTCGCGCCAGACCAGTTCGCCGGCATAATAAGTGGTCACGATCAGCAGGAACAGGCCGTAGACGCCGGTAATCAGCTCGAGAAGCTGGTACGTCACCGGATAGGTATTCGTGCCGAAAATGGCGCCCAGGTCGAGCGATGAAGCGAACAATGCCAGTGCGCCGGCCAGCACGATGACGGCAAAATAGATGTTCTTGATCGACTCGCGCAGGTTGAACCAGCTGGCTTTGAGCAGCAGGATGCCGAGGCTGCGGGCGGCGAAATCCGGCGCTTCGCGGGTGTCCGTGGCCGTGTGCGACAGGCTGGCCGGGGTGCCGGGTTCCGCGCGCGCACTGCGGCCGTCGCTGCTATTGCCAAGAAAATCGAAGCGCCAGTAACCGAGCACCAGGACAATAGCGCCAAAGCCAAGCCAGAGCGCGCGGTTGAGCAGATACACGCCTTCGAGCGGCAGCGGCAGGCTGTTGCGCTCGGCAACGGTCCAGTATTCGGTCAGGCGGATCAGCGCAGTGGTGCCGAACGGATCGATCAGTGCGGCCAGCGTTTTATAGTCGAGATCGCGCGCCAGCGACGGGGCCACGATGTAGCCGAGCATCATGACCACGCTGCCAACGTACACCGGCAACATGCGCCGGGTCAGCGCGGCCAGGACAAAAAAGATGGCGCCAAAGATGAACAGATTGGGCAGCAGCGTGAACAAATAGGGGCGCAGATAGGTACCGAACGATGCCGGCCCCATTCGGTCCGGATCGATGCCGGGTAAAAAAGTGCCCAGCCATGCGCCCAGCACGATGCTGGAAAACACAATCGCCAAGACAAGGAATGCGCCGAGGAAGCGGCCGAAAAACCAGGCATGCTTGCCGATCGGCGCGCTGAAAAAAAAGTGGTGCATCCGGTATTCGAAATCCTGCTGCACCGAGCGGCCCATGATGGCGGCCATGACCACCACGCCGAGGCAGCCGAGGAAGGCTACCGTGAACCCGACCGAGCGCGGACTGTTGATGAATACTTTGCCACCGAAGTTGATCGATGCTTCCTTGAACACGCCGCCGGCAGCCGCCATCCACAGCATGGCCAGCGCCAGGAACAGGATGAAATAGACCCACGTGGAGAGCAGCTTGAGGCGCTGGCGCGCTTCGAATTGGCCAATGGCCAGCAGGGCGCGCACGGTCAGCAGGCCCCGGCCGTGCCGACCGGATGGCCGGCGATGGTGGCAAAGTAGACATCGTCGAGCGTGGCCAGCGCTGGCTCGAAATCGTCGCCCGGGTCACCGTCGGCATACACGTGCACCAGCGTGCGGCCACTGAGCAGGCGGGTGGAAATGACGGCGTGCTGGCGCTGGTAGTGCGCCAGGTCGGACTTCGCCACGAAGCGGCCCCAGATACGGTCGGAAATATTGTCGACCAGCTTTTGCGGTTCACCGCATAACAGCACGCGGCCTTTGTTAATGATGGCCATGTTGGCGCACAGGTCGGCCACGTCGGACACGATGTGAGTCGACAGCAGCACGGTTTTGTCGGCGCCGATGTCGGACAATAAATTGTGGAAGCGCACGCGTTCCTGCGGGTCGAGTCCGGCGGTGGGTTCATCGACGATGATCAGGGTCGGGTCGCCCAATAACGCCTGGGCAATGCCGAAGCGCTGGCGCATGCCGCCTGAAAATCCGCCCAGACGCTGGTGACGCACGTCGAACAGATTGGTTTGCTGCAGCAGACCATCGACCACTTCACGGCGGCGGGCGCGCTGCGACAGGCCTTTCAGCATCGCGAAATGGTCCAGCAATTCGTAGGCCGTCACTTTCGGGTAGACGCCAAAATCCTGCGGCAGGTAACCGAGCCGGCGCCGTACGTCCATTTTTTCGTCGAGCACGTCAATATCGCCGAGGAACACTGACCCGGTATCGCATTCCTGCAATGTGGCCAGGATGCGCATCAACGTCGATTTGCCGGCGCCGTTCGGGCCCAGCAGCCCAAACATCCCGGTAGGAATATTCAGCGTGACTTTGTCCAGCGCCACCACGCCATTGGCGTAGGTCTTGGACAAATCGCGAATGCTTAATTCCATCGTGTACTCCCTGTTCATTCATTGCATTGTATTAAATTTGCAGCAGACGAGGCAGCTACATGCGATGCAGTGCACATTCGTCTTCCCAGAGTGCAAAATGCGGGTTCGGGACGGTCGGCTGCTGCTTTTTTGTGGATAATGGACAGATGGATAATGTGATCAGAGACAAGGCACTCGCCGTCATGCGTCAGGGTCGCACGCGGGTCGAGGCAACCGACTGGCTGCGCGTCACGCTCGGGCTGTATTACCTCGCCGGCCTGATGAAAGAAGAGGCCATCGATTTCAAGATCGTCGACCGCGCCTACAACAAGGTCATTTACCAGGCGCTGGGGCCGGGCCACAGCATTACCAGCGCACTGCAGTTCATGAGCGGCGCCAAGGTGGTGCCGACGCTGGAGTCGTCCCGCTTCATGGCGGCGTTTGGCGAACTGTGCACCGAGGTGCCGATTGCCAGCATTCCCTTTTTGCTGTCGCTCAACCTCGGTGTCGCAAAAAACATCTCCGGCATCGATATCGCCGGGCCGGTGTACGACTGGGTGGAGAAGGAAAAGGACAAGCAGAAACTGGAACAGAACGCGCCGGGAATATAATGTCGGCTTTCCTGCTCGACATCCGATCATGACCACTCACCGTTTCCACTCTCCACTCGATCAATTCATTGTCGGCATCGACAAAGCCCTGCGCGTGATGGGCGGCGTGACGGCGCCGACGCGCGCCATGCCCGGCGCCCGCGCCGATGATGGCAATCTGGACGCGCAGCAACAGCGCCACAGCGCCGGCCTGATGCGCGTTAATCACGTCGGCGAAGTCTGTGCCCAGGCGCTGTACAACGCCCAGGCACGATTCGCGAAATCGCCGGAACTGCGCGTGCAGTTCGAGCAGGCCGGACGGGAAGAAGAAGACCACCTGGCCTGGACCGCTCAGCGGCTGGCAGAACTGGGTTCGCAGCCCAGTTTTTTGAATCCTTTGTGGTATGCCGGTTCGTATGCGATGGGCGCGGTGGCCGCGCACCTGGGCGACGCACGCAGCCTGGGGTTTGTCGTGGAAACCGAACGCCAGGTAGAAGCGCACCTGAATGCCCATCTTGATCAATTGCCCGAGCTCGACGCCAAGTCGCGCGCCATTGTGGAGCAGATGCGCCTCGATGAAATTGCCCACGGTGCGGCAGCGCAGGCGATGGGTGCGGCCGAGGTCCCGGCGCCGGTCAAACTGGCAATGACCGGCATCGCGAAAGTCATGACGACGGCGGCGTATTACGTCTGAACACTCCCCGCGAAGGCGGGGATCCATAGAACGCAAATCACCACACTGCAGGATGCGTTACTGGGAATGATGAGGAAGCGATGTAACACCCGTGCTATAGACCCCCGCCTTCGCGGGGGTGGTCGACGATTTCAAACGAGTGGGTGATCTCGGCCATTTTGGCCAGCATGATCGAGGCGGAGCAGTACTTTTCGTGGGACAAGCTCACAGCGCGTTCCACGGCGGCCGGTTTCAGATTGCGCCCGGTCACGACAAAGTGAAAATGAATTTTCGTGAACACTTTCGGGTCGGTATCGGCGCGCTCGGCTTTTAATGTCGCCTCGCAACCGCGCACATCTTCGCGCCCGCGTTTCAAAATCAGTACGACGTCGTACGCGGTGCAGCCGCCGGTGCCGAGCAGTACCATTTCCATCGGCCGCGGCGCCAGGTTGTGGCCGCCACCTTCGGGCGCGCCATCCATCGTGACCATGTGGCCGGACCCGGTTTCGGCCCGAAAACTCATGCCCGACGGGCCGTTCCAGCTGACTTTGACTTCCATGGCGTGCTTTCAGTAAGAGATGCGCATGATTGTAGCGGCTAGACCGCCAGCACGTAGCGCTCGCTCTTCATGCGCCAGGCCGCGAACAGCACCGCCGCCAGCGCCGCAATCGCGCTGCTGGCAAACGTCAGCACGAACGGGAGGGAGCCAATGCTTTCTCCCTTGGCAATTTCGCGCAATAAAGTCTGGTTCGACAACATTGGCACCAGGTACATCCATGTCGCGGTTTTGAGTTCCAGCATCGAGACGGCGATGCCGGGAACCATCGGCACCAGCGAGATGAAACTGAGCGTGCTCTGGGCTTCCTTGAACGATTTCGCGTTCATCGCAATCGCGATTTGCAGAGCGGCGGCGAACAGCGACAGCGGTAATGACGCCAGCCACACCAGCGCCAGGTCGGTCGAGGTCACGCGCCACGACATGCCGATTTCTTCCAGCGGCAGCCACGACAGGATGGCATGCGCGAGCATCAGTGCCAACGTCATACCGATGACCGACAGCGCGCCCGCGGCGAGCCACTTGCCGACGATCAGTTCCCACGCGTGCGCCGGTTGCGACATCAGTACTTCGAGCGAGCGCCGTTCGCGCTCGCCGGCGGTGCTGTCGACAGCGGCCGACAGGCAGCAGACAAACGCCGGGAAGAACAGGAAACCGAGGATGCTGCCAATCAGCCCGGCCGAGCGCGCGGCGTTGCTGCCGGTGTCGTAGCGCTGCAGCCTGATCGGCGCCATCGTCGCCGGCGAGACGCCGTGGGCCAGCAACCTGGCGCCGGCAATGTTCGAACTGTAATTTTGCAGGATCTCGTCGATGTCGCGCCGGCGCGCGTCGGTGTCGGATGCGGAGTTGAACCAGAGCTCGATTTTAGCGGGACGCATGGCGGCGTAATCGACCGTGAAGTTGTCGGACAGGCGCAGCACGGCAACCGTGTTGCGGTTGCGCAGCAGCATTTCGATCGCGTCATCGCTGGTCGGCGGCAGCGCGGTGACGGTGACATTCTTTTGCTTCAGCTGCGCCATCAGCGTGGGTGCTTTATCGGCGCCGATCACGGTCAGCGCGATACCTTCACGCTCTGGCCTCGTGGCGCGGTCGATCTGCTGATTCAGGAAGTAACCGAGCAATACCGGATACATCAGGGAGGCGAACGCCAGCAGTCCCAGCGTCCGTTTATCGCGCAGCGTTTCGCGGAATTCCTTGATGAAGACAATGAGAAAACGAGGCTTCTTCGTGAGCATCATGCAAGCATCCCTTCATCGGTGCCCACCAGGCTGACAAACGCGTCTTCCAGGCTGGCAATGCCGGTGCGCTCGCACAATTGCTGGGGCGAGCCTTGCGCCACAGTGTGACCTTTGGCAATCACGATCACGTCGTCGCATAAAGCGGACACTTCCTGCATCACATGGGTGGCCATGATGATGCAGCAGCCTTCATCGCGCAGTGTCGATAATGCATGGCGCAGCGCGCGCGTGCTCATCACGTCGAGACCGCGGCTGGGCTCGTCGAGCAGCAGGTGGCGCGGGCGGTGCAGCAGCGTGCGCGCCAGCGCCACCTTGATGCGCTGGCCCTGCGAAAAGCCCTTGCTGCGGCGCTCCAGGATATCTTCCATCTGCAGCAGGTCCGACACTTCATCGATGCGTGCGTTCAATGCTTTGCCTCCCATGCCGTGCAATTCACCGAAATAGGCGAGGTATTCGCGGGTCGACAGCCGCTCGTACAAGCCGAACTGGTCCGTCAGAAAGCCGATGTTGGCGCGCACGGCGATGGGGTTGATTGCCGGGTCGACGCCATCGACGGCGATGCTGCCGTGATCGCGTTTCAACAGGCCCACGAGGATGCGCAGCAACGTGGTTTTGCCGGCGCCGTTCGGCCCCAGCAGCGCCGTGATGTGGCCGTCGCGGGCGGTAAAACTGACGCCACCGAGCGCTTGTATTGCGCCGAATTGTTTGCGGACTTCGTTAACTTCAATCATGGGGCGCAGTTCAAGGTTGCGGCCCGGCACTGCCGAGCTGGAAATAGGGCGCCGGGATCTCGTCGAGGCATGTTGCGTCGAGGGTTTTTTCCGGATTGTCGAGAAAGGTGCGCAACAGGCGCGGTGTGCAACCCAGTTGCGACACGCCATGGCCGGCATTCGCCACGACGATATGACGCGCGTTGGCCATGAATTTCGCCGCCGCGACGGCGCGGTGCGGCGGCGTGACCGGGTCCAGCGCGCCGGAAAACAGCAGCGCCGGCGCGTTGATCATTGTGGGCGCGCGCCATGCTGCCGGCGGCACATCGATGGCCTTGCACATGGCCGGCATGCGTTCGATCATCGTGCGCGTCAGCACGCCAGCGTCACTGGCCAGCAGCGCCGGGGTAAGGCGCGGCATGTCCTCGGCGCAGACCACGGCCAGGTGCAGCAGGACGGCGTTCGAGCCATCGGCGGAAACATCGTTGGCCAGGTTGCGGCGCGCCACGAACGGCTCCCAACGGCCGAGGTAGGCGCTGTGCAGCAGGAACGGCAGGCGCCGGCTGTCGGCGGCCGAATACAGCACGCTGTGGATGGTGCCGAGATAACGCGCGCTGCTCATGCTGATTTTTACGGGCTGGGCGGTGCGCGGATCGGCCATGTCGATGACGACATCGCCCTTGTCGACGCGCGCGCTGACAGCATCGAACTCGGCGCGCAGGTTGGGGTAGGCTTTGTTGCAGGCGGGATCTTTCGCGCAGGTCTTGAACAGGTTGTCGAGCGCGGTCTGGCTGTCGCGCCCGCCGGCCGGAATGACCTGCTCGGGTGCGGCCACGCCGTCGAGCACCAGCGTGCGCACGCTGTCCGGGTACGCGCGTGCATACACCTGGCCGAGACGGGTGCCGTACGAGCCGCCCCACACGTTGATCTTGCCGTAGCCCAGTTGCTGGCGCACCTGCTCGATATCGCGCGCGGCGTTGGCCGTGGTGTAGGCCGATAGCCGATGCTGTTTTTTGGCCACTGCGATGCAGTCGAACATTTCCTGGTCGAGCTGCGCTTCGATCATGGTTTCCTGCTCGGGGCGGGTGGGGCAATCGAGGCGGCCGGAGAAGCCGGTACCGCGCTGGTCGATGAGCACGATGTCGCGCGTGGCGCGCACGCGCCGGAACGCGGTCGACAGCAACGGCAACACATCGCTGCCCGCTTCACCGGGGCCGCCGGCCAGCACGAACAGCGGATCGCGGCGCGCGGCTTCGCGGAAGGCAGGCGCAACAGTGACGTGCAGCTTCAGCATCGGCCCGCCAGGTGCATCGAGCGTGACTGGCACGCTGTAACAGCGCAGCGCTTCTTCCACGCCGGGCAGGTGACAATTGCGCGCTGTGACGACCGGCGCAGCATGCGCGGTGGCCGACCACATCAGCGCGGCGGCCGCAAACAGGGAGCGGGTTTTCAGGCAGCGTTTCAAACGGCGTCTCCTATGATCATTGTCAAACAGTCTAAGTTGCGCGGCCAACTCAGGTCAACGGCAATAGTCCGGCGCCGATACCACAACCGGCCCAGGGAGACCTTGACCGGCGCAGCCAATATCGGCTATGATCGGCGGCTTTCCGTTTGCTCAGGAAAAGACATAAGGCCGAGTCCGCATGCTAGTTGAAGCGGAACCACCATTTGAGCGATTTAAATTATTAGGAAGTCATCATGAAAACTTTTTCCGCTAAAGGACATGAAGTCCAGCGCGACTGGTTGGTGATTGACGCGACGGATCTGATCCTCGGACGTGTTGCCAGCGAAGTGGCACTCCGACTGCGCGGCAAACACAAGCCAGAATTCACTCCTCACGTCGACACCGGCGATTTCATCGTCGTTATCAACGCCGGCAAGCTGCGCGTTACGGGCACCAAAGCCACCGAGAAGACGTACTACCGTCACTCCGGCTACCCAGGCGGTATCTACGAAACCAACTTCAAGAAAATGCAAGAGCGTTTTCCAGGTCGTGCGCTTGAAAAAGCGGTCAAGGGCATGCTGCCTAAAGGCCCGCTTGGCTACGCCATGATCAAGAAGTTGAAAGTGTATGCGGAAGGTTCCCACCCGCACGCTGCCCAGCAACCGCAAGCACTCGTTCTCTAAGGAGCTGACATGATCGGTAACTACAATTACGGCACCGGCCGTCGCAAAAGCGCCGTCGCCCGCGTGTTCATCAAGGTCGGCACCGGCCTGATCGTCGTCAACGGCAAGCCAGCGTCGGAATATTTTTCGCGCGAAACCGGCCTGATGGTCATCCGTCAACCTCTGGAACTGACCGGCAACGTCGAGCGTTTTGACATCAAAGTCAACGTTCACGGCGGCGGCGAGTCCGGCCAGGCTGGCGCAGTTCGCCACGGCATCACCCGCGCACTGATCGACTACGACGCAGCATTGAAGGGCGACCTGGCACGTGCCGGTTTCGTTACCCGCGATGCACGTGAAGTCGAGCGTAAAAAAGTCGGTCTGCGCAAAGCACGTCGCGCAAAGCAATTCTCGAAGCGTTAATTTGCTTCCTCGCAGCGCTCCGGCGCTTGCAGGAAAAGCCGCCCCGCGCAAGCCGGGCGGCTTTTTTCATAGTGGACTGGTAAAATTGCACGTCGTCCGCGAGGACCCATTTTTACTGAAGGATGAGCGATGATCAAAGTTGGTATTGTTGGCGGGACCGGATACACCGGCGTTGAATTGCTGCGCCTGCTGGCATCCCACCCGGAAGCCGAACTGACGGCGATCACATCGCGCAAGGAAGATGGCTTGCCGGTGTCCGATATGTTCCCGTCGCTGCGCGGCAGTGTCGACCTGGCGTTTTCGGCGCCGGACAAGGCCAATCTGAACAGCTGCGACGTCGTGTTCTTTGCCACCCCGCACGGCGTGGCGATGGCACAGGCGCCGGAATTGCTGGCCAATGGTGTCAAGGTCATCGACCTGGCGGCCGACTTCCGCCTGAAGGATCAGGCCACCTTCGAAAAATGGTACAAGATTCCGCACACCGCGCCCGAGCTGCTGGACGAGGCCGTGTATGGCTTGCCAGAGCTGAACCGTGACGCCATTGCCAAGGCGCGCCTGATCGCCAATCCGGGCTGCTACCCGACCACGATGCAGCTGGGCTTTTATCCGCTGCTGAAAGCCGGCATCATCGACGCCGGCAACCTGATCGCCGACGCCAAATCGGGTGTTTCCGGCGCCGGCCGCAAGGCTGAAATCGGCACACTGTTTTCCGAGTCCAGCGACAATTTCAAGGCCTACGGTGTTTCGGGTCACCGCCACACCCCGGAAACGTCGGCACAGCTGGCGCGCTACACCGACCAGAAAGTCGGCCTGCTGTTTACGCCGCACCTGGTGCCGATGATCCGCGGCATGCACGCTACGCTGTACGCGCGCCTGACGCAGGACATCGACGATGCCGCACTGCAGGCACTGTTTGAAGATGCCTATAAAGATGCGCCGTTCGTCGATGTGATGCCGTTCGGCTCGCACCCGGAAACCCGCTCAACGCGCGGCTCGAACATGCTGCGCCTGGCGCTGCACCGTCCCGAGGGCGGCAATACTGTCGTCATCCTCGTCGTGCAGGACAACCTGGTCAAGGGTGCGTCGGGCCAGGCCGTGCAGTGCATGAATTTGATGTTCGGCTTGCCGGAAACGATGGGCTTGCAGCATATCGCGCTGCTGCCATAGAACATTCCCCGCGCAGGCGGGGATCCATAGCACATCGTCAGCACGGAGAAGTACGCATCACCATAAAGCAAACTCTTGCGATCCAGCTTTGCTCCCCCATCTGCGTTGAATAAATGCACCAGCGCTAGCGCTCTGTTGCGCCGTTGCCTTGTTAATGTGCTATTGACCCCCGCCTTCGCGGGGGGTGATCAGCGTGACTTGAACCAACGGTCTATAATGACCAATAAATTTTCCCTGGTAGGAGTTCCCCATGAATGCAGTTGCCGAAGTGCTCGACACGACGATTCCGTCGCCAATCATTTTTACCGATAGCGCCGCTGAAAAAGTCGCGCAGCTGATCGAAGAAGAAGGCAATCCCGACCTGAAATTGCGCGTGTTCGTGCAGGGCGGTGGCTGCTCGGGTTTCCAGTATGGTTTCACGTTCGATGAAATCGTCAACGACGACGACACCACAATGGTCAAGAACGGCGTCCAGCTGTTGATCGATTCGATGAGCTACCAGTATCTGGTGGGCGCAGAAATCGACTACAAGGATGACCTCGAAGGCGCCCAGTTCGTCATCAAGAACCCTACCGCAACGTCCACCTGCGGCTGCGGTTCGTCGTTCTCGGTGTAAGCTTTACGCTGGATACAGCGCGCCCAGGATCCGTTCTCCCTGTGCGCCGGTTACCGCAGGAATATTGCCTGGCACTCGCTGCATGAAGCGATAGCCCAGCCAGGCAAATGCCAGTGCTTCGACACGGTTAGGTGCCACGCCCAACGCCGCTGTCGATTGCACGGCTGATTTTGGCATCGCTGTCGCCAGCTGCCACATTAGTTCCCCATTCTCCGCACCACCTCCACACACATACACGTCCGCCACATCCCGGCTGGCATCGTGAATGGCGCGCGCGATCGTCGTTGCCGTCAGCATGGTCAATGTCGCCTGCACATCCACCGGCGTGATTGAATGCGTGAGCTGCTGCAACCGCGCATCGAGCCAATCGGCATGGAACAAGTCGCGGCCGGTACTTTTTGGCGCCGCCAGCGTGAAATACGGTTCGTCGAGCAGGATGCCCAGCAGCGCAGGATCGACCAGTCCAGTGGCTGCCCAGGCGCCGTCTGCATCGTAAGCGCGGCCCTGGTGGCGCGCTATCCACAAATCCATCAGCACATTGCCCGGTCCGGTGTCGAAGCCAGTGACGCGGCCGTCGGCCTGCAGTACGCTGATGTTGCCGATGCCACCGATATTCACTACGGCACGCGCGCATCCCGGTTTGCCAAATTGCGCCGCGTGAAACGCCGGGACCAGCGGCGCGCCCTGGCCGCCGGCGGCAACGTCGCGGCTGCGCAGATCGGCAATGACATCGATACCGCATAGCTCCGCCAGCAGCGCCGGATTATTGGTCTGGCGTGTAAAACCCAGCTCGGGGCGATGGCGGATGGTCTGGCCGTGCACCGCAATGGCGGCAACCGGGCCGGACGCGGCCGGCAGCAGTTCTGCCACACATTCAGCGTACAGCCCGGCGAGCGTGTTTGCCACCAGTGCTTCGCGTTCGATCTCGTCGGGCCCGCTGGTTTGCAATGCCATCAACTTTTCCCGCAATGAGTCTGGGAAAGAGACGAAAGCCGCCGCCAGCGTGTGGATGGCGCCGCCGGCGAAATCGACCAGCACGCCATCGACGCCATCAAGGCTGGTGCCGGACATCAGGCCGATATAGAGGGTGGAAGAGGGCATAGTGGGTTCCAGAATGAAAAAAGCGCCTTGCTCCGCATAATACATGCAGAGCAAGGCGCCTTCAGGGATGCGGGGCGATTAGCGCGAGGCCAGGCGTGGTGCAGCTGTCGCTGCAGGCGACAACAGCGCGAAGCGGTGACGCATGTCCACGGCTGCCATTTTAAAGCGGGCCAGTTCGCCACTGTTCAATGGTTGCTGGGCCAGGGTGCCGAGCGACATTGGATCGCGGGCCTGGTTGGCAACGCGGAATTCGTAGTGCAGGTGGTTGCCGGTCGACCAGCCGGTGGAGCCGACGTAACCGATCACATCGCCCTGATTCACGTGCTGGCCCTTGCGCAGGTTCGATGCAAAGCGGCTCATGTGGGCGTACGCAGTGCTGTAGTTCGACCAGTGCTTCAGGACTACCATATTGCCGTAGCCGGTCATGCCCGAACCCGCGTAATCGACAACGCCATCACCGGAGGCGTGGATCGGGGTGCCGTTCGGTGCCGCAAAATCGACACCCTTGTGCTGTTTCCAGTTACCGGTAATCGGGTGGCTGCGCATGGCGAAGCCCGACGAAATGCGGGAAAACTCGATCGGGGAACGCAGGAAAGCTTTTTTGAGTGCCTTGCCGTCCAGGGTGTAGTAGCCGCCCTGTTTTGTGACCGGGTCTTCGAACCAGACCGACTGGTACGACAAGCCACGGTTGGTGAATTCGCCTGCCAGCACTTTGCCGACTTTGACCATTTCGCCGTTTTGCCAGAATGTTTCGTAGACCACGTTGAAATGGTCGCCGCGTTTCAGGTCGGTGCGGAAGTCGATGTTGGTCGAGAACATCTGGATAACCTGCTTGACCAGGCCGTCCGGCATGGCGCTGCCGTCGGTGGCCGAATCGGTGGCCGAATACAGCGAGTTGCTGATCGTGCGCGAACGCATTTCAACACGACGCTCGAGTTTTACCGGCGCTTGCGACGCCACCAGCTTACCGTTTTTACGGGCGATGGTGACGGTGCTGGTTGGCATGTCGGACGCATCGGCCAATGTGGCTTCCAGCGTGATCAGCTCGCCGTTTTCGTCGGTTTCAGCCTGGATGCGCTTGCCGGTTTTCAGTTGCAGAATGGCGCGTGCAACCTTGTCGGAGCGGATGAAAGACACAGCCTGCTGGTCTTCGACACCGAGGCGTTTCATCATTTCGCCGAGCGAGTCGCCTGCGCGCACACGGTCTTCGTGGATGAATTGCTGGTCGTTCTGCTGCATGGAGGCGATTTGTTCGCTCAGGTTGGGCAGAGCCAGGTCCTGGGCAATCGATTTGACGTTAGCGTCGTTGTCGGCGCTGACTGGGGCGGTGGCGACTGCGCCAAATGCGGCAACTGTAAGAACGACTGCGCCGGCACCGACGATGCGGGTCTTGCGGGTCGTTTCTGCCAAGCCAAACCAGCGCTTGCTAGTGATTTTATGTATGAGATTCATGCAATCAGTTAAAATTTGCCGCTTGAACGCCTGTCAGACGCACTTTTTTTTCTTGTTATCGTTGTTAAAAGTTTTCGCGAAGCAAGATTGATGGGATCGGGAATTATAGCGCACTCTGGCGTCCTACAACTGTTTTAGCCATTTTCCTACAAGAATTTTATATGAATGCCTCTGCTGCACCTGTTAGCACTCCCGGGAAAAATAACAAATCCGCCGACGTTTCGGTGCTGCCACTGACCGACCTGGTGCGTGAATCGCTGGCCATTACCAAGCGTGGCGTGGACGAACTGCTCATCGAGAGCGAGTTCGCGCAAAAGCTTGCCCGCTCCGAGAAGAGCGGTACGCCGCTGCGCATCAAGCTGGGCCTGGATCCTACCGCACCTGACCTGCACCTTGGCCACACGGTTGTACTGAACAAGATGCGTCAGTTGCAAAACCTGGGCCACCAGGTGATTTTTTTGATCGGCGATTTTACCTCAATGATTGGCGACCCGTCCGGTCGCAACGTTACGCGTCCACCGCTCACCAAGGAGCAGATCGAGATCAACGCCATGACGTATTTCGGTCAGGCATCGCTGGTACTGGACCCGGCGCGCACGGAAATTCGCTACAACTCCGAGTGGTGCGACCCGCTGGGCGCGCGTGGCATGATCGAACTGGCCTCGCGTTACACCGTGGCACGCATGATGGAACGCGACGACTTCACCAAGCGCTACAAGAGTGGGACACCGATTTCGGTGCACGAGTTCCTTTATCCCTTGATGCAGGGCTACGATTCAGTGGCTTTAAAATCAGACCTTGAGCTGGGTGGAACAGACCAGAAATTTAACTTGCTGGTGGGACGCGAACTGCAAAAAGATTACGGCCAGGAGCAACAGTGCATTTTGACCATGCCGCTGCTGGAAGGTCTCGACGGCGTCGACAAAATGTCCAAGTCGAAAAACAACTACATCGGCATCACCGAGGCGCCAGCGATGATGTTCGGCAAGCTGATGAGCATTTCCGACACCATGATGTGGCGCTATTTCGAGCTGTTGTCGTTCCGCTCGGTCGAGGATATTGCCGCGTTGAAAGCAACGATTGACGGCGGCGCCAACCCGCGCGACGCCAAAGTGGCGCTGGCGCAAGAAATCGTCACGCGCTTCCACTCAAGTCAGGCGGCGACCGATGCACTGGCCGACTTTGTCAATCGCTCGAAAGGCGGCATCCCCGACGATGTGCCCGAAATGACGCTGACCGGCGCTCCGACCGGCATCGCTTACTTGCTGAAACAGGCCGGCCTGTGCGCGTCCACGTCGGAAGCCATGCGCATGATCGACCAGGGCGGCGTGCGCATCGACGGTGCCGTGGTCAGCGACAAGGCCGTCAAAATCGACGCCGGCACTGTTGTGCTGCAAGTGGGCAAGCGCAAGTTTGCCCGGGTGACCCTGACCGCGTGACGAGGTTCTCATGATTGCCTTGTTGCAGCGCGTGCGCCAAGCCAGTGTGACGGTGGATGAGGCCGTCATCGGCGCCATCGATGCCGGCCTGCTGGTCTTCTTGTGCGCCGAAAAGGGCGACACCACGCGCGAGGCCGATGCCCTGCTAAGCAAATTGCTGGCGTACCGCGTGTTTGGCGACGATGCCGGCAAAATGAACCGCAGCGTTGTCGATGTGGCTGGCGGCGTGCTGCTGGTGCCGCAATTCACGTTGGCGGCCGATACCCGCTCCGGCACCCGACCTTCGTTCACGCCCGCCGCGGCGCCAGCCGATGCGCGCCGCCTGTTCGATCATGTCGTCGCGCAAGCCCGCGCGCGCCATCCGAACGTTGCCACTGGTCAGTTTGGCGCCGACATGCAAGTGGCGCTGATTAACGACGGTCCTGTAACCTTTTGGCTACACCTTGATCCATCTAAAAGTGTGGCGTGAAACCTGTTCTACCCAATACGGTCATACACTATGGGTAGGAGGGAAAAATGAACATCTGGAGCGACAGCTTTATCGATGGCGGCACCATTCCGCCTGAATGTGCGTTCGGCATGATCGACCCCGTCAAGCATATGCGTTTTTCACAGAACCGCAATCCGCACCTGGCTTGGGACGACGTACCCCATGGCACCGAATCGCTGGTGCTGCTGTGCCACGATCCGGATGTGCCGGCAGTGGAAACCGACGTCAATCAGCCCGGCCGCACGGTTGCGCTGAACGCCGCCAGGGTGACTTTTTACCACTGGAGCCTGGTCGATATTCCGGTGGCGCTGAAGTCTCTCGGGGAAGGGTGTTTCTCCGAAGGCGTCACGCCGCAAGGCAAAACCGGCCCGCTGGTGCCAATCATGGTCAAGAACGGTACCGAGCACCAGTTGCGCCAGGGCCTCAACGATTTCACTGGCTGGTTCGCTGGCAACCCGGACATGGCCGGCGAGTATTACGGCTATGATGGCCCGTTTCCGCCGTGGAACGATGAACGCGTGCACAGTTATTTGTTTACGCTGTACGCGCTCGACATTCCGCGGTTCCCGCTGGAAGGGCGCTTTACCGGCGCGGAAGCGCGGCTGGCAATCAACGGCCACATCCTCGATGAGGCCCGACTGTTTGGCAACTACGCGCTGAACCCGGCGATGGCCGCTGCACTGCAATCCTGAATTGCTTTACCACTCATTTATAAAAGGTCGCCTTGGTTTTCAGGCGTCATGAACCGATGCCCGAACAGACTACGCTTGCTCCTACTAACTTATTCCTGATTCGTCACGGCGAAACGGCCTGGAATGCCGAGCGCCGCTTGCAGGGGCACCTCGATATTGGCCTGAATGCCGAGGGGGAGCGCCAGGCGGCGGCGGTGGCCCGCGCGCTGGCCAGCGAAAAAATCGACACCGTCGTCGCCAGCGACCTGCAGCGCGCCCGTGTGACAGCGCAGGCAATTGCCGCTTATCACGAGTTGCCGGTGCAAGTGGAACGCGACTTGCGCGAGCGTTGCTATGGCGGTTTCGAAGGCTTGCTGTATGCCGAGATCGAGCAGCGCTTTCCGCACGAGTTTGCCAAATGGCAGGGGCGGGAAGTCGATGCGGCATTGCCTGCGGGCGCTAACCTGGGCGAAAGTTTCCGCGAATTTTATGCCCGCAGCACTGGCGCCATCCTCGCGCAGGCAGCGCGCCATCCCGGCCAGACGCTGGTGCTGGTCGCCCACGGTGGTGTGCTCGAGTGCGCTTACCGTTGCGCGCTGGGGCTGTCGCTTGAAACGCCACGCACATTTACTATCCCGAATGCCAGCATCAATCGCTTCACCGTTCAGGACGGCAAGCTGGCATTAATCAGCTGGGGTGAAATTGCGCATCTGCAGCAAGTTGCCATGGATGAGTTGAACTAAGCACAGCGTCAAGCGGTTTCTTGTAACGCACACCACACTTCTGACACGCGCGCCTGAAAATAGTGCTTATTATTTGAGCAGTGAATCGGTTAAAATAGCAGGTTCCCGCTTCTACTTTGATACTGCTCCAGTGCAAATCGGTCCATATCTGTTACGCAATAATGTGTTTGTCGCTCCCATGGCGGGTGTGACCGACCGGCCGTTCCGCCAGCTGTGCAAACAGTTAGGGGCAGGCTATGCCGTGTCCGAAATGGCAGCGTCGAATCCGCGCCTGTGGGCCAGCGAGAAAAGTGCGCGTCGCACCGATCACGCTGGCGAAATGGAGCCAAAAGCCGTGCAAATTGCCGGCGCCGATCCGCAAGACCTGGCCGACTGCGCGCGTTTTAACGTCGCGCGTGGCGCCCAGATCATCGATATCAATATGGGTTGCCCGGTCAAAAAGGTGTGCAATAGCTGGTGCGGTTCGGCACTGTTGCAAAACGAAAGTCTGGTCGAACGTATTTTGAACACGGTGGTGGCGGCGGTCGATGTGCCGGTCACGCTGAAATTTCGGACTGGCTGGGACCGCGCCAATAAAAATGCCCTGCGCATTGCTCACCTTGCCGAGCAGGCCGGGATTCAGATGCTGACCCTGCATGGCCGCACGCGCGCCGATGGCTACAGTGGCGAGGCGGAGTACGACACCATTGCGGCAGTGAAAGCCGCAGTCGGCATTCCCGTGGTGGCCAATGGCGACATCACCACGCCCGAAAAAGCAAAACTGGTGCTGGAATACACCGGCGCCGATGCGGTCATGATTGGGCGCGCGGCGCAGGGCCGGCCATGGATCTGCCGGGAAATTGATCATTATTTGCAAACCGGCACCCATTTGCCGGCGCCGTATGTCAGTGAAGTGCGCGCCCTGATGCATGAACACCTGGAAGCGCATTACGCGTTTTATGGCGAATATCTGGGCGTGCGCACCGCGCGCAAGCATATCGGCTGGTATGTGCGCGAACTGGAAGGCGGCGAAGAATTTCGTCGCCGCATGAATTTGCTGGAGTCGACCAGCGAACAGTTGGCGGCGGTCGATCAGTTCTTTGATTTACAACAACGCCATGGCGAGCGGTTACAATACCGGCCCGCCAGCGCATCGGACCTCGTCCTTGCCGCGTGAAGTCAACACAAAAAGTAACTCCGAGACACCCGCCTTGCTGAAGCAGCGCGGAAATATTTATCAGGATGAAGTACGCATGAGCAAAGAAAGTATCCAGGAAGTCGTCCAGAAAAGTCTCGAGGACTATTTCAATGATCTGGGCGAACAGCAGCCGTCGAATATCTACGACATGATGGTCCTGACCGTCGAAAAGCCCATCCTGGAAGTGGTGATGCTGCGCGCCGACGGTAATCAGTCGCACGCCGCCCAGATGCTGGGCATTAACCGCAACACCCTGCGCAAGAAGCTGCAGGAACACGGACTCCTGTAATACCGGCTGGAAGCAGGGCCGGGTATTCGGACCGGCCCGCGCGCGCCGGTGATCCCACCGAATATCCCCTTTGAAAGCCCTGCCATGATCAAACAAGCCCTCCTTTCCGTGTCCGACAAGACCGGCGTCCTTGAATTCGCGCGCGAACTGTCGACTCTTGGCGTCAAGTTGCTGTCGACCGGCGGCACCGCCAAACTGTTGCAGGACAATGGCGTGCCAGTGACCGAAGTGGCCGATTACACTGGTTTCCCGGAAATGCTTGATGGCCGCGTCAAAACGCTGCACCCGAAAGTGCACGGCGGCATCCTGGCCCGGCGCGATTTTCCGGAGCACGTCGCCAAGCTGGCCGAGCATGACATTCCCACCATCGACATGGTGGTCGTCAATCTGTATCCGTTCCAGCAGACTGTTGCCAAAGAAGATTGCTCGCTGGAAGACGCGATCGAAAACATCGACATCGGCGGCCCGACCATGCTGCGCTCGGCTGCCAAGAACCACCGCGACGTCGTGGTGTTGTGCGATCCCTCCGACTACGCTGGCGTGCTGGCTGAAATCAAGGCGGGCGGCACGGTGCCGTACGACACCCGTTTCATGCTGGCCAAAAAAGTGTTTGCGCACACCGCACAATATGATGGCGCCATCACCAACTACCTGACCAGCCTGGGTGAAGACAAGCTGCACAAAACCCGTGCTGCCTACCCGCAGACGCTGAACATGGCGTTTGAAAAAGTGCAGGACATGCGCTACGGCGAAAATCCGCATCAGTCGGCCGCGTTTTACCGCGACATCGCCCCGGCAGTGGGCGCGCTGGCCAGCTACACCCAGCTGCAAGGCAAGGAACTGTCGTACAACAATATCGCCGACGCCGACGCCGCATGGGAATGCGTCAAGTCGCTGGGCGGCCTGGGCCAGCCGGCCGGTTGCGTGATCGTCAAGCACGCCAATCCGTGCGGCGTGGCCATCGGCACCGATGCGCTCGATGCCTACACGCGCGCCCTGAAAACCGACCCAACCTCTGCCTTTGGCGGCATCATCGCCTTCAACGTCGAAGTCGATGCCCGCACTGCCGAGCAAGTTGCGAAACTGTTCGTCGAAGTGCTGATTGCGCCATCGTTCACGCCGGAAGCACGCCAGTTGATGGCTGCCAAGCAAAATGTCCGTGTGCTGCAAATCGCACTGGGCGACGGCAACAATCCGTACGATGTCAAGCGCGTCGGCGGCGGTTTGCTGGTGCAGTCACCGGATGCCAAAAACATCGGCCTCGGTGATTTGCGCGTCGTGTCGAAGTTGCAGCCTACGCAGGAGCAGTTGCAAGACCTGATGTTTGCATGGCGCGTGGCCAAGTTCGTCAAGTCGAACGCGATCGTGTTCTGTGCTGGCGGCATGACCCTCGGCGTTGGCGCCGGCCAGATGAGCCGTATCGATTCGGCACGCATTGCGTCGATCAAGGCCGGCAACGCTGGTTTGTCGCTGGCCGGCTCGGCAGTGGCGTCGGATGCATTCTTCCCGTTCCGCGATGGTCTCGATGTGGTGGTCGACGCTGGAGCCACCTGCGTGATTCACCCGGGTGGTTCGATGCGCGACCAGGAAGTGATCGACGCCGCCGACGAGCGCGGCGTCGTCATGCTGTACACCGGTGTGCGTCACTTCCGTCACTGATCGACCGTGGTATCGGTCCCCGCCTGCGCGGGGAGGACGTTTTTAATTGGTTGGCCAAAAAACTGTCACCCCGGTGAAGGCCGGGGCGCGTAACACGCTTACATTTTTGGTGCTGCGCGAATGATATGGATCCCCGCCTGCGCAGGGACTGTGTTTTTACACAGTATTTCCCCACGCGCAGCGCCAGCCGCTATATCATTCGTCCATGATAATTCTTGGCATTGACCCTGGCCTGCGCACTACCGGTTTCGGCGTGATCGAGAAGCATGGCAACAAGCTGCGCTACATCGCGTCGGGCACCATCAAAACGGGCAGCGAAGGCGCTTTGCCGCCGCGGCTGAAAGTCATCCTGCGCGGCATTGGCGAAATCGTCGCCACCTACCGCCCCGACTGCGCCGCCATCGAAAAAGTGTTCGTCAACGTCAATCCTCAGTCGACGCTGCTGCTGGGACAGGCGCGTGGCGCCGCCATCAGCGCGCTGGTGCATTCCGAACTCGACGTCGCCGAATATACTGCCCTGCAAGTCAAACAAGCCGTGGTCGGCACAGGCCGCGCTGCCAAGGAGCAGGTGCAGGACATGGTGGCGCGCCTGCTGGTATTGCCGGGCCTGCCTGGCACCGATGCTGCCGATGCGCTCGGTGTGGCGATTTGCCATGCCCACAGTCACGATGCGCTGGCATTGCTGGGTGCGCTGACGCCCGGCCTCACCGGTCTGCGCATGAAACGCGGCCGCCTGGTATGACACTAATATAGGAGAGAACAATATGATCGGTCGCATCTCGGGAGTTTTGCTGGAAAAGAATCCGCCGCAATTGCTGGTGGACTGCCAGGGCGTTGGCTACGAAGTCGATGTGCCGATGAGCACTTATTACAACTTGCCGCAGCTCGGTGAGAAAGTCACGCTGTTCACGCACCAGGCCATCCGCGAAGATGCGCATCTGCTGTTTGGTTTCGATAACGCCGCCGAGCGCGCCTTGTTTCGACAGCTGATCAAAATCACCGGCGTCGGCGCGCGCACCGCGCTGTCGATCCTGTCCGGCATGACGGTCAACGACCTGGCCCAGGCGGTGACGATGCAAGAGGCGGGACGCCTGATCAAGGTGCCCGGCATCGGCAAGAAAACTGCCGAACGGCTGTTGCTGGAGCTGAAAGGCAAAATTGGCGCCGACCTCGGCAACGTGGCCGGCGCGACACCGATGCATGACAACGAATCCGACATCCTGAACGCATTGCTGGCGCTGGGTTACTCCGACAAGGAAGCGTTGGCTGCACTGAAAAAACTGCCGCCGGGTAGCACTGTATCGGACGGCATCAAGCTGGCGCTCAAATCGCTCTCACGCGCATAATCGATTACCATGAGCATCCAGACCGACAATTTCAGCGAAGCGCGCGTCATCGACGCGGCGCCGGCCTCGCCCAACGAGGAAGCAATCGAACGCGCGTTGCGGCCGAAACACCTTGAAGAGTACATTGGCCAGGAAAAGATCCGCGGCCAGCTGGAAATTTTCATCACTGCAGCGCGCCAGCGGCGTGAAGCGCTCGACCACACTTTATTGTTCGGTCCGCCAGGCCTGGGCAAGACGACGCTGGCGCACATCATCGCGCGGGAAATGGGGGTCAATTTGCGCCAGACCTCCGGGCCGGTGCTGGAACGCCCGGGCGACCTGGCGGCCATTTTGACCAACCTGGAAGCCAACGACGTCCTGTTCATCGACGAGATTCATCGTCTGTCGCCAGTGGTCGAAGAAATATTGTATCCGGCGTTGGAAGATTATCAGATCGATATCATGATTGGCGAGGGCCCAGCGGCGCGCTCGGTCAAGCTCGACTTGCAACCGTTCACGCTGGTGGGCGCCACCACGCGCGCCGGCATGCTGACCAATCCTTTACGCGACCGCTTCGGCATCGTCGCGCGGCTGGAGTTCTACAACACTGCCGAACTGACCCGCATCGTCACCCGCAGCGCCGCGTTGTTGAACGCGCCAATCACCGAAGACGGTGCGCGCGAAGTGGCCATGCGCGCGCGCGGGACGCCGCGGATTGCCAACCGGCTGTTGCGCCGCGTGCGCGATTACGCCGAGGTCAAAGGCAATGGCGATATCACCAAAGAAATTGCCGATGCGGCGTTGGTGATGCTGGATGTGGATTCGGTCGGTTTCGACGTGATGGACCGCAAATTGCTGGAAGCCGTGCTGTTCAAGTTTGGCGGCGGGCCGGTGGGGATCGGCAACCTGGCAGCGGCGATTGGCGAAGCTGCCGACACCATCGAGGATGTCCTGGAGCCGTATCTGATTCAGCAGGGATATTTGCAGCGCACCCCGCGGGGCAGGGTAGCCACGCCGGCCGCATACGCCCACTTTGGCGTTGCAGCACCGCGGTTAAGCCCGACCGGCGATTTGTGGGACAGTGTGCCAGGCTGACAATTTGCGGGACAGAATCAGCGGTGCCATCGGGCAACGTTCCGCTTGTTCCCCAACATTTTGTAAGTAGTTCTTTTACAACCGGCTTGGCGTTTCCATATAAGGCTCGATCGTATCGCGTGGCCGCATCGGACGATGCTTGCGCACCTTGCTGCCCGGATAAACGAAGCTGACAAACAGGATGGCGGCCATGCAGAACATGGTGACGCAAAGATATTCCGCGTCCTCGTAACGGGTCTGCGCGACCACGGTCACGCCGGTAATCAGTGGTATGGCCAGCAACGTGCCGCCCAGCATGCGCAAAGACATCGATTTGCGCATGCGATGGCCTGCCAGGCCGATAAAGAAGAAGCTCAGGGCAATCATGGCGATCACCGCACAGCCGAAAATCACGGTCTCCATATCTTCGCCGCGCAGCCGTCCCTGCCTGCGCAAGAACCACGGCGCAGCAACCAGGACCATACCGCCATTCAACATTGCCAACAGGCGTAAGAAAAACATCGAGACTCCAGATTTGTGTCAGCGGAAAGAAATGCTCGCGCACAATATCAGCTAGATTAACTGAAAACCCGGCAAAAATGCGCAGAACTACTGCTCATTCGGGATTTTTGTTGTGTAAATGCAACTATACGGATGTTGCCATCAATCAGGAACAATCATGAAAATTTGGGTCGATGCGGATGCTTGTCCAGCTGTGGTCAAGGAGATATTGTTTCGGGTTGCAGAGCGCCGTTCCCTGCACGTCACGCTGGTCGCAAACCAGCTGCTGCGCGTGCCAGGTTCCCGTTTCATTACGGCCCTGCAAGTGCCATCCCGTGCCGATGTTGCCGATGCCGAGATCTTGCGGCGCATGAATGCCGGCGACCTGGTCGTTACGGGTGACATTCCCCTGGCGGCGCTGGTACTGGAGAAGCGGGGCCATGCGCTGAATCCGCGTGGCGAGTTTTATACCAGGGACAATATCGCGCAGCAACTCACGATGCGAGCCTTCATGGAAGAGTTGCGCAGCGGCGGCGTCGATACCGGTGGCCCGGCGCCGTTCGGACAAGCCGACCGCCAGCAGTTTGCCAACGCCCTCGATCGGCACCTGGCACGCCAGTTGTTGTGACAATGTCCCAAGAAGTAGGTAAATACGGGAATGCATACTATTATTGCCGGCAGTCAATAATAACAATGCAGTTTCGGTTGCTTGTGCGCGCCGAACAGAAAGGTTTTTCATGAAAAAAATGCTGCAATGCGCTGTTATTCTCGCGCTCGCCGTGACATCGCCTGTGCCGGCGGCAACTGCCGCCTTCGCTTCCGCACAGCATCCGCGTGCCACTGAAACGCGGGCATTGGGGATGGCTGTTTCGATTGGCGACACCGCGCAGGTCAGGCTGCTGCTCAGCCAGGGCGCCGATCCGCTGGCCGGATCGCCAAGTGCGCTGGAACGCGCACTGTACGTCACTGCATCGTCTGCCAGCTACAAGCGTGGCAGCCGGCTGCCGCCGCACGCCGACACGATGTTGCCGCTGTTGCTGGGCCATATCGTCAAGGTGCAAAAAATTGCGCTGACATCGATCCGGTGGAAGCCGATGGAGCAGGCATTGCAGGATGCCGCAGAGTCCGATGAAGATGCCGGCGTGAAAGGGGAGGCGGACGGTACGGCGCGCATACGCCTGCTGCTCGACGCCGGTTTCAGCGCGCGCAACCTGAGCGAAGCTGCCGCTGCCGCCGCACTAGCCTTGCCGGATCGTGCCCTGACCAGCGAATTGCTCGACCGTGGCATGTTGCAGGATGGACCGTATTCAACGCACGCACCTGGCAATGCGCGCATTTTGCTGACCGCCGTGGCATGGCGCCGCGCCGATTTGCTGCCGCGCCTGCTGGCGCTGGGTTACGACCCCAACTTGCGCAGTGGCGGCAACCCGAGCCCGGTGGAGTACGCCATCCAGCTCCATGCAAACGACGAGCTGGATGCCTTGCTCGCAGGCGGCGGCAGCAATGACGGCGCCGCCGCGCCACGCTGAACCACGGCGCCGATTAACGACGCCGATCAACGGCGCCGATCAGTTCAAGCGGCAGGCAATTTTGCCAGTTGCTCGCGCAATTTCTCGATTGTCCCCGAGAAATTCACCAGACGCTCATGCTCCTGCGCCACCACGGCGGCAGGGGCCCGGGCAACAAAACTTTCGTTGCCCAGCTTGCCATGAATCTTGGCAATCTCGCCCTCGATGCGCACGATTTCTTTCGACAGACGTTCGCGTTCGGCCGCCACGTCGATCTCTACCTGCAGCATCAGCTTGGTGCGTCCGACAATCGACACGGCCGCCGGCGAATCCGGCAGCGCATCGACAATCTGCACTTCCGACAATCTGCCAAGCGACTGTACGTACGGCGCAAAGCCGGCCATCGCAGCTTTTTCCGCCGCGTCGCCCGCTTCGACAATCAGCGGCACCGGCAGCTTCGGCGCCAGCTTCATTTCGCCGCGCAGGTTGCGGGTTGCATCGGTCAGCGCTTTCAGCTGCGTCATCCAGCTTTCAGCATCGACGTCGATCAGCGCTTCGTTGGCGATCGGGTACGGCTGCATCATGATCGAGTCGCTACGGTCATCCTTCGCCTTGCCAGCCAATGGCGCCACGACCTGCCACAGCTCCTCGGTGACGAACGGGATGATCGGATGGGCCAGGCGCATGATCACTTCCAGCACGCGCAACAAGGTGTGACGCGTGGCGCGCTGCTGTGCCTCGGTGCCTTGCTGGACTTGTACCTTGGACAATTCCAGGTACCAGTCGCAGAATTCGTCCCAGACGAATTTGTAGATGGTGGCGGCAATCAGGTCGAACCGGTAGTCGGCGAAGCCCTGTGCCACATCCAATTCCACGCGCTGCATCAGCGAGATGATCCAGCGGTCGGCCGGCGACAAATCGGCCGCATCCGGTGCGCTGCAATCGTGGCCTTCCGTGTTCATCAGCACGAACTTGGTCGCATTCCACATCTTGTTGCAGAAGTTGCGGTAACCCTCGGCGCGGCCCAAATCGAAATTGATATTGCGACCCAGCGACGCGTAACTGGCCATCGTGAAACGCACCGCATCGGTGCCGTAAGCCTTGATCCCCTCCGGGAATTCGCGGCGTGTGGCCTTGGCGATTTTTTCCAGCGTGGACGGGCGCATGTCCATCAGGCCGGTGGTGCGCTTGGCCACCAGTTCTTCAATTCCTATGCCATCGATCAAATCGATCGGATCGAGCGTATTGCCCTTCGACTTGGACATTTTCTGGCCCTGCGAATCGCGCACCAGGCCGTGCACGTACACGGTCTCGAACGGCACTTGGCCAGTGAAATGGCACGTCATCATCACCATCCGGGCCACCCAGAAGAAGATGATGTCAAAACCGGTGACGAGCACCGACGATGGCATGAACAGCGACATGTCCGGCGTTTTTTCGGGCCAGCCCATGGTCGAGAAAGGCACCAGCGCTGACGAGAACCAGGTGTCGAGCACATCGTCGTCGCGGCGCAGAACGCCGGTAGATCCAGCCGCGGCAGCTTTTGCCTGCGCTTCTTCTTCCGTGCGGGCGACAAAATACTGGCCGGCTTCGTCGAACCAGGCCGGGATGCGGTGGCCCCACCACAGCTGGCGTGAAATGCACCAGTCCTGGATGTTGCCAAGCCACTGGTTGTACGTGGTCGACCAGTTCTCCGGCACGAATTTGATCTCGCCGTCGGCGACTTTTTCCAGCGCTACTTCGGCGATCGATTTACCTGGATAGAACGTGCCTTCCGGTGCCGGTTTGCTCATGGCGACAAACCACTGGTCGGTCAGCATCGGCTCGATGACGACACCGGTACGGTCGCCGCGCGGCACTTGCAATTTATGCGGCTTGACTTCCACCAGCAAGCCCAGCGCATCGAGGTCGGCGACGATTTTTTTACGCGCCACGAAACGATCCAGGCCGCGATACGCTTCCGGCGCATCGTCGACAATTTTTGCATCCAGCGTCAGCACGATCATCTGCGGCAGCTTGTGGCGCTGGCCCACCTGGTAATCGTTGAAATCGTGGGCAGGCGTGATTTTTACGCAACCGGTGCCGAATTCCTTGTCGGCGTAGTCGTCGGCGATCAGCGGGATTTCGCGATCCGTCAACGGCAGCTTGATCATCTTGCCGACCAGTGCCGTGTAGCGCTCGTCGGTCGGGTCGACTGCCACGGCGACATCGCCCAGCAGCGTTTCAGGACGGGTGGTTGCCACCGTCACGTGGCCGCTGCCATCGGCAAACGGGTAGCGGATGTACCACATGAAACCGTCTTCTTCGGTCTGTTCCACTTCCAGCTCGGAGATGGCGGTGCCCAGCACAGGGTCCCAGTTGACCAGGCGCTTGCCGCGGTAGATCAGGCCCTGTTCGAACAGGCGCACGAAGACTTCGGTGACGGACTCGGAGCGCGGCGCGTCCATCGTGAAGTACTCACGGTCCCAGTCGGCCGAGGCACCCAGGCGGCGCATCTGGCCGGTGATGATGTTCCCGGATTTTTCTTTCCACTCCCAGACTTTCTCGACGAATTTTTCGCGGCCCAGATCGTGGCGCGAAATTTTTTGCGCGTCCAGCTGGCGCTCGACGACGATCTGCGTCGCGATGCCGGCGTGGTCGGTGCCCGGAATCCAGGCCGTGTTGTAGCCACGCATGCGGTAGTAGCGCGTCAGGCCGTCCATGATGGTCTGGTTGAAGGCGTGCCCCATGTGCAGCGTGCCGGTCACGTTCGGAGGCGGCAGCTGGATGCTGAACGACGGTTTGTCGGCGTCCATGGAAGCGGCGAAATATCCGCGCTGCTCCCACTCGGTGCGCCAGAACTGTTCAATGTCGGCTGGCTCGAAAGACTTGGCTAATTCCATGATGGTGGCGTCTAAATTTGCGAAAACGATCATTATAAATCGGTCCTGCGAACTGTCGTATAATTCGCCCGCTGCCAGTCACATTCGGCAGCAAACGCTAGGGGTCCTGCGGTTCGTTTATCGAGCTGCGGGTGAGAAATACCCTCTGAACCTGATCTGGATAATGCCAGCGAAGGGAAGCTCGTGAATCGATCGCCATGCCTGCATGCGCGCGCTCGTTTTGCATTCCTTTGCTGGCTCCTGCCACCAAAGGAGCCACATGAATAACCTGCCTTTCGATTCTTCCACCGCCACGGCGGACCAGGCGGCCATTGCGCCGTTTCCCAATTCGCATAAAATTTACGTGGAGGGCAGCCGGCCCGACATCCGCGTCGCGATGCGCGCCATCAGCCAGGCCGATACGCCGGACAGCTTCGGCGGCGAAAAAAATCCGCCGCTGACGGTCTACGATACGTCCGGCGTCTATACCGACCCGGGCGTCGCCATCGACATCCGCGCCGGTCTGCCCACGCCACGGCTGCCGTGGATTGTGGAGCGGGGCGACACCGAACAACTGCCGGGCCCGAGCTCGCAATATGGCATCGAACGTTTGCAGGACGCCAGCCTGGACGCGCTGCGTTTCAAGCTGGCCCGCGCGCCACGCCGCGCTGTACCAGGTGCAAACGTCACCCAGCTGCACTATGCGCGGCGCGGCATCGTCACCCCGGAAATGGAATACGTCGCCATCCGCGAGAACCTGCGCCGGCGTGAATATCTGGCCGAACTTGGCGCCGCCAGCACGCTGGGCCGGCATCATCCGGGCCAGTCGTTTGGCGCCAGCATCCCTGAGACAATCACGCCCGAATTCGTGCGCGCCGAAATCGCGCGGGGCCGCGCCATCATCCCGGCCAACATCAACCACCCGGAAATCGAGCCGATGATCATCGGCCGCAGTTTCCTCGTCAAGGTCAATGCGAATATCGGCAACTCCGCCGTGACCTCGTCGATCGGTGAGGAAGTGGAAAAGATGACGTGGGCGATCCGCTGGGGCGCCGACAACGTCATGGACCTCTCGACCGGCAAGCATATCCACGAAACGCGCGAGTGGATCGTCCGCAACAGCCCCGTACCTATCGGCACCGTGCCAATTTACCAGGCGCTGGAAAAAGTCAACGGCAAGGCCGAAGATCTGACCTGGGAAATCTATCGCGACACCTTGATTGAACAGGCCGAGCAGGGCGTCGACTATTTCACGATCCACGCCGGCGTGCGCCTCGCGTATGTGCCGATGACGGCGAAGCGGCTCACCGGCATCGTCTCGCGCGGCGGTTCCATCATGGCCAAGTGGTGCCTGGCGCACCATGAAGAATCCTTCCTCTATACGCACTTCGAGGATATCTGCGCCATCATGAAGCAGTACGACGTGGCGTTCAGCCTGGGGGACGGTTTGCGTCCCGGCTCGATCTACGATGCGAATGACGAGGCGCAACTTGCCGAACTGAAGACGCTGGGCGAGCTGACGCACATCGCCTGGCGCCACGATGTGCAGGTGATGATCGAGGGCCCGGGCCACGTGCCGCTGCATCTCATCAAAGAGAACATGGACCTGCAGCTGGACCAGTGCATGGAGGCGCCGTTCTATACGCTCGGGCCGCTGACGACCGACATCGCACCCGGTTACGATCACATCACGTCCGGCATCGGCGCGGCCACCATCGGCTGGTACGGCACCGCGATGCTATGTTACGTGACGCCGAAGGAGCACCTCGGCCTGCCCGGCAAGGACGACGTCAAGACCGGCATCATCACGTACAAAATTGCCGCCCACGCAGCCGACCTGGCCAAGGGGCATCCGACGGCGCAGCTGCGCGACAACGCACTGTCGAAAGCGCGCTTCGAATTTCGCTGGGACGACCAGTTCAACCTGGGCCTCGATCCCGACAAGGCGCGTGAATTCCACGACGAGACGCTGCCGAAGGAGTCGAGCAAGGTGGCGCACTTTTGTTCGATGTGCGGGCCGCATTTCTGTTCGATGAAAATCACGCAGGAAGTGCGCGCGTATGCCGCCAAAGGCATGCAGGAAAAGGCCATCGAGTTCGTGCGCGGCGGCGCCAAACTGTATCAGGAGGTGTGACCGTGGAGATTGAACTCAATGGTGCGCCGCATGAGGCGCCAGCCATCCTCGCTGACCTGGTGACGCAACTGTCGTTGCACGGGCAGGCGCTGGCGGTGGCCGTGAACCGGCAGGTAGTCCCGCGTCCGCAATGGGCGTCTTATCAATTGCTGCCGCGCGACCGCGTCGATATCGTGCGCGCCATCGGAGGAGGCTGACATGAACGATTTACTCACCATCGCCGGCACCAGCTACCGGTCGCGCCTGCTGGTCGGCAGCGGCAAATACACCAGCCTGGCCCAGACACGGGCAGCGACCGACGCCGCCGACGCGCAGATCGTCACGGTGGCGATCCGGCGCGTGAATATCGGCCAGGATCCGCACGCCCCCAGCCTGCTCGACATGCTGCCGCCGTCGCAATTCACCATCCTGCCGAATACTGCCGGCTGCTTCAATGCGAAGGATGCGGTCTACACGCTGCAGATGGCGCGCGAACTGCTGGATGGCCAGAAGCTTGTGAAACTGGAGGTGCTGGGCGACGAAAAAACGCTGTTCCCGCACATGCCGGAAACGTTGATTGCCGCCGAAGCGCTGGTCAAAGATGGCTTCGACGTCATGGTCTATTGCAGCGACGACCCGATTCAGGCGCGCCTGCTGCAGGACATCGGCTGCGTGGCGGTGATGCCGCTGGCATCGCTGATCGGTTCCGGCATGGGCATTGTCAACCCGTGGAATCTGTCGCTGATCATCGCGCAGGCCACGGTGCCGGTGCTGGTCGACGCCGGCGTCGGTACCGCGTCCGACGCGGCAATCGCGATGGAGCTCGGTTGCGACGGCGTGCTGATGAACAGCGCGATCGCCGGCGCACGGGATCCGGTGCTGATGGCGCATGCGATGAAGCTGGCGGTGCAGGCCGGTCGCGCGGCCCACCTTGCCGGCCGCATGCCGCGCCGCTTCGGTGCATTTCCGTCGTCGCCGATGCAGGGACGGATCGCATGAAGACAGTACTGGTATTTGCCGGCCTGGATCCGAGCGGTGGCGCAGGTTTGTCTGCCGATATTCTTGCCATCGCGGCGATGGGCGCGCACGCGCTGCCGGTCGCCACGGCGCTCACCGTGCAGGACAACGAGCGCGTGTTCGAGGTGGTCCCGGTCGAGACCAGTTTGCTGACCCGGACTGCCGAAGCATTGATGGTGCGTTTTGCCATCGACGCCGTCAAGATCGGCATTCCGGGCAACCACGCCAACGCGCTCGCCATTGCGGCGGTGGTGGCGCGCCTGCGCGAGCGCGCACCCGATCTGCCGGTGGTCCTCGATCCGGTGCTGTCCAGTGGCCGTGGCGACGCACTGGGGCAGGGCGACGCCATCGCCGCGTTATTGCGCGTCACCACGCTGCTGGTGCCCAATCTGCACGAGGCGATCGACGACGTGCCTTGCCCCCACGTGCTGCTGACCGGTGGCCATGGACACGGTGACGTCGTCGTCAACCGCTGGCTGCATGACGGCGTCCGGCGTGACTGGACATGGCCACGCCTGCCCGGCGAATTTCACGGCAGCGGCTGCACATTGGCGGCGGCAATCGCCGCCCGCCTGGCGCAGGGTGATGAGATGGCCGACGCGCTGGAGAAGGGCCAGGCGTTCTGTCACAAAACGTTGGCGCAGTCGTTCTCGATTGCCCCCGGCCAGCGCATTCCGCGCCGTTTTCTATCAACCACTTGAAAGGAATCCACCATGCGCGGACTCTATCTCGTCACGCCCAACTGGGCTGACACCGAACGTTTGCTGGCGGCCACCGCCGCGGGTTTGCGCGGTGGCGCGCAACTGGTCCAGTACCGTAACAAGGAGGCCGATGCCGCGTTGCGCCTCGAGCAGGGCGCCGCCTTGCTGGCGCTGTGCCGGCGCTATTCGGTCCTCCTCGTCATCAACGACTGGCTCGACCTCTGCATGATACTCGATGCCGACGGCGTCCACCTCGGCGGTGCCGATGGCGACCTGGCGTACGCCCGGCAGGTGCTGGGTCCGCGCAAGATCGTCGGCGCCTCGTGCTATGGCGACGTCGCGCTGGCCGTGGCGGCTGAACGTGCCGGTGCCAGTTATGCGGCGTTCGGCGGTTTTTATCCATCGCCCGTGAAAAAGTACGACTTCGTCACCCAGCCCGATTTACTGGTGCAGGCGAAGGCGCAGCTGGCGCTGCCGATCGTCGTCATCGGTGGCATGACCGTGGTCAATGCCGCACCGCTGGTCGCGCGCGGCGCCGACATGGTGGCGGCAATTACCAGCGTCGCCGGTGCGCCCGATCCGGAACGGGCGGCGCGGGCGTTCGCGGCGCTGTTCGTTCAGCCCTCACATTCGTTGCCTCCAGGAAGCACATGAACCATTGAAAAAAATATAAAAATTGAAACGAATCGCGGGTCGGGCATCGGTATACTCGGCGTTTCCAGAATCTTTCCATTCACATGAGCCTTCCCTTCCTCTCGGGCGTACTCGACCCGCGCGGCCCGGTCGCCGCGAACGAATACCAGATCCTGCAAAACGCCACCCTGATCATGCTGGCCGTGATCGTCCCGGTCATCGTCATGACGCTCGCGTTTGCCTGGTGGTTTCGCTCCGGCAACAAAAAGGCCAGGCGCCGCCCTGACTGGGCCTATTCCGGCTCGCTCGAAGTGGTCACCTGGGGCATTCCCCTGCTGGTGATCATGTTCCTTGGTGGCATGGCCTGGATGTCTGCGCATGCGCTCGATCCCGTCAAACCGATCCCGCCGCATCCGTCTTCGGCCAACGCCGCGCCGCTCGATATCCAGGTCGTCTCGCTGGACTGGAAATGGCTGTTCATCTATCCCGGCGCCGGTGTCGCCGCCGTCAATCACCTGGTCGTGCCGGTCGGCCGGCCCCTGCGCCTGCAACTCACGTCGGCCACGGTGATGAACAGTTTTTTCGTGCCCCAGCTGGGCAGCCAGATTTACAGCATGGCCGGCATGGCCACCACGCTGTATTTGCGCGCCGATCAGCCCGGCACCTTCCCCGGCATCTCGGCCCAGTTCAGCGGCGACGGTTTTTCCGACATGCGTTTCAATGTCGAGGCGGTTGCCGCGCCCGCGTACGACGCCTGGCTGTCGCGCACGCGCGCAAGCGGTGCGCGCCTCGACGCAGCCAGTTACGCGGCACTGGCCAAACCCGGCACCATCCCGCCAGGCGATTTCCACCTGGCCGAACCGAAATTGTTCGACCACATCATGGCCGCCAGCACCGCGCCGCAAACCCCACCTCATTGAAAGTGCTCCAATGCTTGGCAAATTAGACTGGTCGGCCATTCCCACCGACCAACCCCTTCCGCTGTATGCCGCCGGCGTCGTGGCGCTGATGATGCTAGGCGTGGCTGTCATCATCACCCGCCGTGGCTGGTGGGCGCCGCTGTGGCGCGACTGGATCACCAGCGTCGACCACAAGAAGATCGGCGTCATGTACGTGATGCTGGCGCTGGTGATGCTCATGCGCGGGTTCGTCGATGCGTTGATGATGCGCAGCCAGCAGGCAGTGGCCGCCGGCGCAAATACCGGCTTCCTGCCACCCGAGCACTACAACCAGATTTTTTCGGCGCACGGCACCATCATGATTTTTTTCGTCGGGATGACCTTCATGGTCGGCCTGATGAATTTTGTCGTGCCCTTGCAGATCGGCGCGCGCGACGTTGCGTTCCCCATTTTGAACTCGGTCAGCTTCTGGCTGACCGCCGCTGGCGTGCTGCTGCTGAACGTGTCGCTGGTCATTGGGGAATTTGCGCGTACCGGCTGGCTGGCCTATCCGCCGCTGTCGGAGCTGGCGTATTCGCCGCAGGTGGGGGTCGATTACTATCTGTGGTCGCTCCAGATTTCCGGCGTCGGCACGCTGCTGTCGGGGATCAACCTGACCGCCACCATCCTCAAGATGCGCACCAAGGGCATGGGCTACATGCGCATGCCAATTTTCTGCTGGACCGCGCTGGCCTCGAACCTCCTCATCATCGCCGCCTTCCCGATCCTGACTGCTACTTTTGCGATGCTGCTGCTGGACCGCTACCTGGGCTTTCACTTCTTCACCAACGACTTCGGCGGCAACGCCATGATGTATGTGAACCTGATCTGGGCGTGGGGCCATCCCGAGGTCTACATCCTGATCCTGCCGGCGTTTGGCGTGTTCTCGGAAGTTATTTCCACCTTTTCCGGCAAGCCGATTTTCGGCTACCGCTCGATGGCAGCCGCCACCATGGCGATCTGCATGCTGTCGTTCATGGTGTGGCTGCACCACTTCTTCACGATGGGCGCCAGCGCCGACGTCAACGGTTTTTTTGGTGTGATGACGATGATCATCGCAGTGCCCACCGGGGTCAAGATTTTCAACTGGGCCTTCACGCTGTACGGCGGCACGGTGCGCTTTTCGGTGCCGCTGATGTGGTCGCTCGGCTTCATGACCACCTTTGTCATCGGCGGCATGTCGGGCGTGCTGCTGGCCATTCCACCAGTCGATTTCATCACCCACAACAGCCTGTTCCTGGTTGCGCACTTCCATAACGTGATCATCGCAGGCGTATTGTTCGGCGGTTTCGCCGGCTACAACTACTGGTTCCCCAAGGCGTTCGGTTTTTCGCTCGACGAGCGCTGGGGCCGCGCCACATTCTGGTGCTGGCTGGTGGGGTTTTACCTGGCCTTCATGCCGCTGTACCTGCTCGGCCTGATGGGCGCAACGCGCCGCATGCAGCACTACGCCGACACCGGCTGGCAGCCGCTGATGTGGGTGGCGCTGGCCGGTGCGCTGTGCATCCTGGCCGGCATTGCCTGCACGGTGATCCAGCTGGTGGTCAGCATCCGCACGCGCGCGGCGCGCCGCGATCCGCACGGCGACCCATGGGATGGCCGTGCGCTCGAATGGAGTACGCCGTCGCCGCCGCCGGCGTGGAATTTCGCCACGCCGGTGCAGGTGGAAGCACCCGATCATTTCTGGCGCGCCAAGCATGAAGGCCTGGCGCTGCCGGGTGGCCCGGACTTGCCCGCGCCGTCAAGCATCGCCATCCCGCGCAACAGCGCCACCGGTTTTTTCATCGCGTTTTTTGCTTTCGCAGGTGGCTTTGCCATGGTCTGGCATATCTGGTGGCTGGCGCTGGCTGCCTTGCTGGGCATCGTCGGCGTGATGCTGGCGCTGGCCTGGCGCGCGTCCGATGAAACCATCGTCTCGGCAGCCGACGTAGCGGCTTACTACCTGGCGCACGGCCGCAAGGAGGCCGCATGAGCGCGGTCGCACAGGAGCCCCTCCAGACCGTGACGGTGCCGGTGCCGCGTTCCGAACGCGGGCCAGGATCGAAACGCGTCACCGTCACCTACGGCATGTGGCTGTTCCTGCTCAGCGACATCGTCATGTTTTCCGCCTTTTTCGCAGCCTTTGTCGTGCTGCGCGAGCATACCGCCGGCGGGCCGGGCGGACGGGCGCTGTTCCATCGCGATACCGTGCTGATGGAAACGGCCTGCCTGCTGTTCTCGAGCTTTTCGTGCGCGATGCTGGGACTGGCGGTCGAACATCGCCACAAGCTCGCTACCTACGTCAGCGGGGCCGTCACGCTGGCGCTGGGCGCGGCGTTCATGGCGTTCGAACTGAACGAGTTCGCTGACATGATCGCTGCCGGCGCGGGTCCCGGCCGCAGCGCTTTTCTGTCCGGCTTTTTCGCGCTGGTGGGCCTGCACGGCGCGCACGTGGTGTGCGGTATGCTGTGGCTGGTCACCATGCTGGCGCAGATCGCCACACTCGGCTTCCGCCAACAGGTCGTACGGCGTTTGTTGTGCTTCAGCCTGTTCTGGCATGCGCTCGACATTGTCTGGGTCGGCGTGTTCACCGTGGTCTATCTTGGAGCATTCGCATGAGCGACACGCACAACGTCAACATGGCGCACGATGCCATGGAAGAGCGCGAGGACGAACGACCGGGCGGCGCCGGCGATCTGCGCAGCAGCCTGCTGAAATACGTGGGCGGCCTGGTGCTGTCGATCATTCTGACGCTGGCCTCGTTCTGGGCGTCAAGCACCGATGCGGTCTGGCCAGGCGGGGTGCCGGTCTTGCTGGCGGCGCTGGCGATCGGCCAGATGGGCGCGCACTTGCTGTTTTTCCTGCATGTGTCGAGCGGCCCGGAAAGCACCAACAATATCCTGGCGCTGGCCTTTGGCATTTTCATCGTCGGGCTGGTGATTTTTGGCTCGCTGATCATCATGCACAGCCTCGACGCGCGCATGGACAATCTGCCTGTCTCGCACGCCACCATGACGATGCCATGACGGCTGCGCACGTGGCGTCGATCGTGCTGGTCTTTTTCCTCGCCGGCCTGGTCAAAGGCGTCGTTGGTCTCGGCCTGCCAACGCTGTCGATGGCGCTGCTGGCGCTGTGGATGGCGCCGGCCCAGGCGGCAGCGCTGCTGATCGTGCCGTCGCTGGTGACCAATCTGTGGCAGCTGAAACCGTGGGGCGCACTGGGACCGGTATTCAAACGCATCGCACCGATGCAGGTCGGGATCGTGATCGGCACGCTGGCCGGTGCCTGGGCGCTGGGCGCGCCGTCCGGCACGTGGGCGTCGATGGCACTCGGCATTGCGCTGATTGCCTACGCGCTGTGGACGCTGGCCGGCATCCATCTGGCAGTCAATCCTGGCACCGAACGCTGGCTCGGCCCGGTCATCGGCGCACTGACCGGCGCCATTTCGTCCGCCACTGGCGTGTTCGTGATCCCCGCGGTGCCGTACCTGCAGGCGCTGGGCCTCACGCGCGATGAATTGATGCAGGCGATGGGCATCTCGTTCACGGTGGCGACGCTGGCGCTGGCGGCCACGTTGTCCGTCAGTGCCCATTACAGCGCCGCGACGCTGGTCACATCGGCGCTGGCGTTGCTGCCGGCACTGGTGGGCATGGCGGCGGGCGAGCGTCTGCGCAAGGTCTTGTCGCCGCTACTGTTCAAGCGCATCTTCATGGGCGCCTTGCTTTTGCTGGGCGCGCAAATGGTCGCCCGTGCCTGCATGTGAGCTTGCCTTGGTATGATGGTGCATTCATCACACGCAAGGAACAACATGAAAACCAAGGCAGCAGTTGCATGGAAAGTGGGCCAGCCACTGACGATCGAAGAAGTCGATCTGGAAGGCCCACGGGCCGGTGAAGTGCTGGTCGAGATCAAGGCCACCGGCATCTGCCATACCGATTACTACACATTATCCGGCGCCGATCCGGAAGGGATTTTTCCGTCGATCCTGGGCCATGAAGGCGCCGGCATCGTCGTCGATGTGGGCCCGGGCGTGACCTCGGTGAAAAAAGACGACCACGTCATTCCGCTGTACACGCCGGAATGCCGCCAGTGCAAATTCTGCCTGTCGCAAAAAACCAATTTGTGCCAGGCGATCCGCTCGACGCAGGGCCGCGGCCTGATGCCGGATGCGACCAGCCGCTTCTCCATCGACGGCAAGCCGATTTTCCACTACATGGGCACGTCGACCTTCTCGAACTACATCGTGGTGCCGGAAATCGCGCTGGCCAAAGTGCGTTCGGATGCGCCGTTCGACAAAATTTGCTACATCGGTTGCGGCGTCACCACCGGCATCGGCGCCGTGCTGTTTTCGGCCAAGGTCGAGGCAGGCGCGAATGTCGTCGTGTTCGGCTTGGGGGGCATCGGCCTGAACGTGATCCAGGCGGCGCGCATGGTCGGCGCCGACAAGATCATCGGGGTCGACATCAATCCGGCCCGCCAGGAAATGGCGCGCAAGTTCGGCATGACCCACTTCATCAATCCGAAGGAAGTCGAGAACGTGGTCGACGCGATCGTGCAGATCACCGACGGCGGCGCCGACTACAGTTTTGAATGCATCGGCAACACCACCACGATGCGCCAGGCGCTGGAATGCACCCATAAAGGCTGGGGCAAATCGTTCATCATCGGCGTGGCCGAAGCGGGCGCGGAAATCTCGACGCGTCCATTCCAGCTGGTCACTGGCCGCGAATGGCGCGGTTCGGCATTTGGTGGTGCGCGTGGCCGCACCGATGTGCCGAAAATCGTCGACTGGTACATGGAAGGCAAGATCAATATCGACGACCTGATCACGCACCACCTGCCGCTCGATCGCATCAACGAAGGTTTTGACCTGATGAAGTCGGGCGAATCCATCCGCTCGGTCGTCGAGTTCTGAGGCCAGGTCCCATAAACCTCCACGCGTTTTTGCGGCCTGTTCCGCAAAAACGCCAGTCTGTCGCACGGCGCCCGCATCGCGCCGCGACGGTGGCTACAGTCGTTTCATCCTAACGACTGAACGGCTGCCATCATGCGCACAATCTTCCCCACGCTCCTCCTCGCTGCCGCGTGCCTTATTGGCACCCAGGCGCACGCCAAACCCGCCGATGAACCGTATGCCCTGGTCCGCGATGGCCAGCGTACGACCTTTGTTGGCGGTCACAGCAGTGGCGACACCGACATCGACGCGCTGAAAAAACAGTTCTCCGGCAATTTTGTCTGGTTCCGCCAGTCCGGCAAGTCTTTCATCGTGCGCGACGCGGCCACGCTGGACAAAATCGCCGCGGCCTGGGCACCTGCCGAAAAGTCGGGGCAAGAGATGAAAAAATTTGATGCTGACATGCGGGTCCAGAGCAATGCCATGACCGCACTCAGCCGCGACATGATTACCGCTGCGCGTGGCCCCAACCGTGGCAACACCAGGGCGCTCGGCAAGAAGATGGAAGCGCTCGGCAAGACGATGGACGCACTGGGCAAACAGATGGATGCCCTCGGCAAACAGCTTGCACGCGAGAGCAAACAAGCCGACGCAACGTCGCGCGCATTGGTGCAGGCGGCGCTCGCGAATGGTGCAGCGCAGGCAGTGCCGCAGTAGTTTATATGCATGGTGACTTTGTTTCGGATTGTAAGCGTGCGACGTGCACCCGGACGGTGCGAATATAATCGCGCCCCGACAGCGCCGCATTCATGACGGCGTTGCCCATAACGATTTGCCTCATGGCATTAACCACCTCGACGGATAACCACATGTTCAAAAAAATCATTGCAGCAGCAGCCCTGGCAACCCTTGCATCGTCGGCTTTCGCCGCCATGCCAAACACGTTTTACGCTGGCGTTGACGGCGGCAGCAGCAAAATCGACGGCTTTGGCGACCGCGAAGGCAGCTACGGCGCCTTCCTGGGCTACAACTTCCACGAAAATTTCGCTGCTGAAATCAGCGCACGCCGCCTGGGCGAGTGGGATGACCGCGGTGCCAACCTGAAGGCCAACCAATACGGCGCGTCGATCGTCGGCACTCTGCCACTGCAGAACAACTTCAACGTATTCGGCCGCCTGGGTTACAACCGCCTGGAAGCCAAAGCTTCGTTCGCCGGCAACCGCGCCAAGGACCATGACGACAACGTGCTGTACGGCGTTGGCGTTGGCTACGCGTTCACCCCGACCATCTCGGGTCGCATCGAGTTCCAGAAGCCAAGCAGCGATAGCCAGAACTTGAGCGCTGGCGTTGCATTCGCGTTCTAATATTCGCGTTCGACGGAATCGTTCCCCACTACGGGAATGAGAAAGCCTTTCTGGTGAGAGCCAGAAAGGCTTTTTTTATTGTCCATCAACTATTTGTATGGCAGCATGCTCGCTTCACGTTTCCTCCTGACTGGATTGTTCGCATGCGCCCGCTGATTCGTTTTGCTGTTTCCCTGTCCGTTGCCAGCGCCGCCATCGCGCACGCGCACGCGCAAATACCTGCTCCTGCTCCTGCGCCTGCCGAGCGCCCGACCACCACGTTTCCGTACACGCCGGGCCTGGATGTGACGTCGATGGACAAGACCGCCGACCCGTGCGTCGATTTTTATCAGTACGCGTGCGGCGGCTGGATGAAAAACAATCCGGTGCCGGCCGATCAGGCGCGCTGGTCGGTCTACAGCAAGCTGACGCAGGACAATCAGCGCTACCTGTGGGGCATCCTCGACAGCCTGGCCGCGCAGCAAAGCGGACGCAATGTCGCGCAGCAGAAAATTGGCGATTACTTCGCTGCCTGCATGGATGTGAAAGCCATCGAAGCACGCGGCGCCGCGCCGCTGGCGCCGTACCTGGCGCAGATCGCCGCGATGCGCAGCAACCGCGATTTGCCGCGCGTGCTGGCCCACCTGCACCAGGATTTCGGCGACGACGCCTTCTTTTTCGGCTTCGACGCCAACCAGGATTTCAAGGATTCGTCGCGCGTGATCGCGTTTGCCAGCGGTGGCGGCATCGGTTTGCCAGACCGCGATTCGTACCTGAAGACGGATGCCAAATCGGTCGACGTGCGCACCAAATATGTGGCACACATTGCGCAGACGTTCGTATTGCTCGGCGAGACGCCGGAGCAGGCCGCGCAGGATGCTGCCAAAGTGATGGCCATCGAAACTGCGCTGGCGACGGCTTCGCTGTCACGCGTCGACAAGCGCGACCCGTACAAACTGGTCCATAAAGTGGATGCAAAAGGCTTGCAGGCGTTGACACCTGGCTTCGACTGGAAAACGTACCTGGGCGAACTGGGCCAGCCCAAGCTGAATAACTTCAATGTCACCGAGCCGGCTTTTTTCAAGGCGCTCGACAAGCTGGTGGCGAGCAACGATGTGGCCTCGGTGCAGACCTATCTGCGCTGGCAGGTGGCACGCAATATGTCGCCAGCGCTGGCAGCGAATTTCGACCAGGCCCATTTCGATTTCTTCAGCAAGACGCTGCGCGGCGTCGAGCAGCAGCAGTCGCGCTGGAAACGGTGCGTCGCGATGGTCGACCAGCAACTCGGTGAAGCGCTCGGCCAGGAATTTGTCAGCCGTGCATTTTCGCCGGCGCTGAAGGAAAAGTCGCTGCACATGACGCGCCAAGTGGAATACGCGATGGCAAAAGATATCGATTCGCTCGACTGGATGAGTCCGGAAACTAAAAAACGCGCCCAGGAGAAATTAAAAGCCATCGTCAACAAGATCGGCTACCCCGACCACTGGCGCAATTACAGCGCCTACACCGTCAAGGCCGACGATTACGCCGGCAACGTGGTGCGCGGAAATATCTTCGAAGTCAAACGGCACCTGGCCAAGATCGGCAAGCCGCTCGACCGCAGCGAATGGGGCATGACGCCGCCGACGGTGAACGC
>JALYUM010000003.1 GCA_030853745.1 Pseudomonadota bacterium | reverse complement strand
ACGCGTTTTTGTATTCGGACGGTGCACGTGACCCGGCCTGATAATTATTGCTGGCCTCGTGCCTGACGGCGACAATCAGATAGTCGCGGTGGCCGATGGTGCCACGGGGTTCCGGATCGTAGTCCATCGAGCGGGACTCGGCGCTGAAATGGTCGCCCAGCTTGAAAACGCGGCCTGGCTGGACCGTACGATCGTTGCCGGCAGCCTCGAAATACTGCGTCGTCTTGTCGTGCGCTTCCATGGCTTTTTGCGCCACCTGCTCGCCATCGTGGCGGAAGCGAAAGCCATATTCGCCTGCGTTTTCGTAGATGTCGTAAGGGTAGAAATCGCCTTGTGCATTGCTCGATTCCCATGTGGCGCGCTGGGGGGCCGGGTTTTTATAGTCGAAGCTGGCCAGCGTTGTGGAGCCGGAGCCGAGTTGCCGCACGGCCGACCACGCGTGGATGCCGTCAGCCTCGTCGGCGCCACTTTGGGACCGGAAAGGAATCACGTCTGCGTCGTCGTACCGGGTGACATCGATCCGCTCGGCCAGCAGGCTCATGTCCGACAGCATCAAGGTGTGGCCGTCGGCGCGGTGTTCGTACCAATAGTGCAGCCCCAGCGCTTCCCAGCGACGGTGCAGGTGGTTGAAATCGGTTTCGTTATGCTGATTGGCGACCGTCAGGCGTGGGTCTTCTTCAAAAATGTGCATGTGCCAGTCGGACTGCTGAAAATGCTGCAGCGTTTCCTCGGTGATCTCGCGCACGCTCTTGCCGTGGAAGGACACGCTGTCTTTGCGCAGCCTTGTAAATGCCATCCAAGGTTCCAGAATCATCTCGTAAAAAGCAAAGCCGCCATCGGTGCGCACGAAGCGAAATTCGGTGACGTGGCCGTTGAAATACCGCAGCGATCCGTCCGCGCGCACCAGCGAGATGGTGACCATCCGCGCCATCATCACTTTCAACGGGATGCGGGCGTCGTCCGACAGCACTTCCACCTTGAAACGGAAGCTGCGCGACAGTTCCTCATGTGCCTCCAGCCGATTGACCAGCAGCACGGCAGGCGGGCCGTCATGGCGCGGGAAATCGAGGCGCAGCAGGCGATTATGTTGAGATTGCCCGCTGAATGCGGACCGTGCAGCGCCCGCCATGATTGCTTGACTATCGTTCAACACGTCCTCCGCTGGCCAGCCGGCCTGTTGTGGCGCAACGATGCACTGCGCAGCAACGAACTTACTGCGCAGTGCCAGCGGAATGATTGATCTCGGTCAGATTGAAATTGATTGGCGGAAATTACGACACTTTGCGACTTCTAACAGAGCAGCAGCCATGCAGGCCTGTGGCTGACGCTGCATTTCTGTACGTCGATGCCGCAGTTCTGATATTGCCCGCGGGCCATTTCCGCTACCATGGCAGGCATGACCCAAAGCTTCTTCCAAACCTTCATTCTCTTGCTGCTCGTCACCGATCCGTTTGGCAACGTGCCGCTGTTCGTCGCCGCCCTCAAGGACGTGCCGCCCAAGCGCCGGCCCCGCATCGTCGTGCGCGAGTGCGCGATTGCGTTCATCCTGCTGCTGGTCTTCATGTTTTTTGGGCGCCATTTCCTGACGGCGCTGCAACTGTCCGAAGTGTCGCTGCGCATCGGTGGCGGCGTCATCTTGTTGATGATTGCGATCCGGATGGTGTTCCCCCACGCTGACGGCGTGCTCGGCCACAGCGAGCATGGCGAGCCGTTCATCGTCCCGTTGGCGATTCCTGCACTGGCCGGCCCATCGGCGCTGGCCACGGTGCTGCTGTTTTCGTCGAACAGCATCAATGACATCATGATCCACGTTGCTGCACTGGCAGCCGTAGGTGTGGTCTGGCTGGCGGTTTTCCTCGGCGCCGAGAAGCTGCAGAACGCGCTCGGGCCGCAAGTGATGACGGCCTTCGAGCGACTGATGGGATTGATTCTGACCGCGATGTCGGTCGAGATGCTGCTGGGTGGCGTGCGCGAGTTCGTCAAGACACTGTAACTAGCAGCCGCTGTAGTTTTTCCGTCCGCTGGCGGTGATGGTGTACGTGCCGCCGCGTGGTCCCGTAAAACATTGCGGCCGTCCTGGTGCGCGGGCGACCGGGGCAGATTTCACTGTGCGGTAGCCATCGCCCGACGCCGCTGGCGGGCGCGATGTGGCCGCGAGCGCAACCGGCTGCCTGGTCACAGGTGCGCGATGACAGTGGTAGCCGCCCGTCTTGCGGTTGTTGTGACAGCCTTCGCTGTTCAAACCGCCGCCGTGCGCATGTGCCACATTTGATGCAATGCACATCAAAATCAGCACCAGCTTATTAGCGACTGAATAAGGCAGAAAATGCCATTTCATGCGTGTCATCGTCATTTTTGATGTCGTTTCAGCAGCTGCGAAGATAGCCATGTACATAAGTCCCGCTCTTTTTGGTGTAGCCATTTACCCAGCATTGACCGGAGTTTGCAGGTGCTGGTGCAATATATGGCGACGTCAGTTCGTTCAGCAAATCGTTGGCTTCACACGGCTTGCCGTCGTGATCACGATCCAGGTAGGTATGTCCTGCGGCATACAGCGCAAGGGCCTGATCCTTTGAGAGTGCCGAACAGCGGTAACTGCCACTGTCTGCAATGACGATTGCACTTGGTGCCTGCGCCACGATGCTGATCAGGTCGCTTGTCGCGCTGTCGGTCTTGCCGTCATTGACGGTCAACCGGACTTCATACACACCGGAAGAATCGGCGCGAAAGCTGGTAGACCCGAGGAGAGCAGAACCAAGCGATGCATTGCTCAGCCCCGGTCTGGTAACCAGTGTCCACAAATAGTTGAGCCGGTCCCCGTTCGCATCCTTACTCAAAGTGCCGTCGAGATTGACGGTTGCACCCGTCGTCACAACCTGGTCGGCGCCAGCGTTGGCCACCGGCGCGATATTTGCGGCCGATGGTGCGGCGACGGCGTTAATAACCGTGGTCGCCATCAAGCTGTCCCGCACGGCATTGTTCACGACAAGCCCCACCGTGTAGGTACCCGCTACGTCAGCAACAAAGCCGGCTTTCGATGCGGTCGCATTCGTCAGGACAGCGTTACCGACTGGCTTCGATGAGCACCCAGCGATAGGTCAGGACATTTGCGTTCTGGGCGCTGCTGGCGCCGCCATCGAGGACCACGGTGGCGCCAACGGGCACATTCTGGTTCGCGCCGGCGTTGGCGATCGGCAGCAGGATAGTGGTGATCGGTTTGCTGGCGGTGACTGAGACGACATCGGTCGTGCTCAAACTTTTACCATCGCTCACGATGAGAGCGGCGGTAAAAATGCCGGCCATGTCGGCTGTGAATTGCGGCCGGACGCTGGACGATGCAGAAAGCGTGGCGCTGCTGCCAGATGGTTTGGCGGTAAGTTGCCAGGCGTAGGTGAGTGTGTCTCTGTCCGGGTCGGCACTGGCGCCGCCATCGAGAATGACGACCGGGTCCACCAGTACGGCCTGATCCATTCCAGCATTGGCGCTTGGTGCTGCGTTGCTCATTACAACAGGCGCGGAGACTGCTTGCGTGCCAGTTACAGGTGGGTTGCTTGAGCCACCTCCGCCGCCACATGCGGACAGTGCTGCCGAAACAGACGCACACACGAGAAAGTAATTTAAAAGTTTCATAAATGTACATAAAAAGGTAATGCTGGATGGTACTTTGTTAACTTGTAATTACATTATTAACTTTTCAAAAAGTTAAGTAAATACAACACCTTGCCACGCGTTGAGAGATCGTCGAAGCGTTGCCGTCCGAATGCAGAAGTATTGCGTCACAAGTGGCGTTTGGGCATACTCGCGTATCACCAACGTCAGCTGCACGCTGCTCATTTTGAAAAGACCAACAATGAAATTTATCGCTACCGCCATTCTCCTGTCCACCAGCCTGTTTGCTGTCGCCGCACATGCCGCCACCGCCGTTGCGCCGCCGAAGCCACAAGTGACGATGGGCCTGCAAAAAATCGATACCGTCGTCGGCAAAGGCAAAGTTGCCGAGCCAGGCCAGATGGTTACGGTCAACTACACAGGCTGGCTGTATATGCCGAAAGCGCCGAACAAACACGGTATGCAGTTCGACAGCTCGATCGGCCGCGAGCCGTTTACCTTTGGCCTCGGTGGCGGTCAAGTCATTCCTGGCTGGGACCAGGGCGTCGCCGGCATGAAAGTTGGCGGCAAGCGCACGCTGATCATTCCGGCAGCCATGGGCTACGGCGCACGCGGCGCCGGGCCGATTCCCGCCAACGCCGACTTGATCTTCGACGTTGAACTGCTCGAGACCAAGTAATACAGACGTAAAAAAAACGGCAGCGAGGCCGTTTTTCATTGGTGGGTGATTTTTTTCATCGCAAGGCTTATTTGCCCAGCATCGACACCACGTTGTCGGCACCCGGCGCACCAAACGCCTGCTGCTTGAGTACGTGCAACTGATCGCGTACCTGCGCGGCTTTCTCGAACTCCAGGTTTTTGGCGTGGTCGACCATGAGCTTTTCCAGGCGCTTGATTTCCTTGCCAATCTGCTTCTCGCTCATCGCCTCGACTTTCGCTGTTTCCTTGGCGCTGCCATCGAGCATGTCGCGCTGTGCCTGCGGGCTGTAGACGCCGTCGATCAGTTCCTTGATCGCCTTTTTCACGCCGCGCGCGGTGATGCCGTTGTCGATGTTGAACTGCGTCTGCTTGGCGCGGCGGCGCTCGGTTTCATCGATCGCGCGCTTCATCGAATCGGTGATGTTGTCGCCATACAAAATCGCCACACCATTTAAATTCCTTGCGGCCCGGCCGATGGTCTGGATCAGGCTGCGCTCGGAGCGCAGAAAACCTTCTTTATCCGCATCGAGCACAGCCACCAGCGACACTTCCGGCAAGTCGAGGCCCTCGCGCAGCAAGTTGATGCCGACCAGTACGTCGAACGTCCCGAGGCGCAGATCGCGCAGGATTTCCACGCGCTCCACCGTCTCGATATCGCTGTGCAGGTAGCGCACCTTGATGCCGTGGTCGGACAGATATTCCGTCAGTTGCTCGGCCATGCGCTTGGTCAGCGTCGTCACCAGCACGCGCTCGTCTTTTTTCACGCGGTCGGTAATCTCGCCCATCAGATCGTCGACCTGCGACCGGGCAGGGCGCACGAAAATCAAAGGATCGACCAGGCCGGTCGGGCGCACCACCTGTTCCACGACATTATCCGAGTGCGTTTTTTCGTATTCAGCCGGCGTGGCGGAAACGAAAATCGTCTGTCGCATCTTGCCTTCGAATTCTTCAAATTTCAGCGGCCGGTTATCCAGCGCCGACGGCAGCCGGAAACCGTAATCGACCAGATTGGTTTTGCGCGAACGGTCGCCGTTGTACATGGCCGATAACTGGCCGACCAGCACGTGCGACTCGTCGAGGAACATGATGGCGTCCTTTGGCAGGTAATCGACCAGCGTCGGCGGCGGTTCGCCCGGCATCGCGCCGGACAAATGGCGCGAGTAATTCTCGATGCCCTTGGTAAAACCGATTTCCGCCATCATTTCCAGGTCGAAGCGCGTGCGCTGTTCCAGGCGCTGTTCTTCAATGAGCTTGTTCTCCTTGCGGAAGAATTCGAGCCGGTCGCGCAATTCCAGTTTGATGCTTTCGATCGCGCGCAGCACGGTGGAACGGGGCGTCACATAATGCGAGCTCGGATACACGGTAAAGCGCGGTATCTTCTGGCGCACGCGCCCCGTCAGCGGATCGAACAATTGCAGCGATTCGATTTCATCGTCGAACATCTCGATGCGGATGGCCAGTTCGGCGTGTTCCGCCGGGAAGATATCGATGGTGTCGCCGCGCACGCGGAACGTACCGCGCCGAAGTCGACTTCATTACGCGTGTACTGCATCTGAATCAGGCGCGCGATCACATCGCGCTGGGCGACTTTGTCCTTGGCGCGCAGCGTCAAAATCATCTGGTGGTATTCGTTTGGATTACCGATACCGTAAATGGCCGATACCGTCGCCACGATGATCACGTCGCGCCGTTCCATCAGCGACTTGGTACACGACAGGCGCATCTGTTCGATATGCTCGTTGATCGACGAGTCCTTTTCAATGAACAGGTCGCGCTGCGGCACATAGGCTTCAGGCTGATAGTAATCGTAGTAACTGACGAAGTATTCGACCGCATTTTGCGGGAAGAATTCGCGGAACTCCGAATACAACTGGGCCGCCAGGGTTTTATTCGGAGCGAAGATGATCGCCGGCCGGCCGGCGCGCGCAATCACGTTCGCCATCGTGTAGGTTTTGCCCGAGCCGGTCACGCCCAGCAGCGTCTGATACGACAGGCCGTCGTTGATGCCTTCCATCAGCCCGGCGATAGCGGTGGGCTGGTCGCCGGCCGGATCGAACGGCTGGTGCAGTTTGAACGGCGAGCCGGGGAACGTAATGACGTTCGGTTCCGGCTCATTTGCGAGGGATAAATCAGCCATACAATCCTACCTTTGCTAGAATGGGAGTCCGCCTGCGGCCCTGGCCACATTGGGCCGCTGATTCCAACTGCAGCGCACCCCGCCGACATATATTAGTTATCTCATGACTTCCACAGCACCTGCCAGCATTTTCGGCGCCATCGACATGGCCCCCCGCGACCCGATCCTGGGCATCACTGAAGCGTTTGTTGCTGATACAAATCCAGGGAAAATCAACCTGGGCGTTGGCGTCTATTATGACGACAATGGCAAAGTGCCCCTGCTCAATTGTGTTCAGCAGGCCGAGGCAACACTGATGGAAACGAAGACCCCGCGTACCTACCTGCCCATCGAGGGTCTTGCCGCGTACGACAAGGCTGTGCAAGAGCTCGTATTTGGTGCCGACAGCGCCATTATTCAAGAGAAGCGCGCGGTGACCGTGCAAGCCATCGGCGGCACCGGCGCACTCAAAATCGGCGCCGATTTCCTCAAGCGTTTTGCGCCGGAGTCGGATGTGTACATCAGCGACCCGAGCTGGGAAAACCACCGCGCGCTGTTCGAGTCGGCCGGCTTCACCGTCCACAATTACACCTATTACAACCCAGCCACGCACGGTGTCAATTTCGACGGCATGATCGCCTCGTTGCAAGCCATGCCAGCGGGCGCCATCGTCGTGCTGCATGCCTGCTGCCATAACCCTACCGGCGCCGATCTGACCGACGCGCAATGGGACCAGGTCATTGCTGTCGTGCGTGCAGGCGGCCTGGTGCCGTTCCTCGATATGGCCTACCAGGGTTTTGCAAAAGGCATCGCCGAAGATGGCGCCGTCGTGCGCCGTTTCGCGGACGCCGGTGGCGCGCTGCTGGTGTCGAACTCGTTCTCGAAATCGTTCTCGCTGTACGGCGAGCGCGTGGGTGCGTTGTCGGTTGTGGCAGAGTCCGCCGAAGAAGCAGCGCGCCTGTTGTCGCAGCTGAAGCGCGTCGTGCGCACCAACTATTCGAACCCGCCGATGCATGGCGGCAAAGTGGTGGCCACTGTGCTGTCGACGCCGGCCCTGCGCCAGTTGTGGGAAGAGGAGCTGGCCGGCATGCGCGTGCGTATCCGCGACATGCGCGAGAGCCTGGTGGCCAAGCTGGCCGCAAAAGCCCCAGGCCGCAATTTCGATTTCGTGCGCCAGCAAGTGGGCATGTTCTCGTATTCCGGCCTGACGAAAGAACAGGTCGGGTTGCTGCGCGACGAGTCGATTTATGCGGTGGATACCGGTCGCATCTGTGTGGCTGCGCTGAATGCCAAAAATATTGATCGGGTCGTTGACGCCATCGCAAAAGTCCTCTAAAATCTTGCTTCTTCGGTGATGTGCAAGCGTCTTCGAAGATCAATTCCCTGATAGCTCAGTTGGTAGAGCGACGGACTGTTAATCCGCAGGTCCCTGGTTCGAGTCCAGGTCGGGGAGCCAGAACAAGTAGCAAGAAGAGCCCGCAGCGATGCGGGCTTTTTGCGTTTTGCACCGGGATTTTTAATCACTGTGTACTCGCATTTTTAATCAATGAAAATCCAGGTTGCCCTAGTAAAATCGACATTCTCCAGCTATAATATTGCCTCAATTCCCTGATAGCTCAGTTGGTAGAGCGACGGACTGTTAATCCGCAGGTCCCTGGTTCGAGTCCAGGTCGGGGAGCCAGAACAA
>JALYUM010000001.1 GCA_030853745.1 Pseudomonadota bacterium | reverse complement strand
TCCATCACCTGCCCATCGCCCGCCCGTCACCCGTCCATCACCTGCCCATCACCGCATCCTTCACTGCAACAATCGCCCTTCAGCCCTGGTCACCGCATCGGCCGCCCCGCGCACGACCACCACATCGCCCGCAGCGAACACCAGTGACGGCGTGACGTCCACGCGGTCGCGCCCGCGCCGGAGCGTGGTTACTTCCGCGCCGACCTCGGCCAGTTCCAGGTCGGATAAACGCTTGCCGATCGACGCCGCGCCATCCGGCAGCGTCACCGAATGCAGTCGCAGCAAATGTTCGGGCTCCTCGCCGCCGTCGCCGGCGCCATGGAAGTAACCGCGCAACGATGCGTAGCGTTCATCACGCGCGCTCTGCACGCGGTGCACCACGCGCCGCAACGGAATGCCCATCATCACCAGCGCGTGCGACGCCAGCATCAGGCTGCCCTCAAGCGCTTCCGGCACCACCTCCGTGGCGCCGGCCTTTTTCAGTACATCGAGGTCGGTATCGTCATGGCTGCGCACGATCACCGGCAGTGACGGCGCCAGTTCGTGCACCAGGTGCAGCACCTTCAACGCGGCCGGCGTATCGGCAAACGACACCACCAGCGCACTGGCGCGGTTGATGCCGGCGGCAATCAGACTTTCACGCCGGGACGCATCGCCATACGAGACATTCGCGCCGGCCGCCTGCGCTTCCTGGACCCGCTCCGGATCCAGGTCGAGCGCGTAATACACCAGCTTTTCCTCGGCCAGCAGCGTCGCCAGGCTTTGCCCGCTGCGGCCGAAACCGGCGATGATCACGTGCTTTTGCGCGGCCATCGTGCGGCTGGCGATCTGGGTCAGCTGCAGCGACTGCATCATCCATTCATTCGACGCGATCTTCATGGCGATGCGGTCCGAGTTGGCGATCAGCAGTGGCGCGATCAGCATCGACAGCACCATCGAGGCCAGTACCAGTTGAATGATGAAAGGGTCGACCAGCTTCGCATTCGACGACAGATTCAATAATACAAAGCCGAATTCGCCGGCCTGCGCCAGCGCGAGACCGGTGCGCACCGAGACGCCGGTCGAGGAGCCGAATAATCTGGCCAGGCCAGTAATCATCAGAAATTTGAACAGCACCGGCACCACCAGCAGTCCCAGCACCAGCGCCCAATGCTGCAGCACCAGTTCCACGTTCAGCAGCATCCCGACCGTGATGAAAAACAGCCCGAGCAGCACATCGCGGAACGGCTTGATGTCTTCTTCCACCTGGTGCTTGTACTGGGTTTCCGAAATGAGCATGCCGGCGACGAATGCACCCAGCGCCATCGACAGGCCGGCGTGCTCGGTGATCCAGGCCGCGCCCAGCGTCACCAGCAACAGGTTCAGCATGAAGAGTTCCTGCGACTTGCGCTTGACGACAACAGTGAACCATTTGCGCATCAGCTTCTGGCCGAAGAACAGCAGCAGCACCAGCACCAGTGTGGCTTTGACCGCAGCCCAGCCGAGAGTGGCGGCCAGCGTTTCCGGGCTTTGCGCCAGCGCCGGAATCATGATGATGAGAGGGACCACGGCCAGATCCTGGAACAGCAAAATGCCGATGCTGCGCCGGCCGTGCTGGCTTTCCAGCTCGAGCCGCTCGGTCAGCATTTTTGAGACGATTGCCGTCGACGACATCGCCAGCGCGCCACCGAGCGCAAACGCGGCCTGCCAGCTGACGGCCCACGGAGAAAAGCGGTTGATGATCCAGCCGAACAGCATGGTGGCGACGATCGTCAGGACCACCTGCGCCATGCCCAGCCCGAAAACGATGCGCCGCATGGCGCGCAACTGGGCCAGCGAGAATTCAAGCCCGATTGAAAACATCAGGAACACCACGCCGAATTCGGCCAGTGCGCTGGTGGTGTCGTTTTCTGCAGCGAGGCCCAGCGCGTGCGGGCCGATCAGCACGCCGACGGCCAGGTAGCCGAGCATCGGCGGCAGGTGCAGCATCCGGAACGCCACCACTCCGAGTACCGCGCTGCCAAGCAGAAGGAGGGTCAGTTCAAGTCCGGAAACCATGTGCGGCCATCGTATAAAAGGGAGTAAATAAACGGGTAAATCGGCACGAAAGCCACTGGCAAGTTTTTTGCTTTCGCAATTCGTTTATACTTGCAAGATGAGTTTAACCGATGGAAAAATAATGCTGAAAAGTTTCGATGCGGAGCAGGCTCGCCGCGCGTTGATGCTGGCGCGCGAGACCCTGATCATCGAGGGTGATGCCATTCGCGCGCTCGACGCCCGACTCGACCAGGACGACAGCGTGGCGCGCGCCGTGGGCCTGTTGTATGCGTGCACCGGCCGCGTCGTGGTGTCCGGGATCGGCAAGTCCGGGCACATCGCGCGCAAGATCGCGGCCACGCTGTCCTCCACCGGCACGCCGGCCATGTTTGTGCATCCGGCCGAAGCGGCGCACGGCGACCTGGGCATGGTCACCGCGCAGGATGTCGTGATTGCCATTTCGTATTCGGGCGAGTCGGCCGAGCTGATGGAAATTCTGCCCCTCGTCAAGCGCATGGGCGCGCCGCTCATCTCGATGACCGGCAAGCCGCAATCGTCGCTGGCGCTGCTGGCCGATGTGCACCTGAACATATTCGTCGCCAAGGAAGCCTGCCCGATGAACCTGGCGCCCACCGCCAGCACCACCGTCACGCTGGCGCTGGGCGACGCCATTGCCATGGCGCTGCTGGACGCGCGCGGTTTCAAGGAACAGGATTTCGCCCGCTCGCATCCGGGCGGCGCGCTGGGCCGGCGCCTGCTGACGCATGTGCGCGACGTGATGCGCAGCGGCGCCGAAGTGCCGTCGGTAGCGCCTGATACGCTGTTACTGGACGCGCTGGTGGAAATCAGCAGCAAAGGCATGGGCATGACCGCAGTGGTCGATGCGGCGAACCGTCCGATCGGCGTGTTCACCGATGGCGATCTGCGTCGCCTGATTGCCGCTGCACGCGATTTCTCCAGCATCGTCATCCGCGACGTCATGCACGCCAATCCGCGCACTGTCGTGGCCGAGCAACTGGCAGTCGATGCGGTGGCGGTGATGGAAGAATTCCGCATCAACCAGATGCTGGTGGTCGACACCGATGGCGTACTGGTGGGCGCCCTGCATATCCACGACCTGACCCGCGCGAAAGTCATCTGATGGACCAATTCATTTCCCCGCCGCTGGCCCACGTTGAGCGCGCCAGGCGCGTCAAAGTCATGATTTTCGACGTCGATGGCGTGCTCACCGACGGCAGCCTGACCTATAGCGCCGACGGCGAAGCCACCAAAACGTTTTTTGTGCTCGACGGCCTGGGTATCCAGTTGCTGGCGAAAACCGGTGTCGTCACCGCCATCATCAGCGCGCGCAAATCGCCCATCGTGGTGCGGCGCGCCGCCGATCTCGGTATCCATCACGTCTACCAGGGCATCCACGACAAGCGCGTGGCGTTCGCCGAATTATTGAAGGAAACCGGCGTCACGGCCGATGAATGCGGCTACATCGGCGACGATGTGATCGACCTGCCTTTGCTCACCAAAGTGGGCTTCGCGGTGGCCGTCCCGAGCGGCCATCCGGAAGTGCAGCACCGCGTCCATTACGTCACCCGGGCACCGGGCGGGCGCGGCGCCGTGCGCGAAGTGTGCGACTTGGTGATGCGTGCGCAGGGCACCTACGATCAGGCGCTGGCGCCCTATTTTGCATAAGCGGCCCGATGTCAAACAGCCATAACAAACACAAACGCACCGCGCACCGCTGGCCGCTGATCGGCATGATGGTGGGCGGCGTCTTTCTCGCGCTAGGCAGCTTCTGGCTGGTGCAGGTCATGCAGGACCCCGAGGCGCTGGGTGGCGGTGCCAAGTCGAGCGAACCCGATTACATCGTCGAGAACTTCAGCTTCGTGCGCATGACGCCGGATGGCAAGCCAGCCTACGTGCTTTCCGGTGCCGGTCTGTCGCACCGGCCGGACGTCGATGTTTCGGATATCGACAAGCCGGTGATGCACAATATGACGCCGGGCCGCCCGCCGATGACGGTGACGGCGAAGACCGCGAAAGTGATGAACGCGCAGAATCAGGTCGACCTGGCGGGGAATGTGGACGTGCAGCGTCCGGCCTCCGGCACGACCAAGGCGCTGCGCATCCGCAGCGAAGCGCTGACCGCGCTGCCGGACGAGGAAATCGTCAAGACTGCTTTGCCGGTCGAGATCCAGCTTGGTACCGCCACGCTCAAGGGCGTCGGCATGCAGGCCAATAATGCGACGCAGACGCTGCATGTGAACAGTCACAGTCAGATTGTCTATCCGCCGCGGCATTCCCGATAAATATAATAGTGCCAATCAAAACAGGACCCGTTCCCATGAAAAAAATCTTCGCCATGGCGTTGCTCGCACTGGCTGCCGGCCATGCTGGCGCCGAAAAAGCAGACTCGCTGAAGCAGGCACTGATCAGCGCCGATTCGTTGGATGTCGACGAAGTGACGCAAACCCGTGTCCTCACCGGTAACGTGGTCCTCACGCGCGGTACGCTGATTCTGAAGTCCGAGAAGGCCACGCTGAAGGAGTCGGACGATGGCTTCATGGCCGTCACGCTGACCACCGTGCCGGGCAAAAAGGCGACCTTCCGCCAGAAGAAAGACGGCGGCCCCGATCTGTGGGTCGAGGGCGAAGCCCAGCGCATCGAATACGAAGAGCGCTCCGAGATCGTCAAGCTGTTCAACAATGCCAGCGTCAAGAACCTGGAAGGCACGCGCCTGTCGAATGAAGTCGACGGCGATTTCATTTCGTACGACAGCCGCAAGGAAGTCGCATCGGCGCGCAACGACGCCAGTGGCGAAAGCAAATCTGGCAAGGGCCGCGTCACGCTGATCCTGGCGCCGCGCAAGACCGGCGCCGCTGCGCCTGTCAATGCCACCGCTGCACCGGCGCCCGCGCCAGCAGCCGTCCCGCCAGCAGGAAAAAAATAATGGAAGTAAATGATTGCGAGAGCACCCTGATTGTTCGGGGGCTGCAAAAAAGTTACGGAAAGCGTCTGGTGGTACGCGATGTGTCGCTGGAGGTGCGCTGCGGTGAAGTGGTGGGATTACTGGGGCCGAACGGCGCCGGCAAGACCACCTCGTTCTACATGATCGTCGGCTTGGTGCCGTCGGACGCCGGCGCCATCGAGATCAATGGTGTCGACATTTCCAGCCTCCCCATTCACCGGCGCGCCGTCCTCGGTCTGTCGTACCTGCCGCAGGAAGCGTCGGTGTTTCGCAAGCTGACCGTGGAAGACAATATCCGCGCCGTGCTGGAACTGCAAAAGGTCGATGGCAAATCGTTGACGAAGGCACAGATCGACGAGCGGCTGGATATCCTGCTGGCCGACCTGCAAATTGAAAAGCTGCGTGAAAACCAGGCGATGTCACTGTCGGGCGGCGAGCGCCGGCGCGTGGAAATTGCCCGGGCACTGGCCACCAATCCGCGCTTCGTGCTGCTCGACGAACCGTTTGCCGGGGTCGATCCGATTGCCGTGATCGAAATTCAGCGCATCGTGCGCTTTTTGAAAGCGCGCGGCATCGGCGTGCTCATTACCGACCACAATGTGCGCGAAACGCTGGGCATCTGCGACCGCGCCTACATTATCAACCAGGGTGCTGTACTGGCTTCCGGCCGTCCCGACGACATCATCGCGGACGAATCGGTCCGGCGCGTGTACCTCGGCGAACACTTCCGGATGTAAGGGATGAAACAGTCACTCCAGCTTCGCACCTCGCAGCACCTGGCGCTCACGCCGCAATTGCAGCAGTCGATACGCCTGTTGCAGTTGTCCACGCTCGAACTGCACCAGGAGCTGGAGCAGGCCCTGTCCGATAATCCCCTCCTGGAGCGCCTCGACGATCCGCTCGACCGCTCGGTGCGGTTGCTGGGCGATGGCGCCATCAACGCGCCCAATGCAATGTCAACCTCGCCGGGTGAAGCTGCGCCCACACCGGGTAGCCAGGATGCGCCTGCGCCCGCCGAAGCTGCCGGTGAAGGCGGCGGGGAAGAGGGCGGCGGCAGCGGCGAAGAAGCGCAGGTGAGCCATGATGGGGACACCGACTGGGGCGACAGCAGCCGTGCCAAAGGCAGCGACGATGAAGAGTCGCGCCCGCAGATCGAGGCGTCCGGCATCACGCTGCGTGACCATCTGATGGAGCAGGCGCGCCTGGCCGTGCTGTCGCAGCGCGACCGGGCGCTGGTCGAAGTGCTGGTCGACGGGATCAACGATAACGGCTACCTGGAAGAGTCGCTGGACGAGATTCACGCGCGCATGCCGGAAGAGCTGGAAATCGATATCGATGAGCTGAAAACCGCGCTGTCGCTGGTGCAGAGTTTCGACCCGGTGGGAGTGGGCGCGCGCGACGCGTCCGAGTGCCTGGCGCTGCAGATCCGGCGCATGCCGGCTTTGCCGATGGTGACGCGGCGCATGGCGCTGACCATCGTCGAAAAGCACCTGACCTGGTTTGCCCAGCGCGAAACGACGAAGCTGAAAAAAGCACTCGATTGCGACGACGAGGATTTGCGCGAGGCGCAGGTGGTCATCCGCGCCTGCAATCCTCATCCGGGCAATGTGTTCGCGTCGAACGTCTCCGATTTCGTGGTGCCGGATGTCGTCGTCAAGCGCGTCAAAGGCGCGTGGGTCTGCATGCTGAACCGGGATGTGATGCCGCGCTTGCGCGTCAACAGCGCTTACGCCGCCTTGCTGAAGCAGGGCAAAAGTGAAAGCCAGATGGGTGTGCAATTGCAAGAGGCGAAGTGGCTGATCAAAAATATGCGCCAGCGTTTCGACACCATCCTGCGGGTTTCCGAGGCCATCGTCGAGCGTCAGAAAAATTTCTTTTCACACGGCGCTGTTGCCATGCGGCCACTCGTGCTGCGTGAAATTGCTGATACACTGGGTCTGCACGAGAGCACTATTTCGCGTGTAACGACCCAAAAATTCATGCTGACCCCGCACGGCATGTTTGAGTTGAAGTACTTTTTCGGTAGCCACGTTGCCACCGATGCAGGAGGAGAAGCATCCTCGACGGCGATCCGGGCACTGATCGTGCAACTTACAGGAGCAGAAGACCCTAAAAATCCATTATCTGATAGCAAGATCGCGGACATGCTAGGGGAACAGGGGATGGTCATTGCGCGCCGTACGGTCGCGAAATACCGTGAAGCATTAAAGATCCCTCCTGTCACCCTGCGCAAGTCCATGTAGGGCGTTCGCCGCATGGTCAATGCGTGCGGCGTGCGCGGAATTTCTTCAAAGGAGTACGTGTATGAATCTCACCATCAGTGGACATCATCTTGAAGTAACCCCCGCCATCCGCGAATACGTGCAAGCCAAGCTGGAACGCATTCGCCGCCACTTCGATCACGTGATCGATATCGCTGTCATCCTTACCGTCGACAACCTGACGGAAAAAGACAAACGACAGAAAGCAGAAATCAACTTACGCATGTCGGGCAAACTGGTCCACGTCGAAAGTCTGTCGCACGATCTGTATGCCGCTGTCGACGCCCTGATCGACCGGCTCGACCGCCAGGTCATGAAGTACAAGGAAAAAATCCAGGAGCATAACCATCAGGCCATCAAACACCTGACTGAAGGGGGCGCTGCAGTCCCGGTATAAAACCCACTATTGCAAAGCGAGGGCGCCTGTATGGCGCCCTTTTTGCTTTTCAGTAGCGCATGTCAATCGACGTTGCGCCGGTCAATCAAGCACGGTGCCCTCATCGTTTTTGCAGGCAGATTGTAAAATTCGCGTTAAAATCATTCCTTTCCATCCACAATTCCCCCCACTTCCATGAGCGAATTCGTCAAGACCCGGGTAGTTCAGGGCACCGGCATCATTACCCTGGACCGCCCTCGCGCGCTCAATTCGCTGTCGCTGGAGATGGTGCGGGCACTGGCCGACACCTTGCTCGCCTGGCGCGACGATCTGCGCGTGGCCGCTGTGGTACTCACCAGCAGCAGCGAAAAGGCATTGTGTGCCGGTGGCGATATCCGCTTTTTTTACGAAGCCGGCCGCGCGACGCCAGCGGGCGGCAGCGCACTGCTGGAAGATTTTTTTACCGAAGAATATGCCCTCAATCATCTGATCCATTTTTATCCGAAACCGTACATTGCGCTGATGGATGGCGTCGTGATGGGCGGCGGCATGGGCATTGCGCAGGGCGGTCCTGACACTGGCCTGCGCATCGTCACCGAGCGAACCAAAATGGCGATGCCGGAAGTGAATATCGGCTTGTTTCCGGATGTCGGCGGCAGCCATTTCCTGTCGCGCGCGCCGGGGCAACTGGGCCACTACCTCGGACTGACCGGCTTGACGATCACCGCCGCCGATGCGCTGTATGTCGGCCTGGCCGACCTGTTTGTGCCATCGGCGCAATTGCCGGCATTAATGGCATTAATGGCGTTGATCGAGGCGACCGATGGCGCGGCGCTGGTCGCCGCCATTCGCAATTTTGCAGCACCGTTTGCCGATCAGGCCGGTGCCAGCGTTCTGCAAGCTCAGCGCGGCACCATCGACGCCCACTTCGGTGCAGCATCGGTGCCGGCCGTCATGGCCTCGCTCGCGCGCGATGGCAGCGCATTCGCACAAGCTGCACTGGCTGCCATGAAGCTGCGCTCACCACTGATGATGTGTGTGACGCGTGAAATGCTGGTGCGCGCGGTGGGCATGGATGTGGCCGCTTGCCTGCGCATGGAACGCAGCCTGGTGCGGCGCAATTTCGATCACGGCGAAGTGCTGGAAGGCGTGCGCGCGCTTGTCATCGACAAGGACAATGCGCCGGCCTGGAACCCGGCAGCGCTGGAAGAAGTCAGCGCGGTCATGGTGGACGCATTTTTTGCACCGGTGTGGCCGGCACACGCGCATCCGCTGCGCGCATTACGCTAGCAACGTCAGGACTGTTCCCGGTGGCGCAACACCACCCGTTCGGTCGGCGCAAAATGCGCGGCCAGGCGTTCGGCCATATACACGGAACGGTGCTGGCCACCGGTGCAACCAAGTGCCACCGTCAGATAGCTGCGGTTATCGGTTTTGAATGACGGCAGCCATTTCTCGATAAAATTGCGGATATCTGCCAGCAGCTCGGTAGCACTTGGCTGTGCATCCAGAAACGCAATCACCGGTGCATCCTTCCCGGTCAGCGGACGCAGCGTGACGTCGTAATAAGGATTTGGCAGCGCGCGGACATCGAAGACGAAATCGGCATCGAGCGGCACGCCAAGTTTAAAGGCAAACGATTCGAAAAACAGCGTCAACGGTGCGTGCTCGATCTCGGCCAGTTCCTTGATCCAGGCGCGCAGTTTATTGGCCGATAAATCCGATGTATCGATCAGGTGGCCCAGTTGCTCGATTGCCGAAAGACGCTCGCGCTCTTCCATGATGCATTCGATCAGTGTGCGGCGCGAGGCCGGATTTTCACCGGGGCGCAGCGCGTGCGATAACGGATGGCTACGGCGCGTTTCGGAAAATCGGGCCACCAGCGAATGCGTATTCGCCGTAAGGAACATCACATTCAGGTCATGGCCTTCGGCCTTTAAAGACTTGATACAGACAGGCAGTTCGGCCAGCGATTCGGCGCTGCGCGCATCGACTGCCACCGCTAACTGGGTGGTGCCTTCGCTGGCGACTTTTTTGACCAGGTCGGGTAATAAATCGGGGGGCAAGTTATCGACGCAGTAGTAACCCGCGTCTTCAAGCACGTTGAGGGCCACGGATTTTCCGGAGCCGGAGATACCGGTAATGAGGACGATGCGCATGGGCGAATGATACCGTATCCCCCGCGAAGGCGGGGAGTCAGGCTCGCCAATGGCGAGCATTACGGCTTCACCCACAGTACGCATGCTCTGTGGCCAATCCATTTCTACGCTATGCAAAGGTGCTATGGATTCCCGCCTGCGCGGGAATGCGTCAATCCCCCGTCATTGCCTGCCGCTGGCGCTCCATGAATTCTTGCAGCGTATCGATGCCGCGCAACTGCAAAATGGTATTGCGTACCGCCGCTTCCAGCAGCACCGCGATATTCCGGCCGGCGGCCACCGGAATCACTACTTTGCGAATCGGCAGTCCGAGTACATCTTCGGTCGGAAACAGGAACGGTAGCCGCTCCACTTCTTCTTCCAGTGCGCCGCGCCGCACCAGGTGGACGATCAGTTTCAAGCGCATCTTGCGCCGTACCGCAGTCTCGCCGAAGATCGCTTTAATATCCAGCAAGCCAAGGCCGCGCACTTCCAGCAGGTTTTGCAAAAGGGGCGGGCAACGGCCTTCAATCATGTTCGGTGCAATGCGCGAAAACTCCACCGCATCGTCCGCCACCAGGCCGTGGCTGCGCGAAATAAGCTCCAGGCCCAATTCACTTTTACCGAGTCCCGAATCGCCGGTAATCAGCACGCCTACGCCCAGTACATCCATGAACACGCCATGCATGATGGTGCGTTGCGCGAGCTTTTTGGATAAATACACGCGCAGGAAATCGATCACTTGCGCAGCTGGCAGCGGCGTTGAAAACAGCGGGATATTTTGTTCGTCGCAGATCGCGAGAATGTCGGGCGGCGTTTCCAGGCCTTGCGCAATAATCAGCGCCGGTGGGCCACCGCCAATCAACTCGCCGATCACGTGGGTGCGCGAATTCGATTTCAGGCGCTGGTAGTAATTCAGTTCCTGGTGGCCGAATACCTGAATGCGGCCCGGGTGAATCAGGTTCAGGTGGCCCACCTGGTCGGCGGCTGACGCCACATCACCTGAAATGAGCCTTTCCCCGCCCGGGAAGCCGGCGAACCAGCCCAACTGCAGCGTTTCGCGATTATCGTCGTACAGCCGTTGGATGGTCAGCGGGGTCTGCAGCATGAAGTAGTGTTCCTTTGGTAAGGGCGATGGAACGCCCGGCACCAAAAAGTTTAACTCAGCGCTTGCAGGCTTGGTTGCCAATTAACGATGCGCTGGTACACAGTTTGTGGATCCGGATCGGTGGCCAGCGCCGTGCGGATCGCTTCATCGGAAAAGAATTCGGCAATTTCCGACAAAATTTCCAGATGCTGCTGGGTCACGTGGTCGGGAATGAGCAGGAAGAACAGCAGGCTGACCGGTTCACCATCGGGCGACTCGAACGGAATCGGCTCGACCAGGCGCACGAACGCGGCCAGTGGCGCTTTCAGGCTCTTGCTGCCCTTGATGCGACCATGCGGCACGGCCACGCCGTGGCCGAGGCCAGTCGAACCGAGCCGCTCACGGGCGAACAGATTGTCCGACACGGTCGAGCGGGCAATGCCGTAGTTGTTCTCGAAAATCAGTCCGGCTTGCTCAAAAGCGCGCTTCTTGCTAGACACTTCCAGGTCGAGGAGAACACTCTCGATGGACAGAATTTTACTTAAGTTGGTCATAACACACAGGAAATGTTGCGACGCACAACGGTGCTTGCGAGCCCGAATTATAGGCCTGTTTGTCGCGGAAGTAATTCGAATTCTGCGCGGCTTGCGGGTCAACAACCCGGCATAAATTTGGTGCCGGGTCAAATTGGCCGACAGAGCGCGTCAACCGTTTGCCAGCCTGCGCAATTTCTCATGCGAAATCGAATGTTTTCCGCATAACAAACACCTTCGTGCATAGTTGGCCGATGAATCACACTGCTTTGCCCAATTTTTCAGCATTACCCACAGTAGATAAGTGACGTTGAGATGGCGTAAAAGTGTGCACAGGGACTGTCGCGCCAAAGGCACAGCCGCGTCACGATGCACCGGTATTATTGTCGTGCGGTGCGCAGATTGCGTGGCGGTGCACTGCTGAAGTTGCTGCGCCATGGGTTGATGTCGAGTCCGCCGCGACGCGTGTAGCGGGCATATACGGCAAGTTTGTTCGGCCGGCACTGGCGCAAAATATCGACAAAAATACGCTCGACGCACTGCTCGTGAAATTCGTTGTGTTCGCGAAAGCCGATCAGGTATTTCAGCAGGCCTGCCTGGTCGATCTGTGGCCCCACGTAATGGATCTGCACGCTGGCCCAGTCCGGCTGGCCCGTCACCAGGCAGTTCGATTTAAGCAGGTGCGATACCAGCGTTTCTTCCACCGGCGCATCCCCGCTGGCGGCAGTCAGCAGGGCAGGGCTGGGCGTGTACTGGTCGATTTCCACGTCCAGGCGGTCCAGCAATACGCCGTCCAGTTCCCCCATTTTGGTGCCCTGAAAAGCTTCCTGCGTGGTCAGCACGATGTGTACCGGTGCACCGAACGCCGCGCTTAAATCCTGGCGCAGCAGGGCCAGCAGTGCATCGGAACTTTCCAGCCGGGTCTGGTTGAACGAGTTCAGATACAGCTTGAAGGATTTCGATTCGACGATGTTGGGCGAGTCGGCCGGCGCAGTAATCGACGCAATCGCCACCTGCGGCTTGCCGCGTGTGTTCAGCCACGACAATTCGTACGCGTTCCAGATATCGACGCCAAAAAACGGCAGCGTGCCAGTCAGGTGTAATTCATCACGCTTTTGCTGGCGGGGAATCGGGAACAGCAGGTCGGGTGCATACTGCGTCTGGTAAGCAGAAGATTTGCCCAGCGGCGAGAGGTCAACAATATTGCTCATCGAGCTTTTTATCCAAGGAAAAGTTGGTACACGGGGTTGGCGCTTTCATCCCAGCAGCGGTAGCCGAGGGTGTTCAAGAATTCGCGGAAAGCGTCCATTTCAGCGGGCGGCACTTGCAGGCCGACCAGGATGCGCCCGACGTCGCCACCTTGATTGCGGTAGTGGAACAGCGAAATATTCCAGTTCGGCGACATGCTGGACAGAAAGCGCGCCAACACGCCCGGCCGCTCGGGGAATTCGAAACGATACAGCAATTCGTCCTCGGCCAAGGCACTCTTGCCACCCACCAGGTGGCGGATGTGCAGCTTGGCGAGCTCATCATGCGTCAGGTCGAGTGTCGGAAATCCATTTTCTTCAAACGTGCGCGCGAGCTGGCTCGACTCGCTGCGGTTGCTGATCTGCACGCCGACAAACACATGGGCTTGGCGCGCGTGGCTGATGCGGTAATTGAATTCCGTCACGTTCCGATCGGCGACCAGCCCGCACAGGCGCCGGAAACTGCCACGCTCCTCCGGCACGGTGACAGCAAATAGTGCTTCGCGCGATTCGCCCACTTCGGCGCGTTCGGCCACAAAGCGCAAACGGTCGAAATTCATGTTGGCGCCGCATGCAATGGCCACCAGTGTCTCGCCCTTGACCGGATTTTTCGACATTGCCGAGCGCTCGATGTAGGCCTTGGCGCCGGCCACCGCCAATGCGCCGGCGGGTTCCAGAATCGAGCGCGTATCCTGGAAAACATCCTGGATCGCGGCGCAGATGGCATCGGTGTCGACAATCACAATCTCATCGACCACTTCCTTGGCAATCCGGAAGGTTTCTTCGCCCACCAGACGCACCGCGGTGCCGTCGGAAAACAGGCCAACGTCCGTCAATGTGACGCGCTGGCCGGCTTTCAGGCTGCGCGCCATCGCGTCGGAGTCGACCGTCTGCACGCCGATGATCTTGATGTCGGGGCGAATCGCTTTGACATACGAGCCGATGCCGGCAATCAGGCCGCCGCCGCCAATCGCGACAAAAATCGCATGGATCGGGCCGCCATGCTGACGCAAGATTTCCATGGCAATGGTGCCTTGGCCGGCGATCACGTCTGGATCGTCGAACGGGTGCACGAAGGTCAGCTTTTGTTCTTTTTCCAGCGTGATGGCGTGGTTGTAGGCATCGGTGTACGACTCGCCGTGCAGCACGATTTCGACAGCCTTGCCGCCATGCGCGCGCACCGCGGCAATTTTCAATGGCGGCGTCGTGGTCGGCATCACGATCAGCGCGCGGCAGCCAAGCCGGGCGGCGGACAGTGCCACACCCTGGGCGTGATTGCCGGCCGATGCACAGATCACGCCTCGCGCCAGTTGCGATTCAGACAGATGGGCCATCTTGTTGTAGGCGCCGCGCAACTTGAAACTGAACACGCTCTGCATGTCTTCGCGCTTGAAATAAATCTTGTTGTTGAAACGCTGCGAAAGCACGGGCGCCAGTTCAAGCGGCGTTTCAGTGGCAACGTCGTACACGCGCGCGGTCAGGATTTTTTTGAGGTAGTCGATCGTCATGGTGCTGATTACTCTTCAGGAAGGTGCAAGGTGAGTACAAATCTGGCCAGTTGCCTGGTGCCGGTCGACCTTGACTGTCGCTGCCGGCGGGTGGCCGGCTGGGCAGGGCGATGCGCGGCGCTGGGTGGCAGGCTCGGCGTACCGTGTCGTTGCGAAGGGTATTCGTCATTATAATTGAGCGCTTCTTCCACCGCTGAACTGGCATCCTGATGATTGAAAGCGCTGTCCTCTGGCTGCTCAAGCAGATTGCCGCACCCGCAGTGGGCCTGAGTTCGGTGTTCGTGATTGCCTTTGTTTCCGCGACGCTCTTGCCGCTTGGTTCGGAGCCAGCCGTATTTGCCGTCATCAAGGCCAATCCCGCGCTGTTCTGGCCGGCGATTCTGGTTGCCACGCTCGGCAATACGCTGGGTGGTGCTTTTGACTATTTCCTTGGTTATCGTGCCAAGGTAGCCTTTGCCAAGGAGCGCAACACGCGCTGGTTTGCGTGGCTGGCGCACTACGGCCCGAAAACCATGCTGCTGTCCTGGGTGCCCGGCATCGGCGACCCATTGTGTACACTGGCAGGGTGGCTGCACCTGGCGTTCTGGCCCAGCGTGTTTTACATGGCGATCGGCAAATTCGCGCGCTACATCACCATGACCGTCCTGCTGCTGTACGTGCCGGACGGCTTCTGGCACCGCATTGGCCAAATGCTGGGCTAACGTTTTACCTATTCAAGAACATGATTGAACTGAAGTATTTTCCCAGCACGTTTTACAAAGTCCAGATGACCGAGCAGCCACTGGCTTTTACCCGCAAATTCATGCTGGGAAATAACCTGCCGATGAAGTCGGGATGGGCGGACAAGTCTGGCGATGTGTGGTGTGCGATGTATGAAAAGGACGGCGTGCTGACGTTTCGTGCTGGCGCATGGACCTGTCCGATGGATGGCAACTTCACCTGCACGTTGCGCGACGGCGCGAACGGTGCGAGCGTATTCGCAGTGCATTCGGGCGGCATGCCGGTGTTCGAACATCGCTATACCTTTTCCAAGTGGAAAAAGCTGGCTCAGCCCGGGTATGCCGAAAGCGACCGCCTGACCGATGATTTTTTCGCATGGGTGTGCGATATCTGGACAGGCCAGGCGGCAGCGCTTTAACGTCCCCGCAGCGTAGTGCACCAATGTTTCTGCGCATTTCGGGGAGCATTGGCAAATTTCGTTTTTTCAAATTCAATTTTGGCAGCATAAGCTGCTGTAATCGGTGCGTTTGAAAAGCTGGGGTGCGTCGGCGTGATGCAGCGCAATACGCTAGAATGACCCTCCCAGGGACAGTCCTCCAGCCAGCTCATCCATGAACGCCCCAGCCAATCTCCACGCCCTGCTTGCCGACGCACCCGACGGGTCCACTCCCGATAGACTGCGCGAAATTCCGTACAACTACACGTCGTTTTCTGACCGGGAAATCGTCATTCGCCTGCTCGGCGAGGATGCATGGCAACTGCTGGACACGTTGCGCGGCGCGCGGCAGACGGGACGTTCGGCGCGCATGCTGTACGAAGTGCTGGGCGATATCTGGGCCGTGCGCCGGAATCCGTACCTGCAGGACGACATGCTGGACAATCCGAAGCGACGCCAGGAGCTGATCGACGCGCTGCATCACCGCCTGGCCGAAGTGGAAAAACGCCGCGTCACGGTCGATGCCACCGAAGGCGACGATCCGCTCGCTACTACCACGCGCAGCGACAATGTCGCGCAATTGCTGGCCGCTGCCCGCCGTGCTGTCGACGAGTTCGGCAATGAATTCCGCGCCACCTACGATTTGCGCAAGCGCGCTACCAAGGTGCTCGGCCGCTACACCGACAAGCACAATATCCGCTTCGACGGCATGCACCGCATTTCGCACGTGACCGATGCCACCGACTGGCGCGTCGAATATCCGTTTCTGGTCCTGATTCCCGACACCGAAGACGAAATGGCCGGCTTGGTCAAAGGCTGTATCGAGCTCGGGCTGACCATCATCCCGCGCGGCGGCGGCACCGGCTACACGGGCGGCGCCATTCCCTTGACGCCAATGTCCGCCGTCATTAACACGGAAAAGCTGATCGACATCGGCCCGGTCGAAATGACGCATTTGCCAGGTGTCGACAAGGAATACGCCACCATCTGGACTGGCGCCGGCGTGGTCACCAACCGCGTCTCGCAGGCCGCTGAAAAAGCTGGCTTCGTGTTCGCGGTCGACCCAACCTCGGCGCACGCGTCCTGCATCGGCGGCAATATTGCCATGAATGCGGGTGGCAAGAAAGCCGTGCTGTGGGGCACCGCGCTGGACAATCTGGCCTCGTGGAAAATGGTCGACCCGAACGGCGACTGGCTGGAAGTCACCCGTGTTGGACACAATCTGTCAAAAATCCACGATGCGCCAGACGCAACATTTGCGCTCGCCTGGACCCATCCGAACGCGAAAGGCGAGGCGAAAGAGGCACCGTTCCGCACCGAGACGCTGGTCATCAACGGCAATAAATTCCGCAAGGAAGGTCTCGGTAAAGATGTCACCGACAAGTTCCTGTCCGGCCTGCCAGGCATCCAGAAAGAAGGCACCGACGGCCTCATCACGTCGGGCCGCTGGATTTTGCACAAGATGCCGAGTTTTACGCGCACTGTCTGCTTGGAGTTTTTCGGCCAGGCGCGCGACGCGATTCCGTCGATCGTCGAAATCAAGGATTACCTCGACGGCCTGCCGGCCAAGGGCGGCCCGGCCTTTGCCACGCTGCGCCTCGCCGGTCTTGAGCACCTCGATGAGCGCTACCTGCGCGCGGTCGGTTACTCGACCAAGTCGAAGCGCGGCGTGCTGCCGAAAATGGCGCTGTTTGGCGACATTGTCGGCGACGACGAGAACGCTGTCGCGCAAGCCGCGTCCGAAGTGGTACGCATTGCCAACACCCGCGTTGGCGAAGGTTTTGTTGCCGTCAGTGCCGAGGCGCGCAAGAAATTCTGGCTCGACCGCGCGCGGACGGCCGCGATCGCCAAGCACACCAACGCCTTTAAAATCAACGAAGACGTCGTCATTCCGCTGAACCGTATGGGCGAATACACCGACGGCATCGAGCGGATCAATATCGAGCTGTCGATCCGCAACAAGTTGAAGTTCGCCGATGAATTGCACAACTATCTGGCCTCCGGCAACTTGCGGTTGTCGGGCAGCGACGACACCGACAACGACGACAACACGGCTGGCGTCAGTCCTGAAGAACTGCTGGGCGACCGGGCGCACGAAGCGACCGCGCTGGTAGCGCAGATCCAGCATCGCTGGCGCTGGCTGCTGCACAATCTCGATTTGCCGCTGGGCCAGGCGACGACGCAGCTTGCCCAGCATGGCATGCCGCTGCTTGAGCAAGCATTTCAACAGCGCCTGGTCGATCAGCCGGACGCCACATTGTTCGACGTTGTCCAGGACCGCACCGTGCGCGTGTCTTGGAAGCAGGAATTGCGCGCACCGCTGCGTCAGATTTTCAGCGGCGCCGCGTTCGCGCCCATCCTCGAGGCTGCTACCGCGATGCACAAGCGCATCCTGCGTTCGCGCGTGTTTGTCGCGCTGCACATGCACGCCGGCGATGGCAATGTCCACACCAACTTGCCAGTCAATTCCGACGACTACGGCATGCTGCAGGAAGCGCATCAGGCGGTCGAGCGCATCATGAAGCTGGCCCGGTCGCTGGACGGCGTGATTTCGGGTGAACACGGCATCGGCATTACCAAGCTCGAATTTATTACTGATGAAGAAATTGCAGAATTTCGCGACTATAAATTGCGGGTCGATCCGGAAGGTCGCTTCAACAAGGGCAAGTTGCTGAACATGCCGGGCGCGCCGGCCGATTTGCGCAACGCGTACACGCCATCGTTTGGCCTGATGGGACACGAGTCGCTGATCATGCAGCAAAGCGATATTGGCGAAATTGCCACCAGCATCAAGGATTGCCTGCGTTGCGGCAAGTGCAAGCCGGTGTGCACCACACACGTCCCGCGCGCCAATTTGCTGTATTCACCACGCGACAAGATCCTTGCCACGTCGGCGCTGATCGAAGCGTTCCTGTACGAAGAGCAAACCCGGCGCGGCGTGTCGATCCGGCACTGGGAAGAATTCGAGGACGTGGCAGACCACTGCACCGTGTGCCACAAATGCGTCACGCCGTGCCCGGTCGACATCGACTTTGGCGACGTGTCGATGAATATGCGCAACCTGCTGCGCAAGATGAACAAAAAGAGTTTCAAGCCGGCCAACAAGGCAGCGATGTTCTTCCTGAATGCCACCGACCCGACGACGATCAATGCCACGCGCAAGGCCATGGTCGGCTGGGGTTTCAAGGCGCAGCGGCTTGGCAATGGCTTGTTGAAACAGATTGCCAAAGTGCAGACCAAGGCACCGCCACCGACCACGGGCAAACCGCCCGTGCGCGAGCAGGTGATTCATTTTATTAACAAGAAAATGCCGGGCAACCTCCCGAAAAAAACTGCGCGCGCCTTGCTCGACATCGAAGATGACAAGGTAATTCCGATCATCCGCAATCCGAAGGCCACGAATGCCGATACGGAAGCGGTGTTCTACTTTCCTGGTTGCGGTTCGGAACGCCTGTTTTCACAGGTGGGCCTGGCCACGCAAGCCATGCTGTGGGAAGTGGGCGTGCAAACCGTGCTGCCTCCTGGCTACTTGTGCTGCGGCTATCCCCAGCGTGGCGCCGGCCAGTTCGACAAGGCCGACAAGATGATGACGGATAACCGCGTGTTATTCCACAGGATGGCGAACACCCTGAATTACCTCGACATCAAGACCGTGCTGGTCTCCTGCGGTACATGTTATGACCAGCTGGCGACCTACGAGTTCGATAAAATATTTCCGGGTTGCCGGATCATGGACATCCATGAATACCTGCTGGAAAAAGGCGTCAGGCTGGAAGGCGTGAATGGCACCCGCTACATGTATCACGAGCCTTGCCACAACCCGATGAAGCTGCAGGATTCGGTGAAGACCGTGAACGCGCTGGTGGCCACTGTCGACAATGTGAAAATCGAAAAGAACGAGCGCTGTTGCGGCGAGTCCGGCACCTTCGGTATTTCGCGCCCGGACATTGCTACGCAGGTACGTTATCGCAAAGAGGATGAGATGGAGAAGGGCGCCGACAAGTTGCGCGCCGACGGCTTTACAGGCGACATCAAGGTGCTGACCAGCTGCCCATCCTGCCTGCAGGGTTTGTCGCGCTATAACGACGATTCGGGCACCACCGCCGACTATATCGTCGTCGAAATTGCCCGTCATTTGCTGGGCGAAAACTGGCTGCCGGAATATGTGGCGCGCGCCAACCAGGGCGGCATCGAGCGGGTGCTGGTATGACCGTCGATACCACGTGCGAGCTGTGCATGGCGCCGCCAGCGCCGCTGTGGCGTAATGCGCAGTTCAGCGTGATTCTGGTCGACGACGCGAATTTTCCAGGTTTTTGCCGCGTCGTCTGGCACGAACATGCCCGCGAAATGAGCGACCTGAGCGCAGCGGAACGTCAGGTGCTGATGGATGCCGTGCAGCACGTCGAACTGGCGCAGCGCGCGGTGTTGCACCCCGATAAAATCAATCTGGCCAGTCTGGGCAACGTCGTGCCGCACCTGCACTGGCACGTGATCCCGCGCTTCACCAATGACAGCCACTTTCCCAATCCGGTCTGGGGCAATGCCACGCGGGATGCCGATCCGGCCACGCTGGTGGCGCGCCGCGCGCTGTTGCCACAACTATCCGCCGCCATCGTGCAGCGTTTGACCCAATAAAAAGCTAAAGAGTTCATCATGATTATTCCTACCGAATTGACTGTCCGCCAGCAATCGAAACTCCTCGACATCACTTTCGAGGATGGCGCCGCGTTTTCACTGCCGTTCGAATACCTGCGCGTGTATTCGCCGTCCGCTGCTGTCACCGGCCATAGTCCTGGCCAGGAAGTGCTGCAACTGGGCAAGCGCGATGTTGGTATCACCGAGCTTGCGCCTGTCGGCAACTACGCCGTCAAGCCAACCTTCACCGATGGCCACGAAAGCGGCTTGTACACGTGGGACTATCTGTACAAGCTCGGCAGGGAGCAGGACGCGTTGTGGCAAGACTACCTGGCGCGCCTCGAAAAAGCCGGCTTCACCGGCGACACCGGTCGCATCGCTGGCACTGTCACGCGTGGCGCCGCTGCTGCAGCCGCACTGGCAGATAACAGCCTGAAAAGCGGCCCGATCGCCCGCTCCAGCGGCGGCTGCGGTCATCAGCATTAAATTGCCCGAATAACAATTTTATTATTTTTCCGTAACGTGCACGCGTCTATGCGTGCAGCGTGGGATGATCATAATGACACCGGGCTTTCGCCCTGTGCATATGATTGGGGGAGAGGCACGTGAGCGTACGAATGATTGTTTTACTGGGTATTTTTGTCTGGGCCCCAATGATGGCCTATTTAAGCTGGAAATTTATCCAGACGTTTTCTGCACGCGCGCGCTTGCCTGCGCGCCGCACCCGCCGCGCGGTGCCGGCCGGTGAGGAATATCGTATCTCCTCGGCCAAGCGCCAGCGCCTCGCAAAGCGCTATTAAGCAAGTTCCTGAACGCGTCCTTAAGCACCGGTTGTGCGGCCACGTTTCGCCCGTTGACGCTTGTATAATGCAGGTAGATCAATCCGGCGAAGCGCTATGACCAATAACACTACCCATTTCGGCTACAAAACGGTGTCCGAGGACGACAAGGTGCACGAAGTCGCCAAGGTTTTCCATTCCGTAGCGTCCAAGTACGACGTCATGAACGACCTGATGTCGGGTGGCCTGCACCGCATCTGGAAAACCTTCACTATCGCCCAAGCCGGCGTCCGGCCGGGCTTCAAGGTGCTCGATATTGCCGGTGGCACGGGCGACCTGTCGAAAGCGTTTGCCAAACAGGCTGGCAAGACCGGCGAAGTGTGGCTCACCGACATTAACGAATCGATGCTGCGCGTTGGCCGCGACCGCCTGTTGAATACCGGTCTGATGACCCCTACCTTGTTGTGTGACGCAGAAAAATTGCCGTTCCCGGACAATTATTTCGACCGCGTCAGCGTGGCTTTCGGCCTGCGCAACATGACGCACAAGGACCAGGCACTGGCGGAAATGCGCCGCGTGCTGAAACCGGGCGGCAAGTTGCTGGTGCTGGAGTTTTCCAAGGTCGCCGCGCCACTGCAAAAGCCGTATGACCTGTATTCGTTCTCGGTGTTGCCGTGGCTGGGTCAAAAGATCGCTGGCGATGCGGAAAGCTATCGTTATCTTGCTGAATCGATCCGGATGCATCCGGACCAGGAAACGCTGAAAACGATGATGGAAACTGCAGGTCTGGAAGGGGTCAAGTATTTCAATCTGACCGCCGGCGTGGCTGCACTGCATACCGGTATCAAGTATTAATTATCCCGTATTAGTTTATCGAGGTAGAACATGAAAAAATTCTTGATTGGCATGACCCTGGCCGTCGCAGCATTGTCGATGGTGGGCGAATCGATTGCACGCCCGATGGGAGGCGGCCGCTCGATCGGGCGTCAGTCGTCGTCGGTGAGCCAGATGCGCAGCCCGGCGCCAGCGCCATCCCAGCAAATGAACCGCCCGGGGGCGCCGGCAAATAATCCTTCGGCAGCGCCAGCTACGCCAGCCAAACAGCCGGGTCGTTTCGGCGGTATGCTGGGCGGGGCAATCGGCGGGGCATTGCTGGGTTTTGGCCTGGCGTCGATGTTTTCGCACTTCGGCATGGGCTCTGGCATGGCCAGCGCGATGGGCACGATCCTGCCGGTAATCTTGCTCGGCCTGGCCGCGTTCTTCCTGTATCGCATGTTCCGCCGTCGCAACGAGCCGGCCAGCGCGCCGTTTCAGGGTTTTAACCAGGGCTTTAACCTGAACCCGGTCCCTGCAGGCGGTGCGCCGGAAATTGGTTCGGGCATCAACCAGGGTTATCAGGCGCCATCGCCGGCACCTGAGCCTGCCGCGCCGGTGCCGCATACCCCGTGGGGCGTCCCTGCCAATTTCGACAACGACAGCTTCCTGCGCACAGCGAAGTCGTCGTTCATCCGTCTGCAGGCTGCATGGGACAAGGGCGACGTGGCCGACCTGAACCAGTTCACTACGCCGGAAGTGTTTGCCGAACTGAAAATGCAGATCCAGGAACGCGGCCCCCAGCGCGACTTCACCGATGTGGTGTCGATCGAGGCGCAACTGCTGGGCATCGAGACGGTCAACAACGAGTATCTGGCCAGCGTGCAGTTCAACGGCATGATCAAGCCGGCGCCCGATGCACTGGCTGAACCGTTTGCCGAAGTCTGGAACATGAGCAAGCCCACGAATGGCACTGCCGGCTGGGTTCTCGCCGGTATTCAACAGTTGCCCTGATTAAGTTCCCTGCCGCACGGTAAACTGGCGGCAAACTGGTAAGATCATAGCCGCCCACAATCGCTGGGCGGCTTTTTTTTGAGACGCAAACCATGTCATCGACACCCTCGCCAGCTTCCCTGTTTCCGCCGCGCCTGATCGTTCCGGTCGTCGCCGCCATCAACCATTTGCTGGCCCAGGAAAGCTGGGCGCGCGCCTCGCTTGGCCTGCATGCCGGCAAGGAAGCGCTGATCGATACAGGCGCCGTGCAACTGCGCATGCGCGTCACGCGCGACGGCATGGTAGAGCCGGGCAGCGAGGAGATGCCAGCCACGGTGACCATCCGCGTGAAATTGAGCGACCTGCCGCTGATTGTGCAAAACCGCGACCGTGCTTTTTCGTACGTCAAGATTGAGGGCGACGCCGAATTCGCCAACACGATCTCGCAACTGTCGAAAGGCTTGCGCTGGGAAGCCGAGCATGATCTGGAAAAATTGTTCGGCCCCATCGCGGCGACGCGCCTGGTCGAGGGGGCGCGCGGTGCCGCCACCGGCGTTGCTGCCACTGGCAAGAAGTTTGCTGAAAACGTCGCCGAATTCCTGCTCGAAGAACGCGCCGTGCTGATCCGCCCGAGTCAGGTCAGCGAATTGGCCGACGAGATTACCCGCTTGCGCGACGATGTTGAACGCGCCGCCAAGCGGATGGAAAAACTGGAACATGCCCTTGAAAAACGGCTGGCGCTGCGCAACGCCAGTCCGACTGTATCGCCCCGCAACCTGGATAGCTGATGATATTGAAATTCCTGCGCTTCTTTAAGATCCTCAGCGTTGCAATACGCTATGGCCTCGACGAAATCGCCATTTCCGGACTGAATGTTCCCCGCACTGCCAAGCTGATCGATCGTATCGTGTTCTGGCGTGACATTTCAGCGCCGCGCGGCGTGCGCCTGCGCATGGCGCTGGAAGAGCTGGGGCCGATTTTCGTCAAATTCGGCCAGGTGCTGTCGACCCGGCGCGACCTGATGCCGCCAGATATTGCCGATGAGCTGGCGCGTCTGCAAGACCGCGTGCCACCGTTCGATTCCGACCTCGCGATTGCCCAGATTACCCTGTCGCTGGGCGCGCACCCGAACGAGTTGTTTGCCAGCTTCGAGCGCACGCCGGTAGCGTCTGCGTCGATTGCCCAGGTTCACTTTGCTGTACTGCGCGATGGTAAGGAAGTGGCCGTCAAGGTGCAGCGTCCGGGCATGAAGAAAGCAGTCGATGAAGACGTTGCGCTGATGATTGTCGCTGCGCGCCTGATCGAGCGCGTGTGGCCGGAAAGTCGCCGCCTGAAACCGCGCGAAGTGGTAGGCGAGTTCGATAAATATCTGCACGACGAACTCGACCTGATGCGCGAAGCATCGAACGCCAGCCAGCTGCGCCGCAATTTTTCCAACTCCACCTTGCTGATGGTGCCGGAAATGTACTGGGACTATTGTTCCAGCAGCGTGATCGTGATGGAGCGCATGTACGGCATTCCGGTGTCGCAAACCGACAGGCTGATTGCTGCTGGCATCGACCTGAAAAAACTGTCCAGCGATGGCGTGGAAATTTTCTTTACCCAGGTTTTCCGTGACGGCTTTTTCCATGCCGATATGCACCCGGGGAACATCCTCGTATCGACTGCGCCTGCAACGTTCGGCCGCTACATCGCGCTCGACTTCGGCATCATGGGCACCCTCAACGACTACGACAAAGATTATCTGTCGCAGAATTTTCTCGCCTTTTTCCGGCGCGACTACAAGCGTGTGGCCGAAGCCCACATCGAGTCGGGCTGGGCGCCAAAAACGACCCGCGTGGATGAGCTGGAAGCCGCCGTGCGCGCGTGCTGCGAGCCGATTTTCGACCGGCCGTTAAAAGATATTTCGTTCGGACAAATTCTGCTGCGCCTGTTTCAGACATCGCGCCGCTTCAATGTCGAAGTGCAGCCGCAACTGGTGCTGCTGCAAAAAACCTTGTTGAACATCGAGGGCCTGGGACGTCAGCTCGACCCCGACCTCGACCTGTGGAAAACCGCCAAGCCGTACCTGGAGCGCTGGATGGGCGAGCAGCTTGGCTGGCGCGGCATGCTCGAGCGTTTCAAGGCCGAAGCGCCGCGGTACGCGCAGATTTTCCCGCAATTGCCGCGCCTGGCACATCAGGCGCTGGAAAAAGCGGCAGAAACGCACGACCGCGATGTCAAACTGGTCAATCTGCTGGAAACGGAACTGCGCCGTACCAATCGGCTGCTGGCGCTGGTGACCGTGCTGGTTGGTGTGACGGCTGTGTCCGTGCTGGCAATCCAGGTCTATATTCACTTTCCCGGCCTGCATTAATTCAATGCACGACTTTGCCAGCCGCGATCCGCGCAATCCTGCCTTCTGGGACGAGCGTTTCGCCCAGGGTTTCATGCCCTGGGACCGCGGCGGTGTGCCGGAACAATTGCGCGCATTCATCGCGGAGTCGGTACCGCTGACAACCTTGATTCCGGGCTGCGGCACCGGCTACGAACTGGCGTATTTTCGCGACGCCGGCTGGGACGCTACCGCAATCGACTTCGCACCCGTGGCCGTGGCCAATGCAAAAGCTGCAACAGGGCAGTGGGCCGGTCACGTGCTGGAAGCAGACTTTTTTAGCTACGCGCCCGTCCGCGCACTCGACCTGATCTACGAGCGGGCTTTCCTGTGCGCCATGCCACGCGCGATGTGGCCACAGGTCGCCGCGCGCTCGGCCGCATTGCTGGCGCCAGGTGCACTTCTGGCCGGCTATTTCTTTTTCGACGATGCCGTCAAAGGCCCGCCGTTCGGCATCGACCGTGCCACGCTGGATAGCTTGCTCGTGCCGCATTTCGACTGCGTCCTGGATGCCGCAGTGACCGATTCAATTGCCGTGTTCCAAGGCAAAGAACGCTGGATGGCGTGGCGCCGGCGTTAGGCCATTTTTCGTCAAGGCAAGCTGGCGCTGCGCTTCAGTAGTGCATGAGACGATGGTTTTTATTGTCTTCTACAGAAAGCCATCCCATGCAACAACGCCAGCCATTGCGTCGTGATTTTTTGCGTTACGTCGGAACCCTCGCGGCCCTGTCCGCACCTGCGCTGCAGGCCGCTGCCGCGGAAAAGGACCGCGTCACGTTTCCGCCTGTTTTCGACAAAACAGAAAAGCCCGAAAAAACCGAACCGCCGGGCGATCCCATGAGCGAGCGCGTCGGCATTGCCATCGTCGGCCTGGGCCGTATTTCCGTCAACGAAATGCTGCCGGCGTTTGCCCAGTCGAAGCACGCCAAGCCGGTGGCGTTGGTCACTGGCGACCGTGCCAAGGGCCTTAAAATTGCGCACCAATACAATATTCCCGAGAGCGCGGTGCTTGATTACCGCGACTACGACAAGCTGGCGCAGATGCCGGAAGTGCAGGGCGTCTATATCGGCCTGCCAAACAGCATGCACGTTGAATACACGGTGCGCGCCGCGCGTGCCGGCAAGCATGTGCTGTGTGAAAAGCCGATGGCCACCAGCGTGGCCGAATGCCAGCAAATGATCGATGCCTGCAATAAGGCCGGCCGCAAGCTGATGATTGGCTACCGCAGCCAGTACGAGCCGAAGGATCGCGCGCTGGTGAAAATGGTCCAGGAAAAGAAGCTCGGCGCGCTGAAGGAATTCATCACGTCCAACTCGCAAAACCAGGGCGACCCTGAGCACTGGCGCCTGAAAAAAGCGCTGGCAGGCGGCGGTGCCTTGCCGGACGTCGGCCTGTACTGCATCAACGCCGCGCGTTTTCTCAGTGGCGAAGAACCGAACGAAGTCATTGGCACCGTCTGGTCGACGCCCGGGGATGTCCGCTTTCGCGAGGTGGAAGAGTCATGCCAGTTCATCCTGCGCTTTCCCAGCGGCTTCACTGCCACGTGCACCACCAGTTATGCGGCGCACAAGTCGCAGTTTCTTCGCTTGAATGGTGCCCAGGCGTGGGCCGAGATGAATCCTGCGTATGCCTATCACGGCATCCAGTTGAAGGTGACGCGCGTAGTCGATGGGAATGACCAGACCACGACCATCCAGATCGACGACAAGAACCAGTTTGCCGCCGAGATGGACCATTTCGCCGAATGCATCCAGAAAAACAAGGCCGTGCACACGCCGGGGGAAGAGGGGTTGCAGGATCAGCGCATCATGGACGCGATTTACGCTTCGGCACGCACGCACCGGCCGGTAAAACTGGCGCAGCCGGGACGCACGCGCGGGCCGGCGCTGGAGGAGGAGAGCTGATCAGCTGCGGTAGTGCGCCAGCCCAGGCTGCGGCGGACTTTTAGCATTGACGCAGTCGCGCCCGGCAGCCTTGGCCGCATACAGCGCTTCGTCGGCGCGGTGCATGGCGCTGGTGAGTGCTTCGCCTGCGCCGATCAGCGTCACGCCAATCGACAGCGTCAGCGTGGGTGCGGCTTCGGCGTGACGCACAATTTGTTGTAGCCGGGTTGCGACAGCCGTTGCTGCAGACAAGTCGGTGCCGGGCAGCAGCAGCGCGAATTCGTCGCCACCCAGTCGCGCCACGCAATCGATTGCGCGCAGCATGTCCCGGGCGCCATTCACAACGCGCACCAGGGCAGCGTCGCCACCCGCGTGACCCGAGCAATCGTTGATGAATTTGAAATTGTCCATGTCGACCAGCAGCAGTGCCACTGGCTGCGTGCGCCGTTCGGCACGTGCCATCTCAATCGCGGCAATCTCAAAAAACGCTTTGCGGGACGATGCACCAGTGAGGAAATCATGATTGCCAACATGTTCCGCGCGGATGACAATCTGTTGATGCGCCATCAACAGCCAGCCAATGCCCAACGTCGGGAGTGCCAGCGCCGACGCAGTAATAAAGGCCATGCTAAGGCGGTCCGGCTGCAGCAGCGACGGCGGCACCTGCGTGGCCAACGATAACCAGATCACGCGGCCAAGGTGGCCGGACGCTACCAGGAAGCACATCGACAGCACAAAAAAAGGCACGTAAAAACGTCGCGGCCAGGTATGCCGCGACGTCAGGACCGCGCGCGCGAGTGCGATGCAAATACCGGCCTGGAACAGCGACACGATGATGCTGCGTGCAGCAAACGAATCGATTACGTAATGGAATAGCGCCACCAGTACGCCGAGGCCCGCGAGAGAGGCGCCCAGCAGTCCATGGCGCACGCGCAGGCCGCCGAGCTGATAGTAGCCAGCCAGCAGTGCAGCGCTGGCGGCAGAGCAGGTGACGTTGGCAACTTCATACGCAAGCACGGGTGGCAAGTCGCGCCCGAACGCGTACAAAATATTGCTCACGATGCCGAGTACGGCGGCGAGAAGCATGTCGCGCAAGCCCTGCGTCTTGTCTGTTGCCACCGACAACAGGACCAGGAACGTCAGGAAACACAGCAATGCAGCGATCAGGAAAATTTGCTGGGAGGCGAGCATGGCAACAGCAAAATGGCAATGTAGGGGGAAATACCATTATCGCCGATCATGCATGCCACGCCGAAACTTTAGCCTTCCGGCCCACCGCCGCCGGGCGGCCCGCCCGGACCACCAGGACCGCGACCCGGTGGGCCGCCTTCGCCGCGGCCACGGAAGCGCGGCGCGTTGCTGTCATCCGACGCTTTTGTCGCAACGCCACCGAGGCGATACGACAGACCGACATAAAACACGCGGCCATCGAAGCGGCGCGTGCTGGTTTCGCGCAGCGTGGCGCTGTCGACTACCGTCTGCATTTTGTTCGAATTGAACAGGTCGGTAACGTTTGCCACCAGTGTCAGATTCGGCGACAGCGTGTGGCGCATGCTCAGGTTCAAGGTTGTATTCGGCGAACGGTAACCCTGGCCGGACAGCTGCTTGCCCATCATTTGCAGCGCCATTTGCACCTGGTTGGCCTGGTCGTATTGATAATTCAGACGGGCGCGGCCGCTCAAGGAATTGGCAGTACGGCTGCTGAAGACGCCATCGGTATCCTGCGTGCGCTGCGTGCTGCGCGCGAGGTTGCCGCTGGTATTCATCGTCAGCGATGGCAACAACTTGCCGCTGAGCGTGAACTCGAGGCCGCCGGAATTGCTGCCCTGGCCGTTCTGCTTCGTGGTCAGCAGCACATTGTCGGCAATGAAATAACGGTAATCGACGATCGCGTCCTTGTCGCGGCGAAAGTAGCCGCGCACATTGGCTTCCAGCGCGCCCAGCTTGCTTTCGTAGCCCACTTCAAAGGAATCGGTCTGCGTCGGTTTCAGTTTTGGATTGCCTGATGACACATTAAATTCGTCGCGGTAAATGACGTACGGATTCAGGTCGTTGGCGTTCGGCCGGCGCAGGCGGTGCGCGTAGGAAAAGCGCAGGTTGGTGTTGTCGTCGACTTTATAGGTGGCAAACGCGCTCGGCATCCAGTTCAGGTACGTGTTTTTCGCTTCGGCATTGCCGGTGATCTGGTGGATGTCGAGGTCGGTGTACTCGGCGCGCAGGCCGGCCAGCACGCCCCAGCGCTCATTGAGCTTCATCTGGTACGAGCCGTACAGCGCGCCGACGTTTTCGTCCATCTCGTAGGCATTGCTGCGCGCCTGGTTCAGCGTCGGCGCCAGCGTTACCAGGTCGAGGTCGTCGTAAATTGTGTCGACATCGCTCTTGTTGGTGGCAACTTTATAGCCCAGCTTGGCGGTACCGCCAGCCAGTGGCCGCTCGTAATCGCCGGTGAAATCGACGATCTTGTTGCTGTTGGCGCTGTGCTGCTGCGCCAGGGCATTGCCGCGGTTGCCGAAACCAGCGCCGACTGCGTACACGTTGGCGTAATCGCTGTCGCTGGTGTTGTTCGAGGCCGACACGCGCAGGTCGATTTTCAGCGTCTCGCCAGGCAACGCGCCCTTGTGGTCGTAACGCGCGCCCCACGCGTAGTTGTGGCTGTCGCCTTCGCGTTTTGTCGTGCGGGTATAGTCGCCAATGACGTTGCCCAGCGCGTCGTCGTTGGTGTAGCGGTCGAGCGAATGCTGGTCGTTGCTGCGGCCGTTGTACGACAGGCTGGCGGCCAGCGTGTCGTTCGCGTTCAGGTTGTAGTTGACGGTACCGTTCGCGCCGACCGAATCGTTCAGGCCGTTTGCCTGAGAGGTCTGGGTGCTGTGCAGCATTGCGCCGCTGACCGGGTCGAGCTGATCGCGCGCGAGTTCGCCTTTTGAATTGCGGCCGTCATGACGCACGTTCAGGCCGCCTTGAAAACCCCAGGCGCCTTCATTGTAATTGCCCGATACAGCGCTGTTATAGCGGCCGGCTGTGCCACCGTTTGCATTCACCGTGGCAAAGCCGCCCGGCTTGCGGTTGCGTCGCATCACCAGGTTCAAAATCGGCCCGCCGCCAGCTTCATTGCCGAACTGCGCGCCCGGGTTGTTGATGACCTCGACCGACTCGATATCGTCGGCAGCCATCGCGTTCAGCGTCGCGCCGCGGTTATCTCCCTGCATCATGGCGGACGGCTTGCCATCGACCAGAATCTGCACATTGCTGCTGCCGCGCAGCGTCACGGTGCCGTCCGGATCCACCGCTACCGAGGGCACATTGTTCAGCGCATCGGACGCGGTGCCATTGGTGCTGGAAATATCCGATTTGACATCGTAGACCTGGCGGTCGATGCGGTTGGTGGGACGCTCGCCAACCACGTTGACAGACGGCACCGGCTTGTCGGCGGTAACCGTGACGGATGGGATCTTGGCGGCGGGCGGCGTTGCTACCACTGGCGGCGGCGTTGTTGCTTGCGCAGCAGCGTCGTTCTGCAGCAGGACCGTGCTGGTCAGGCAGCAGCTCAAAAGGATTTTTTGCATGAAATATCAGAGTGGGCAGAGGGAATTCAGCCGTGCGGCGAAAGTGAGCGGAATTGTAGCGTGTGCTCCAAATGAGAACCATTATCATTTTCAAAAATTTACATTCATGTCGCAGATTGGCACGATTCCCACGATCGGTATGACTAATAATATAATCGTCATACGATCACACCTAGGCAGCCCATGTTTCATGTATTTATCCGTCTTTTCAACGATCAGGCCGACACTCCCCAAACGCTGCGCCGCAAGCTGACGGTTCTGTACGCGCTGCTGGCCCTGGCCAACCTCTGCGCGTGGACGTGGGCATGGATCGTCTTTCACGATCATCCGGCGCTGCTCGCGTCCAGCATGCTGGCCTGGACCCTGGGGTTGCGCCACGCAGTCGATGCCGACCACGTCGCCGCCATCGACACCGTCACCCGCAAGCTGGTCCTTGAAGGCAAGCAGCCCATTGCCGCCGGCTTTTTCTTCGCGCTGGGCCACTCTACCGTCGTCACGCTGATTGCACTGGTCGTCTGCGTGGCGGCCGGTTTTCTCGCCACCCATTTCGACCAGATGAAGAGCGTCGGCAGCGTGATCGGCACGGTGGTTTCGGCGTCGTACCTGTTGTTGCTGGCGCTGTTCAATGTCGCCATCCTGGTGCCGGCAGTGCGCAATTTTCGCGCGGTGCAGCGGGGCGAAGCGCTGCCGTCGGGCGGTCTCGATATTCTCGGCGGCGGTTTTGTCGCGCGCCTGTTTCGCCCGTTGGTACGGCTGGCGTCGCGCAGCTGGCAGATGTTTCCGGTCGGTTTTCTGTTCGGCCTCGGCTTCGACACGGCCAGTGAAGTGGCGCTGTTTGGCCTGGCCGCGCTGCAGCTGGCGCAGGGTGCGCCAATGTGGTCGGTGATGGTATTTCCCTGCCTGTTCGCCGCAGCAATGGCGCTGGTCGATACGCTCGATGGCACCCTGATGCTGGGGGCATCCCGGTGGGCGCAGTACCGCCCGATCCGCAAACTTTTTTACAACCTCACCATCACGCTGGTGTCGGTGCTGGTGGCCGCTGGCGTCGCAACCATCGAAACGCTGGGCCTGGTACGCGAACGCCTCGCGCTGAACGGCTGGTTCTGGGACGGCGTCGGCGCCCTGAGCGCGCATTTTGGCAGCCTCGGATACTTGATCATCGGGCTGTTTCTGGGGACCTGGCTGATCGCACTGGCGGTGTATCGTGTCAAGCGTTTCGACGAGATCGACGTCAGGTTTGCCACGCCGCAGCCGGCACGCACGGCATGAATGTTCTTGCCAGCCCGTGGCTGTGTCCCTAGAATACGAACCTTGCAATACGTTTCAGGTCCTGCCGGTGCAAGCCGCCAGGTTAATTGGGAAGCCGGTCACTGCGCTGTTCAGGCACGAACCCGGCACTGCCCCCGCAACGGTATGTGAATAGCAGGTCCGCATTTCGCCACTGTGCAGCGCATGGGAAGGCGTGGATCTGGAGCGCTGGTGTTTATCAGTCAGCGCTCGCTTCACGAGTCCGGAGACCAGCCTGAAACTGTCTAAACGTTTGTATCGCGGTGGGCGATCAGGTGGTTTGCTGCATTGCGCACCCATCTTTTGTCGTCCTCCCGGTACTGCTCTCGCTCCAGCCCTCCGGAAGGACTTCCCATGTCACACGCCCCTGTTGTTATCGACCACGCTGCCGCACCGGCCAGCGCCGCCACTACCGCCACCAACGTCAAGGCTGCCTTATTGAGCTGCGCGCTGGCGATCGGCCTGTTGTACGGCATGGGCTTCGCGCCGATGGAAGCGCTGCACAACGCCGCGCACGACAGCCGCCACTCCGCGGGCTTTCCTTGTCATTGATGGCCGGGACGGACGGCCTTGCCGGACGCGCGCCGCGCAACCCTTTTACGCGCATCGTCAGTACGGCGGTAGCGGCAGGCTTGCTGGCCGGGCTGGTGCTGACGGCCGTGCAGACGGTGCAGATCGTGCCGACTATTCTGCAGGCCGAGACATATGAAGATGCTGCACCGGCTGCTGCTGCGCCGGTCGCGCATGCGCACGAACACGCGCACGAATCTGCCTCCGAACCTGCCCACGAACACGCTGGCTGGAAGCCCGAAAACGGTACCGAGCGCACGTCGTTCACCGTGTTGGCCAACGTCAGCATGGGCGTGGCGTACGCGTTGCTGCTGTGCGCCGCATTGACGGTGGCCGGTGTGCGCCCGACCCTGCGCCAGGGCCTGATGTGGGGCGCGGCCGGTTACGCGGTATTTTTCATGGCGCCTTCGCTGGGCCTGCCGCCCGAACTGCCTGGCACCAGCGCAGCGCCGCTGCGCGAGCGCCAGTTGTGGTGGGCGCTGACGGCGCTGTCGACCGCAGGCGGCCTGGCGCTGCTGGCCTTCGGTCACGGCCGCGTGCGCGCGCTTGCCGGCTTTGTCCTGCTGGCCGCGCCGCAGATGATCGGCGCACCGCAGCCGCTGGTCCACACCAGCAGCGCACCGCCGGAACTGCAGCACGCGTTTGTCGTCGCCAGCGCGCTGGCCAATGCCGCGTTCTGGCTGGCGGTCGGCGGCTTCAGTTCTTACTTCTTCAAGAAATTCGAGTAACTCCATGCGGACTCACACGCGCCACGTCTTCATGTGCGTGGGCCCGCGCTGTACCGAAAACGGTACGCGCTCCCAGGCCATCTTCGAATACATGGGCGAGAAAATCGATGCGCAGCCCGACCTGCGTGTAAAACGCACCCGCACCCACTGCATGGTGGCGTGCAAAGCCGAGGGGCCGCTGATGGTGGTCTACCCGGAAGGTACGTGGTACAACCGGCTCGACGAAGCGGCGATCGACCAGATCGTCGACCAGCATTTGGTGGGCGGAGAAGAAGTCAGCGCGCTGGTGTTTCATCGACTGGGTAGCGGCGATGTCTGACGCGCAGCTGGTGTTACTGACGCATGCGTCGAACGATTTGACGGTCCTGCACAACGCGCTGGCGCAATTGCCGGCGTCGTTGCGTGCGGTGGAAGGCGTCAATCTGCAATCGCTGGACCCCGAGACATCGCTGGTGGCGCTGGCTGGTGGCGCCCGTATCGTCATCCTGCGCGTGCTGGGACGACTTGGCAGCGTGCCCGGTGTCGCCGATCTGGTGAGCCACGCGCGCCGCCATAATGTGCACCTGATTGCCATCAGTGGCACCGGTGAAGCCGACCCTGAACTGGCCGCCATATCGACGGTCACGCCGGCAGTGTTGAGCCACTGCGTCGAATATTTTCAGGCTGGCGGCAGTACCAACCTGGCGCAGTTGCTGCGCTACCTGTCGGATCATTTGCTGATGACCGGCTTCGGTTACGAGCCCGCTCTGCGCCTGCCCGACCATGGCATCTATCACCCCGACCTGTCGCCGGACGCCAGCGTGGCCGACTGGCTGGCGTTGCGCGACCCCGCCAAACCAAGTGCCGGTATCGTGTTCTATCGTGCCCACTGGATGAGCGGGAATACGCGGTTCATCGATGCGCTGCTGGAAGCCCTGGAAAAACGCGGGATGAACGTGCTGCCCGTATTTACAGCCTCCCTGCGCAGCGGCGATGGCGAACTGCCCTCGGCACTGCGCTACTTCCGCACCGGCGACACGACCCATATCGATGTCCTGATCAACACCACGTCGTTCGCCATGGGCGAAATCACGCCCGGTGGCGCGACGCCTGCCGGCTGGTCGGTCAAAGTGCTCGACACGCTCGACGTGCCGGTGCTGCAGGCCATCACCAGCGGCATGACGCGCGAGCAGTGGCAGCAATCGGCACGCGGCCTGAATCCGCTCGATGCGGCCATCAACGTGGTGCTGCCCGAATTCGATGGCCGCATTATCACCGTGCCGGTGTCGTTCAAGGCGCGTGCGGCCGGCATGCCGAGCGAAGTGATCGAATACGAACCGGTGCCTGAACGCGTCGCGCGCGTGGCCGGCATCGCGGCGCGGTTTGCGCGCTTGCGCGCAGTGCCGAATGCCGAGAAACGTGTCGCCTTCATGTTCACCAATTCGAGCAGCAAGGCCGCGCAGATCGGCAATGCAGTGGGCCTCGATGCGCCCGCTTCCCTGATGCGCATCCTGGATGCCATGCGCGTGGCCGGCTATGACGTCGGCGCCTTGCCGGAGAGCGGCACCGCGCTGATTCACCAACTCGTGGCGCGCTGCTCGTACGATGAAATCTACCTGACCGGCGAGCAGTTGAACAATGCCGCCGGCCGCGTCCCGGCCGCGCAATACGCGGAATGGTTCTCCGACCTGCCATTGGATATGCGCGAGCGCATGGTGGCGCAATGGGGCGAGGCACCTGGCGTTGCGTATGTCCACGACGATCACCTGGCGCTGGCTGGCCTGGAGTTCGGCAACACCTTTGTGGCGCTGCAGCCGCCGCGCGGCTATGGCATGGATCCGGACGCCATTTATCACCAGCCGGACTTGCCACCGACGCACCATTATTTTGCGCTGTACCGCTGGCTGCGCGATGTCTGGGGTGCGGATGCGATTGTCCACGTCGGCAAGCACGGCACCATGGAGTGGCTGCCGGGGAAGGGTGTCGGCCTGTCCGAGAACTGCTTCCCGGACGCGCTATTGAAAGACCTGCCGCTGTTCTATCCGTTCATCATCAATGACCCGGGCGAAGGCTCGCAGGCGAAGCGGCGCGCGCACGCAGTGGTCGTCGACCATCTGACGCCGCCAATGACTACCGCCGATACCTACGGCGCGCTGGCCCAGTTGACGCAGCTGGTCGACGAGTACTACCAGGTCGAAGTACTCGACCCGACCAAGCTGCCGCTGTTGCAACAGCAAATTTGGGAACTGGTAAAACAGACCAATCTGGATGCCGATCTGCAGGCGCGTTTGCTGCATCATGACCATGATCACGGCGATGGTCACGACCATCATCATCACGATCACGATCACGATCACGACCATTCTCATGATGAAGGCTTGCCGGCGGCGCTGACCGGGATGGACGGCGCCGGTGTCGCCCACCTGATCGAAGACCTCGACGGCTACCTGTGCGAACTCGGTTCGGCGCAGATCCGCGACGGCCTGCACATCCTCGGGCGCGGTCCGGACGCAGAGCAGATGCCCGACATGCTGGTGTCGCTGACACGCCTGCCCAACCTGGACATCCCCGGCTTGCAGGATGCGGTCGCCGCCTTGTTCGGCCTCGAGATGACGATGCTGCTCGATCAAAAGGGCCGCCGCATCAACGTCACGCCAGCGTTGGCGCGCGTGTCCGGCCGCGCAATCGTCACGCGCGCCGATGCACTGGACGCCATCGACAGCCTGTGCCTGGCGCTGTACGAGCAGCTGCGCACGGACGGCTATCGCGTCGACGCCATCGACAGTGTGCTGACGCGGGTATTTGCCGAGCTTGAAGAAGTCGCCGCGCCACTGCTGCAACCAGCCATGGCGCGTTCTTCGCCCTTGCTGAAGCAGATGGGCAAGGTACGCGCGGTCGTCAAGCCGCGCGTGGCAGCAGCGCCTGTCGCTGCAGTCCCCCGTTACGATGCACTGCGCCGCATCCTGCGCTTCGCCTGCGCGGAACTGGTGCCGAACCTGGCGCGCGCCACCGACGAAATCGACAACCTGCTGCATGGCCTGTCGGGCGGCTACGTGCCGGCCGGCCCGAGCGGCTCGCCCAGCCGCGGCATGGCGCACATCCTGCCGACCGGGCGCAATTTTTACTCGGTCGATCCGCGCAGCGTGCCGTCGCAATCGGCGTGGCGCGTTGGTCTGCAACTGGCCCACGAAGTGCTGCACCGGCATCATCTGGAGACCGGTGCGTATCCGGAAAGTGTCGCCATCAGCATCTGGGGCACCAGTGCGATGCGCACGCACGGCGACGATGTGGCGCAGATCCTGGCGCTGCTGGGCGTGCGGCCGGTGTGGCGGCTGGAGAGCCGCCAGGTCAGCGGCGTCGAAGTGATCCCGCTGGCCGAACTGAAGCGCCCGCGCATCGATGTCACGACGCGCATCAGCGGCTTTTTCCGCGACGCTTTCCCGCAGCTGATCGACCTGATCGACGACGCCGTCAATACCGTTATCGCGCTTGACGAGAGCCCGGAGGACAATTTCGTGCGCAAGCATTATTTGCAGGAGCTGGACGACTGGCTGGGGCAGGGCTTGCAGCCGGAGGAAGCAAAACAGCGCGCTTCCTACCGCGTGTTCGGCGCCAAGCCAGGCAGCTACGGCGCCGGCATCCTGCCGCTGATCCAGCATAAGAACTGGGAGACTGACGCCGATTTCGCCGAAGCGTACGTCAACTGGGGCGGCTACGCGTACGCGCGCGGGGCGCAGGGAACCGACCAGCGCGACGCCTTCCGCATGCGCCTGTCGACCGTCGAAGTGGCGCTGCATAACCAGGACAACCGCGAACACGACATCTACGATTCCGACGATTACCTGCAATTTCACGGCGGGATGATCGCGACCATCCGTGCACTCTCCGGCCAGCAGCCGCGCCATTATTTTGGCGACAGCCACGACCCGGCGCGGGCGCAGGTACGGGATTTAAAGGAAGAAAGCCTGCGCGTGTTTCGCTCCCGCGTGGTCAATCCGAAATGGCTGGCGAGCATCCAGCGCCACGGTTACAAGGGCGGGCTGGAACTGACCGCCACTGTCGATTATCTGTTCGGTTACGACGCCACCGCGCAGGTGATGGACGACTGGATGTACGAAGACGTGGCCGAGGCCTACGGCTTCGACGAAACGATGCAGCAGTTCCTGCAGGAGGCCAATCCGTGGGCGCAGAATGCAATTGCCGAGCGCCTGCTGGAAGCGGCCACGCGCGGCATGTGGGCCGCGCCGAAGCCGGAAACGTTGGAAAAGCTGCGCGAGCTTTACCTGCACAGCGAAACCCTGTTGGAAGCACGCGGCGAGACAGCACGCAATGGATAATGCAATGGATTCCACGATGACCTTTCCTTTTTCTGCAGTCGTCGGCCAGCAGCCATTGCTGACGGCGCTGTTGCTGTGCGCTGTCGACCCGAGCATGGGCGGCGTACTGATACGCGGCGACAAGGGGACGGCCAAAAGTACCGCGGCGCGCGCGCTGGCAGCCCTTCTGCCGGTGCAGCAGCGCGTGCCCGGCTGCGCGTTCAATTGCAACGGGCCGACTGCGCACTGCGACGTGTGCAGCGCCGGCGCTGATACCATCGCCATCACATCGTCCGTCCCGTTCATCACGCTGCCGCTCGGCGCCACCGAAGACCGTGTGATCGGCAGCCTCGATATCGCCAGCGCCCTGCAAGGCGGCAAGCGCGTCTTTCAACCTGGCCTGCTGGCGTCTGCACACCGCGGCATCCTGTACATCGACGAAGTCAATCTGCTGGCCGATCACCTGGTCGACGTGCTGCTCGACGTCGCCGCGATGGGTGTCAATGCCGTGCAGCGCGAAGGCTTGTCGATCAGCCACCCGGCGCGCATCACGCTGGTGGGCACGATGAACGGTGAAGAGGGCGATTTGCGCCCGCAACTGCTGGACCGGTTCGGCATGATGGTGGAAGTGTCCGCGCCGACGGACAAGACCGTGCGCTCGGAAGTGGTCCGGCGCCGCATCGCGTATGAAGCCGACCCTGCGGCGTTTTCTGACAAGTGGGCACCGCAGCAGGACGCGCTGCGCGTCAAACTGGCGCGGGCGCAGCAGATGCTGGCGCAGGTCGAACTCGATGATGCGATGCTCGATTTGATCAGCCACCTGTGCTGCGAATTCGACGTGGCCAGCCTGCGCGCCGATATCGTCATGCACAAGGCCGCGCGCGCGATCGCGGCACTTGACGGCCGTGCGCGCGTCACGCCGGACGATGTGCGCACGGCCGCCACGCTGGTGCTGCCGCACCGGCGCCGCCGCAAGCCGTTCGAGCAACCGGGCCTCGATCAAAACAAGCTCGATGATTTGATGCGCGAGGCCGGGCAGCCATCCGATCAAAAGCCCGAGGAAGAGGGCGAACCGGAGGAGCAGCTGTTCGCCGCCAGCGCCGCCGCGCCGGCGCCCACGTTGACCGTGGCCGCTGACAAGGACGCGCCAAGTCTGGCCGGCCGGCGCAGTGCCGCCGCCAACACTGCACGCGGCCATGTCGTGCGCGCGGTACCGAATGCCCAGCCCACCAGTCTCGCCATCCAGTCCACGTTGCGCAGCGCCGCGTTGCGCGAGCCGGGCAAATTGAACGTCACACGCGACGACCTGCACCAGCAAGTGCGGGCCGGTAAGAGCGCCAATTTGATTGTGTTTGTCGTCGATGCCTCCGGCTCGATGGCGGCGCAGCGACGCATGGAAGCGGTCAAGGGGAGCGTGCTGGCGCTGCTGACCGATGCCTACCAGCGCCGTGATGAAGTGGCGGTGATTGCCTTCCGCGGCCCCAGGGCGCACGTGCAACTGGCACCCACGCGCAGTGTCGACCGCGCCGAGCAGGGGCTGCGCGAGCTGCCCACCGGCGGGCGCACGCCGCTGCCGCACGCGCTGTCGCTGGCGCTGGACGTGCTGCAAGCGCGCAGCAATGACAGCACCCCGCCGCTGCTGGTGCTGCTCACCGACGGCAAGGCCAACATCGCGCTCGAGGAGGGCGCCGATCCGTGGCGTGAAAGCCTGGCGTTTGCCGGCTTGCTGGCCGAACGGTCGGTCGCAGCACTCGTCATCGACACTGAAACCGGTTATCTGAAACTGGGCCGCGCCACGCAACTGGCGCAGGCTCTTGGCGCGGAATGCCTGACGCTGGACCAGCTCTCGGCCGAGAACCTGGTGCTGACCATCCGCGCGCAACTCTCCAAGGAATTTGCATGATTATCTGTATCGGCGCCGGTCCCGGCGATGTCGCTTATCTAACCCAGCGCGGCGCCCAACTGATTCGCGACGCCGACGTCGTGGCCGGCTTCGACGCCGTGCTCGAGGTCGTGCGCAGCGTGATCCCCGCAACCGCGCAAGTCATCACCATGAACTACCGCGACCAGGTCGCCAAACTCGATGAAGTGGCCATTGAACATCACGCCGGCAAACGCTGCGTGGTCGTGTTCATGGGCGATATCCACTTCAGCGGTTTTCAGTATCTCGAACGTGTCGAGCGCGCCGTAGGGCATCCGGTCGAATCGGTGCCGGGCATTTCGTCGGCGCAGATTTTGGCGTCGCGCGCAAAGGTGTGCTTCGACGAGACGACGTTCGTGACCTTCCACCGCCGCGGCGACCTGACACCGTTCAAGCGCCACCTGGTGCACGTGCTGGAAGACCAGAGAAATGCCATCGTGATTCCCTGTCCGTGGGATGCGGCGCGCTCGTTCATGCCGTGGCATATCGCCACCTACCTGATGGAAAACGGCGTGTCGCCATATCATCCGGTCGAGGTGTGGGAAAACCTGACGCGCGCCGAGGCCGAATGGCACGGCACGCTGGCCGAATGCGCCGAGCACCGCTGCTCCGACATGAGCATCATGCTGATCCGCACGATGGCGCCGATGGACAGCCAGATCGAGCCCGCGCCATGAGTATCAGTGGAATAGTCGTCGCCGGCCACGGCAGCCGCGATCCCGATGCCACGCGTGAATTCGAAGCGCTGGTGGAACTGGTGCGCGCGCGTGCGCCGAATCAGGTTGTAACCCACGGCTATCTCGAATTTTCCAGCCCCACCATCGACGAAGCCGTGCGTGCCAACCTGGACGCCGGCAGCACCGAGGTGGCCGTGGTGCCGGGTGTGCTGCTGGCCGCACGCCACGCGAAAAACGACATGCCGGCTGAAGTGCAGGCACTGGCACGCGATTTTCCCGCCATTGATTTCCACTTCGGCGCACCGCTGGGCCTCGACCCGAAACTGCTGCAACTGGCGCAGGAGCGCATCGTCGCGGCCGAAGGCACGTCGCAGCAAACGATCCGGCGCCTGGACACCTGCCTGGTCCTGGTCGGACGCGGCACGACCGACCCGGATGCGAATGGCGATGTGTCCAAGATGGCGCGCATGCTGGAAGAGGGCATGGGTTTCGGCGCCGTCCAGGTGTGTTATTCGGGCACCGCGGCGCCGCTGGTGGCGGATGGTTTGAAGGCCGCTGCCCGCATGGGCTACGCGCGCCTGGTGGTGCTGCCGTTCTTCCTGTTCGACGGCGTCCTGGTCAAGCGCATCTATGCTGCCGCCGACGATGTCGCCGCACGCGAACCCGGCATCGAAATTTTAAAAGCCGGCTACTTCGGCGTGCATTCGCTGGTCGCCGACGTGATGATCGAACGCGCCGCCGAAGCGGTGGCCGGCCGCGCGGCGATGAACTGCTCGCTGTGCAAATACCGCGTGCAGATTGTCGGCTTCGAGCAGCAGGTGGGCGAGCCACAGCGCGCGCATCACGTGGCGGTGCGCGGTCTGCTCGCCAAAGAGGCCGTACCTGAAGCACGCATGGCGCCGTACGTCCCGCATCCGATTGAAAAGGAAAGTTTTGAAATCATCGCGGCAGGGCGCGACTGGTCGACCTTTCCAGCGTCGCAACTGACCATTTTGCAGCGCCTGGTCCACACCAGCGGCGACTTCGGGGCAGTCGACGACATCTACTTTTCGCCCGGTTCGGTGGAAGCAGGCATCCGCGCGCTGCTGCGCTGCAAGCGCGTGGTGACCGATGTGACGATGGTGCAGACCGGGTTGAAACGCGCACTGCTCGAGCAGCTGGGCATCGATACCTGGTGCGGCGTGCATGACCGCGAAAGCCATCTGATGTCCGAATCGCTGGGCATCACGCGCTCGGCGGCCGGCATCCGGCGCGGCTTTGAAAAATGGGGCAACGATGTCGTGGTCGCGATTGGCGACGCACCGACCGCGATTGCTGAAGCAGTGCGCCTGATCCGCGACCATGGCTGGCGCCCGCAGCTGGTAATCGGCCTGCCGGTGGGGTTTGTCGGCACGCGCGAGACCAAGGAGCTGTTACGTCGCTGCCTGCAGGTGCCGCGCATCACCAACGGCGGCACGCGCGGCGGCTCGCCGTGGGCTGCCAGCGTGGTCAACGGCATGATGATCGACGCCGTCAACATGCTGTCAAGTGATGGCGGCAGCTGAATTAGTCCCCTACGATTTAAGCGTGCTGGCCGGGAACGGCCTGCGGCGCGGCCGCACCACGGGCAGTTGCGCAACGGCAGCCGTGAAAGCCGCGCTGCACTGGCTGTTGTTGGGCGAGCGCCCGTCCCACGTGGCGGTGACATTACCGGGGCGGGTCTACTACCTTGTGATCCCCATCCAGCAGGTGGTGGTGCAGGCAGATGGCAGCGTGCGGGCCGAGGTATTAAAAGATGGCGGCGACGATCCGGACAGCACGCACGGCGCCACCATCTTCGCCGAGGTGGCCAGGAACCACCTGGGCGAAGTGCGCTTCTTTGCCGGCGCTGGCGTCGGTACGGCCACCTTGCCAGGGCTGCGCGTGGCAGTCGGCGAGCCGGCCATCAACCCGGTGCCGCGCCTGATGATGCGCCAGGCAGTGTCCGAGATGGCGCAGGGCGATGCCGGTTTCGACCTGACCATCGGCTGCGAAAACGGCGAGATCATCGCCAAAAAAACCTTCAACCCACGGCTGGGCATTGTCGGCGGGATTTCGATTTTGGGGACGTCGGGGATCGTCGAACCGATGTCGCTGTCGACATGGATTGCGTCAGTGGAGGTGTATGTGCGGGTGGCGCTGGCGGAGGGCGCGCCCTGCGTGGCGTACCTGCCGGGGAAAATCGGGCGCGAGTTTGCGCAGGACGTTTTGGCGCTGCCGGAAAAACGCACGGTGCAGATCGCGAATTTTCTTGGCGACGCGCTGGCGTTCACCGAGGCGGCCTTGAAAGAAGAAGGACGGCAGCTCGACGTGCTGTGGCTGGCGGGGCACCCCGGCAAACTGGCCAAGGTGCTGGACGGATATTGGGATACGCATTCGAGCAAGAGCGCGATGGCGATGGCGGGCGTGGCCCGGGTCGCCGCCGAACAGGGATTTTCAGCGGGGTTGGTGAATGCGATGGCGCAGGCAAATACAGTGGAAGCAGCAATGGAATTAATCAAGCATGAGGCAGGCGCGCGCGACCTGTGGATCGAGATCGAGCGGCGCATCGGCGTGCTCGTACACGGGCGCGTGCCGTCGGTGCGCCGCGTGGAAGTACGGCTGTTCGATTTGAGCGGCAACGCATTGGGCAAACCCGTGGGGGAGGGGGCGTGAGTACAACCCTCGGCATGTTCTGGGGTGTCGGCGTGGGCCCCGGTCCGGCCGGTTATCTGCCGGTCGCCGCACTCGAGGCGCTGCAAAACGCCGACCTGATTTACGCACCGCGGGCGCGTGGCGTCAACGCGTCGGTCGCGCTGCAATGCCTGGCTGGCGTCCCCATCGATGCGTCCAAACTGCGCGACATCGAATTCAATATGGATCCCGACCGCTCGGTGCTCACCGAGCACTACGCGCAGCTTGCCGATGGCATCGTCGAACAGCTGCGGGCCGGGCGCAATGTCGCCTATCTCACCATCGGCGACACGCTGACGTATTCCACGTACGGCTACGTGCTGGCGGCGCTGCAGGCGCGCGTACCCGGTCTGCGCCAGCGCACCTTTCCTGGCATCACCAGCTACGCCGCGGCGGCAGCGGCGTTATCGTGGCCACTGGGCGAAGGCAAGGAGCGCGTGCTGATCTTGCCGTGCCCCGAAACCGCTGATGAACTGCGCCACGAGATTGCCACGCACGACATCGTGGTGCTGATGAAAATCGGCGAACGCCTGCCATGGGTACTGGCATTGCTGCGCGAGATGGGCATCGCCCGCCACTGCGCGTTCGCCCGCCGCATCGGGCTGTCTGGCGAGATGCTGGCCAACGGCCTCGATGCGCTCGACGCGCAGGAGGCGATGGGTTACCTCGCCACGATGCTGATCAGAAGAACACCACGAGAGGAACGCACATGAAGGTGTACTTTATAGGGGCGGGCCCTGGCGCCGCCGATTTGATCACGCTGCGCGGCGCGCGGCTGCTGGGCGAAGTCGACATGGTGCTGTATGCCGGTTCGCTGGTGCCAGTCGACATGCTGCAGCATTGCAAACCGGGCGCAGAGTTGATCGACACCGCGCAACTCGATCTGGAGCAGCAGCAGGCCTGCTACCTGCGCGCGCAAGCTGCCGGCAGCGATGTGGTGCGCCTGCACTCGGGCGACCCGGCCATTTACGGTGCCACGGCGGAACAGATGCGCCGCCTCGATGCACTCGGGATTGCGTACGACATCGTGCCGGGCGTATCGTCGTTCACGGCTGCCGCCGCTGCCATCCAGACCGAACTGACGAAGCCGGAAGTGTCGCAGTCGGTGATTTTGACGCGCGTATCGGGGCGTGCATCGGCGGTGCCGGAGCTGGAATCGATCGCACGCCTGGCCGAGCACCGCGCCACGATGTGCATCTTTTTATCTGGCCCGCACCTGAAAAAAATCGTCACCGATTTGCTGCTGCACTATCCGCCGGAAACGCCGGTGGCGCTGGTGTACCGCGCCACGTGGCCGGAACAGAAATCGTACCAGGGCACACTGGCGACGATATTAAAAGACACCAAGCGCGGTGCGTGGAACCTCACCACGATGATGCTGGTGGGCGCGGCATTGGGCAAGGAGCAGCCGGCCGAATCGAGCTTGTATTCGAAGGATTTTACGCACCTGTTCAGGGTCGTGAAAAAGAAAAAAAAGGCGGCAGCGTGATTGGTATCTGGCGCGTGCGCCCTGACGGCGAAGCACTGGCCGCCTGTCTCGCAGCGCGCCTGAACGCGGTCGTGCATCGGCCCGGGCTTGAGCAGAAAGCGCAGTTCGCGCAGGTCTACCGCCAGCACACCCAGTGGATTTTTATCGGCGCGTGCGGCATCGCCGTGCGCTTTCTCGACGGCCAGGCGCAGGACAAGCACACCGACCCGGCCGTTGTCGTCCTCGATGACGCGGGGCGCTTTGCGATCTCGCTGCTGGCCGGCCATGAAGGCGGTGCCAATGCGCTGGCCTATCGCGTGGCTGCCATCGTCGGCGCCGTGCCGGTGGTGACCACCGCCACGGAAGCAGTCAAACCGCTGGTGGTCGGCATCGGCTGCAGAAAAGACGTGTCAAAAGAGCGCATCGAAGCGGCGGTGCGGCTGGCGCTGGGCGAGCATGGCATCGACCAGGTGCGCGAAATGGCGACGGTCGACCTGAAAGCCAACGAGCCGGGGCTACTGGCATTCTGCACCGCTTACAACTTGCCGCTGCGCGTGTTCGCGCGCGCGACGCTGGCAGCACGGCCGTGGGTCAGCAAGCCGTCGGACTGGGTACGCCAGAACGTTGGCCTCGATGGCGTCTGCGAGCCGTGCGCGCTGGTTGCCAGCCCGCGCGGCCGTTTAATCGTACCGAAAACAAGCCTGGACGGCGTCGCCGTCGCAGTGGTTCAAGATCAATGGATGGAAATATGAGTGGTGTTTTAAATTTGGTGTCGGTCGGTCCCGGTTTCGACGACCTGATTGCCCCGCGCGCTGTCGCGGCCTTGCAAAGCAGCGATGTGATCGTCGCGTATGAGCTGTACCTGCGCTGGATCGCGCCCCATGTCGAAGGCAAGGAGATCCACACGCCGCCGCTGACGCAGGAGCGTGAACGCGCGTTGCTGGCGATCGAAAAGGCCCGCGGCGGCGCGACCGTATCGCTCATTTCCAGCGGCGATATCGGCATCTATGCAATGGCTGCGCTGGCGTTCGAAGAAATGCAGGAAGACGATACGTACGCCGTGAATGTCATTCCGGGCATCACGTCGGCGAATGCCTGCGCATCGCTATTGGGCTCTCCGTTGTCGCACGATTTCGCCACCCTCAGCCTGTCCGATTTGCTGTGCCCATGGGACTGGATCGAGCACCGCGCGCGCCACATCGCCCAGGCCGATCTGGCCTGCGTGATGTACAACGTGCAGAGCGCGGGCCGCCAGCAGGGCGTCTACCGCGTGCTGCAGCTGATGCTTGAATCGAAAGCGCCGCATACGCTGTGCGGCGTGGTGAAAAATGCGTACCGGCCGGGCCAGCAGGTTAGCATTCAAAGGCTCGACGAATTGCCGTCGCTGCAGTTCGACATGCTGACCACGATTGTCGTCGGCAACCGGTTCACGAAACGTAAAAAGGGTTTTATCTTCACCCCGCGCGGCTACAACGACTGGTCGGTCGGCGACACCCCGGCACCGGTGCCGGATTTGCCGCAAGGCGCCGCCTGGGTGTTTTCCGGCACCAGCGATGGCAATGCATTGGCCAACAATTTGG
>JALYUM010000195.1 GCA_030853745.1 Pseudomonadota bacterium | reverse complement strand
GGCGGGGATCCATAACACTTCAGCCCTGGCCGCTACAGTTCGGGCATGGTACGGGTTCACGACTGCGCAAAAAATCATTCCAGGCAATGCGAGGAATGACGAGTCGGTGGCTTTATTTGTTTGGCTGCGGCGTCAAACGCAGATACGGACGCTCGGCAGTAAAACCCTTCGGATATTTCGCCTTCAGCACGTCCGGATCCTGGATAGTCAGCGGGATAATGACGTCGTCGCCATCTTTCCAGTTGCCCGGCGTGGCCACGCTGTAGCCATCGCTCAGCTGCAACGCATCGATCACACGCAGCACTTCGTCGAAGTTGCGGCCGGTGCTCATCGGGTAAGTAATCATCAGGCGCACTTTTTTGGCCGGGTCGATGATGAACAGCGAGCGCACCGTGGCAGTGGCCGATTGTTCAGGGTGGATCATGTCGTACAGCCCCGCTACTTTGCGGTCGTTGTCGGCAATGATCGGGAAACCCACCACGGTGTTCTGCGTGGCTTCAATGTCGGCGATCCAGTCGCGGTGCTTGTCGGCCGGGTCCACGGACAGCGCGATGGCTTTTACATTGCGCTTGTCAAACTCGGGTTTCAGCTTGGCCGTCAGGCCCAGTTCGGTGGTACAGACTGGTGTGAAGTCGGCCGGATGGGAAAACAGCACGACCCATGAATCGCCCGCCCAGTCGTAGAATTTGATGGTGCCGACGGTCGAATCCTGTTCGAAATCGGGTGCAGTATCGCCTAAACGTAAGGTCATGATTGTCTCCAGAAGTTGAGCGGACGATCATGCCACGAGGCGCCCCGCGAGCCAAGGTGAAAACAGTTACAAGCTTATGCGAAAAATGGTCAGTAAAACCGGTTGAACAGCACCACGACCCACGCCGCCAGGGCCAGCACCACGGCCAGCGTCACGGCGGCACTGCCAAAGTCCTTGGCGTTTTTCGACAGCGGGTGGCGCTCCAGCGAAATACGGTCGACCACCGCTTCCAGTGCCGAATTGATGAGCTCGATGCACAGCACGAACACCAGCACGGCAATCAGCACGAACTTTTCGAAAGCAGAAATTTTCAGCAGCAGCGCGATGATGGTGCCCACCACCAGCACGACAATTTCCTGGCGAAATGCATGCTCGGTTTGCCATGCCGATTTGAACCCGGCGGCAGAATTGCTGCAGGCCGCGACGATGCGCCCAAGACCGCTTTTACTCTTGAACTGGCTCACAGGAGTTTCCATAAAATTTTTAGTTGTACATGTGGAAACCTATTATGCACTGCGATCGCGCAGCGCTGGAAGCGATTGCCTTCGCGTTTCACATTATGGTATAAACACAGCTAGTTACTGCACTGCACAAACCACATCATGAAAAACGACGCCACTCTCTCTATCGTTCCCGCTAAAACTTCGATCCAGGTCATTGAGCGCATGAACGCGCTGCTTGATGCGCTGGCGCAGTATCCAGATCCGGTCAGCCTGAAGGAATTGTCGCGCGTATCCGGCCTGCATCCATCGACGGCGCACCGCATTCTCAACGACATGGTCGTCACGCGCTTTGTCGACCGCGTCGAGCCCGGCACTTACCGGCTCGGCATGCGGTTGCTGGAACTGGGCAATGTGGTGAAAAGCCGCTTGTCGGTGCGCGAAGCGGCGCTCGAGTTCATGCGCAGCCTGCACCGAAAAACCCAGCAGACGATCAATCTGTCGGTGCGCCAGGGCGATGAAATCGTCTACATCGACCGCGCCTTTTCCGAGCGTTCGGGCATGCAGGTGGTGCGCGCCATCGGTGGCCGCGGTCCGCTGCACCTTACTTCCACCGGCAAGCTGTTTCTGTCCGTCGATGAGCCAAAAGCCATCCGTGCCTACGCCACGCGCACTGGTCTGGCCGGCCACAACAAGAATTCGATTACCGACCTGACCAAGCTGGAGCGGGAGTTGTCGCTGGTGCGCGCACGCGGTTATGCGCGCGACAATGAAGAGCTGGAGCTGGGCGTGCGCTGCATGGCGGCCGGCATCCATGACGATTCCGGCAAACTGGTGGCCGGCCTGTCGATCTCGGCGCCGGCCGACCGTCTGCAGGAAGAATGGCTGGACGACCTGATGTCCACCGCCGTCCAGATTTCGTCGAACCTGGGCTACGCGCTGGGCGTTTAAGTCGCGAAAAAGTTACGAGATACCTGGCGTTGGCAGCGCCTCCAGCCAGCGCCGCATCCTGCCGGCGTCGGCTGTACGTGATTGCTTGCCCTTCGAATCGAGAAACACCATGATCACGTTGCGGCCCTGGATCACGGCCTGCATCACCAGGCAACGCCCTGCTTCGTTGATGAAACCGGTTTTTTGCAGGCCGATATTCCAGTCCGGACTGGCCACCAGATAATTCGTGTTTGCATAATGCATGGCGCGCTGGCCGTCGTCGACGACATATTTTGGATCGGTACTGAACTGGCGCAGCAACGGCTCGCCGTAAGCCACTGTCGCCAGGCGCGCCAGGTCGCGCGCACTGGCCACGTTTTCGCTGGACAAGCCGCTCGAATCGACATAGTGCGTCGTCGTCATGCCCAATTCACGCGCTTTGGCATTCATGGCTGCAACAAATGCGCCAATGCCACCCGGATAGTTGCGGCCCAACGCCGCTGCCGCGCGATTTTCCGAACTCATCAACGCAATATGCAGCAGGTCGCCGCGACTCATGTGGGCACCCACGCGCAGGCGCGAACTGGTGAACTTGTGGCGGTCGATGTCGGCATCGGTCACCGTCAGCATTTCGTGCATGTCCAGGCCTGACTGGACCACGATCAGGCCGGTCATCAGCTTGGTAATCGAGGCAATCGGCAACGCCACACTAGCATTTTTTTCGAACAACACTGCTGCATTTGCCTGGTCGATGACAAAGGCGACACTCGACGCCAGCGCAAGCGGATCGTGCGTCTGGTTCAGGCCGGCCCGATCGCCTGCGGTGAGCGCGATGACGGCAGGTGCGGCGCGGCGGGCGTTTTTGTAAATCACCTGGCGCCTGCCATTGATCACCACGACGCGCCGCACCAGCTGCTCACGCGGACGTTTTGCCTGGACGTTCCTGCCCTTGTGCGTGCCGGCCTTGGCCTTGTTGACCGCGTGAGGCCGGGCCTGTTTCGCCGAGGCCGCGGATGGTTCCAGGGCCAGCATCAGCGAAACTACGACACTGCAAATAAGCTTGAACATGACATTCCTTAACAACCAGACTGCTGAGACGATGATTGCAGTTTAACGGTGCAGGACGCCAGCGCAAGGAGTTTTATCCTTTAGCGATATTTTTTGCGCATAAGCAACAGCGCACGAGCACGCGTATTTACGTGCTATTCACCGAGAAAGCGAACGAAATTTGCCAATGGTTCACGCTCGGTGACCAGCGAATTTTCGATCTTCCCCGTATCGGCCCAGCCCAGCGCCATGCCGCACACCACCATCTCGTTATCCGGCAACTGCAACTGCTGCGCAATGACCTTGTGGTATTGCGTGAACGCTGCTTGCGGACACGTGTCCAGGCCGCGGCCGCGCGCCGCCACCATGATGCTCTGCAAAAACATGCCGTAATCCAGCCACGAACCCTGCGCCATGATCCGGTCGATCGTGAAAATCAGCCCCACCGGGGCCCCGAAAAAAGCAAAGTTGCGCGCGTGCTGGGCAGCCATGCCGGCCTTGTTCTCGCGGGTCAGCCCCAGCAGGCCATACAGGTCCCAGCCCACCTTGCGGCGGCGGTCGATGAAGGGCGACTTCCACTCGCGCGGATAGTAGGGATACTCCTCGGTATGCTCGCTGTTCAGCGCAGGATCCTGATGCACTGCCAGGATCGCACTGGATAACGCCGTTTTCGCGGTGCCCTGCAACACGTGCACTTTCCAAGGCTGGGTGTTGGTGCCGGACGGCGCCCGGGACGCCACGGCAAGTATCTGCTCGATGTCGTCGCGCGCGACCGGGTCTGGCAGATAAGCCCGGATCGAGCGGCGCGAGGTGATGGCCGCATCGACGGCATCCTGTTGTGGGTTTGCAATCATGTGATCTCCTTATTTTTTGACAACGAAAACTACACCGGCCACCGCCACCACCATCCCGGCAATCCCCAGCGCATTGAATGCTTCACCGAACATGATCCAGGCCATCAACGCGGTGGTCGGCGGCGTCAGGTACAACAGACTGGTGACCTGGGTGGCGTCGCTGCGCTGGATCAGTTTGAACAGTAAAAAGATGGCCCCGATCGACAGGCCGCAGATCGACCACAGCAGCGCACCGATGAACTGGGACGACCAGGTAACGTGGGTCAGGTGCACGTCGAAATCTTCGAAGATCACCGCCAGCGGCAGCAACAGCGCGGTGCTGGCAGAAAACTGGATGAGCGTCCCGCTGCGCAAGTCGAACCGGGGACAAAAATGCTTTTGGTACATGGTACCGGAGGTGATCGAACACAATGCGAACACGCAGAACAGAATGGCCGTGGCGGACAAGCCAACCATGGTGATCTTGGCTACCACTACCAGTGCCACGCCAATCAGGCCGAGTCCCAGCCCCAGCCACTGCTTCGGACGCACCCGTTCGCCGATCAGCGGTGCGGCGACGGCGGTCAGCACCGGTTGCATGCCAACAATCAATGCCGACAATCCGGCCGGCATGCCGAGCTTGATGGCGCACCAGACGCCGCCCAGATAGCCGGCCTGCAACAACAAGCCGGCCACCGCAATATGCCTGACGCTGCCGTGTGGCCATGGCGCTTTCCATCGCCAGACCAAGGGCAGCAGGATCAGCACGGCGCCAGCGCAACGGATTGTCAAAAAAGTCAGGGGTGGCGCATACGGTAAGCCGAATTTGGCAATAATAAAGCCGGTGCTCCACAGGAAAACAAAAAAGATCGGGATCGGAGAAAGCCAGTTGCTGGGCTGGGCAGTGGCGGAGGTGGTCGGCATGTCGGACATCGAATCAGTCTAGCATGGCAACTATTCGTCATGACATTGATATAAGTCAATGACCAGAATCAAGTTATGCGCCATTTATGCTGCAACGCACAAAAACTGCTTGACCCTGCTTAAAAACACCGTAGAATCCTTCCCTGTTGCGGTGGCCGCCTTGTTGTTGCAGGCCGGCTATCTGGGCGGCGTCTGGTGCGCCATCAAGCTCGGCATGCCGGCCGGATTGTCGGCATTGATTGTTGG
>JALYUM010000122.1 GCA_030853745.1 Pseudomonadota bacterium | reverse complement strand
TGCCCTCATTCCCCTATTCCATAAAACCTTGAAACAGGTTGGGTTAGTTGGGAGGTTGGCAGAACCAGCATCCATGCGGCTTTCAGCCGTCCAACCTATTGCCCAACCTTTTTCAGGTTGGGTTGTTATCACTTTCAGGAGAACGAATATGGCCAAGGTAGAAAGCTTGCGTGAGCAGATGCCCCAGGTGGCTGCCTTGATGGACCGCTTACGTGCCACGTTCGGTGTGGCCAATATCAATGCGGTTATCAGGGCTGGCATCAAGGGCGAGCCGGTGTTCTATGCGTCGGAGAACGGCCACACCATCGGCACCAAATGGCCTGACCCAAAGCCTGCTGCACCTGTCGACCTGGCTGGCGAAACGAACCGTGAGCGTCACTACCGGCAGGCCCGTGAAAACTACGCGGCACTCATGGCAAGTGGGCCTGCTGTGCAGACGTCTACACACAACGTGGTACCCAAGGGCAAAGGCAAGCGCAAATGAAACTGAACCTGACATCGAATGCCGGCGACGTGGCCAAGCGCATCAGCGAGCTGGGCAAGCAGGGCCGCTTTGCTGCAGCCACGTCATTGACGCGGGTAGCCAAGGAAGATGTGAAGCCAGGCATACGCCAGTTGATGGCCACCACGTTCGATCGTCCTACTGCATACACGCTCAACAGCACAGTGGTCAAGATCGCTACCAAGGCCAACCTGGAGTCGCGTGTGTGGCTGAAGGATGACATCTGGGGCCGGGGTACACCGGCTGGCCGCTACTTGGGGCCACAGATATTCGGTGGCCGGCGTCAGCAGAAAGGCATGGAACGCCTGCTGCAAGCCGCTCGCCTGATGCCGGCCGGCTGGATCGCAGTGCCATCAGTCGGTGCCCAGCTCGATGGCAATGGCAACGTCAAACGCTCTCAGATCGTACAGATCATGTCTCAGTTGCGCATGCAGCGTGGCGCCGGATACGAGTCGCGCGCAACAGGTAGCCAACGTTCGAACCGCACCATCGCACGCCAGGGCGTGACGTACTTTGCGACGCCGGCGCTCTATCGCGGCCTCAAGCCGGGCGTCTACATCAAGCGCAAGACTGGCCAGGCCAGCACTATCCGCCCGGTGTTCCTGTTCCTTTCACAGGCCACCTATCGCCCCATCCTGAAGTTCTTCGAGACTGGTGAGCGACTGGCAAGAGACCGCTTTCCGGTGTATTGGGATGAAGAGTTAGCAAAAGCAATAGCTAGTGCTAGATTGTAATTAATTAATAATAAGAAATTAATTGTTATTATGAAACTAATTACTTATATGAAACTAATTGCCTTGATGAAACTAATTAACATAAATCAATTGTTTTAAAATAACGTTTCATTTTTGCAATTGATGCCTTATTGAAACTGATTCAAATGCGAAACTGTTTCAAATATGAAACGTTGCCACGCGGACAAAGGTACCTCTGAGAAAAATCGGAACCGAGGGTAGTTCAGACCACGTCAAAACAGTAGCCAGTGCCCAAATAATTTCCTTACAAATAGCCTGACAACAGCCAAAAACATGCCGAACCTGACAAAAATCGCCGCCTGGGCCGAATCGATCGGAATATCCCGCCAATCGGGGTACGAAGCGGTCAATCGCTGCGCGATCCCTGTCACGGACGGCAAGGTTGATCCCGATGTGGCAAATCTGTTGTATGCCAAGGGCACAAGGGCTCGCGCCAAGGGGAAAAACGCGACTTTTCCGGCTGGCGCGGGCGTAAAAAACCACGCGAAAACACCGGCTGCCGCAGCGGAAGATGGTCCATCCGGCTATGACGTGAGCCGCGCCCGGCGCGAAGCCGCGGAAGCCGAGATGTCGCAGATGAAACTGGCCGAGATGCAGGGCAAATACCTGCTGAAAACGGACGTCGCGGACGCTATTTTCGAGATCGCCCGGGCGCTGCGGGACGGCCTGACCAACAGCGCGCGCCGTATCGCGGCAGAAGTGGCGTCGGTAGCGTCGGTGGAAGAGTGCGAAGTCGTGATCGACCGGGAGAACCGTGCACTGCTGGAGAGTATGAACCATAGCCTCGAGGCGAAGTTGCGCCTGGGTGATGAGCATGAGGACAACGACGCATGACGCAGGCCTCGTACGTCGTCGCCGATGCCTTCGCGCGCGGCTTTCTTCCAGACCCGAACCTGCCGATCGACGAATGGGCAGACCGGTACATGATCATCCCGAAAGACAGCGGCGCGAGTGAGTACGGCAAGTACAGGTCCAGCCGCACGCCGCACGCGCGCTATGTCATGCGCTGCCTGTCCCCCGTCCACCGCTGCAAGCGCGTCGTGGTCAAGGGTGCCTCGCAGATGCTCAAGACGCAGGTTGCCCTGAACTTCTTCGGCGCCGCCGTGCACCAGGCGCCGGCCGGCTTCCTGTGGGTACTCCCCACCGGCAAGCTGATGAAGCGCGGTAGCGCGCGGATATCCAAGACCATCGCAGCGGTGCCCGAGCTGGCCGAGCGCGTGGCGTCGCCGCGATCGCGCGATTCGATCAATACCATCGACAGCAAGGAATTCAAGGGCGGCGCGCTGACCATCGTTACCTCCGGCGCCGCGGCCAACCTGTCCGAACTGTCATGTCGTTACCTGGTGTACGACGAAATCGACCGTTCGGAAAAGAACGTCGGCGGCGAAGGTGCATCCTGGAAGCTGGCCGAGGCACGCCAGACCTCCTTCGAGCGCAACAAGAAATCGTACTACCCCAGCTCGCCAACGATCGAGGAAGAATCCGAGATCGACGACCTGTTCAAAATGGGCACGCAGCAGGAAGCGCATGCCGACTGCATCCATTGTGGCCACTCGCAGCCACTGGTATTCGAGCGCCTGGTGATGAGCGACGACGAACAGACTGCCATGTATCCGTGTGCCGAATGTGGCGCCATGCATTACGAGGGCGACAAGACGCGCATGTTCGCGCGCGGCGCCTGGTCGGAGGGTATTGCCGGCGATGGCGAAACCATCAGCGTCACGATCAGCGCGATGTTCCTGCCGTACGGCTGGTTCCCATGGCTCGGGCTCATGCGCGAATACGCCGCGGCCAAGGTCAAGCTGGACCAGGGCAGCGAAGAGCTGATGATCACGTTCTACAACACGCGCCTGGCGCGCACGTGGGCCCGTAAAAAAGAGCAGGCGAAATTCCAGGACCTGATCGACCGCGCCGAGGCGTACAAGCTGGGCACCGTGCCGGCTGGCGGCCTGGCGCTCACGTCAGCTGTCGATACCCAGAACGACCGGCTGGAGTTCAAGGTGGTGGCATGGGGCGAAGGCATGGAATGCTGGATCGTCGACTACCAGATCATCCACGGCTCACCGAGCGAGGACGCGACGTGGGAAAAGCTCGATGAATTACGCCAGACAAAATACCGGCATGCCGGCGGCGAGATGCTGGAGATCGAAGCGACTTTCATCGACTCCGGCGGCGCGCACACGCAGGACGTCTACAACTACACCTACACCCGGCGCCGCCAGCGCGTGTTCGCCATCAAAGGTGAATCGCGCCCTGCCCGTCCGATCCTGTGCAAAAAACCGACGGTGGTCGACATCAATCATCGCGGCAAGATCGAGAAGCGTGGCGGCCAGCTGTGGTTCATCGGTACCGACACCGCCAAGGATTACCTTGCCACGCGCTGGATGAAGGCAGAAGGCCCTGGTGCGGTGCACTTCTCGTCCGGACTGCCGGAAGAATATTACAAGCAGCTGACGGCCGAATTCCGCGTGCACGTGTACAAGCGCGGGCGCAAGGTCAGCGTGTGGGAGAAAAAGAACGGCGACCGTAACGAAGCGTTCGATTTGATGGTGTACAACCTGGCGGCCGCGCATCACCTGGGCCTGGACAAAAAGCCGGAGGGCTGGTGGCAGGCGCGGCGCGAGAAACTGAATCCGCTGAACCGCGATCTGTTCAAGGTGGTCGAAGTGGTTGACGTGCCGGCGCTGCCAAGTGCAGCGGCCGTGATCGCCCCCGCGCTGATCGCTGCGGTGGTCGAGGTGGCGCCGCCGACGGCGCCAGTTGGCGCGCCGCGGCGCCTTGTCACCGGCGGCAAAATTTCGCTGACGGGCACGCGCCGGGGTAGCCGATGAACACCGATCCAGAGCCGGACATTGTCGAGGTCATCATGCGCGCGTGCCAGGCCGAGGGCCTCGACGCTGGCGTCGCCCACATCATCGAAGCGCGTATACGCGAAGAATATGGAGGGCTGCGAGTCCGGATACCAAAGCGCGCAAAGAAAGCCAGGGCCGTGGCGCACCAGAAAATCTTGGCCGATGGTTTGACAGACATGCCGAACGATGAATTAACCGGCAAGCATGGCATCAGCCGCGCCACGCTGTACCGGCTGATGAAGCGCGGATCGCCTTAAGTTAGTCTCAGAATTGCCCTGTTTTGAGACGGCGTTACTTCATAGACTACGGTCTCACACGGGAGATCGAATCTATGGCTGGCATCACACTTGAACAGGCTCAAACGCAGCTTGATACCTACCTGGCGGCTGAAGTTGCCGTGCTGGCCAACCAGTCATACGAGATCGCCGGCCGCAAGCTGACCCGGGCTGACCTGTTTGCTATTCAGACGGGCATCAAGGCATGGGACGAGCGAGTCAAATCGCTGTCCAGCCGCGCTAGTGGCCGCCGTCGTAACCGCACCATCATTTATCGGGGCTGAGCATGTCCGATATGTCCACCCCATTCAACCAGCAAAACTGGCTAGATAAAGCGATCGCTTATGTGGCGCCGAAGATCGCCGTCCAACGCATGGCCCAGCGCGCTACGCTGGCCCTTGGCGGCGGCTATACCGGCGCCAAGCTTGATTCGTCGATCATGAACCGCTGGATGCCGCGCGCGGGCTCGCCGACTGCCGACATCAGCCGCGACTTGCCGATGTTGCGTGCGCGCAGTCGCGACCAGATGCGTAATGCGCCGGTCGCCCTGGGCGCGCTGAACACGACAGTGAGCCACGTCGTGGGCACAGGACTGTCCTACACGCCAGCCGTCGACGGCAAGTTCTTGGGCTTAACTCCCGAGCAGCTCGAAGAGTGGTCCGCCGACACGAAGCGTCGTTTCGATGCCTGGGCCATCTCGCTCGACGTCGACCTGGCCCGGCGGCTGAATTTCTATGGCATCCAGGAGCTGGGCCTACGCACCATGCTCGAAAGCGGTGACACGATCTGCATCACGCCCCGGGTCGCCCGCAACGGTGGTCCGACGCGCTTGGCCCTGCAGCTGGTCGAAGCGGATCGTGTCTGCAACCCGGACAACAAGCCTAACTCGGCGAACCTGGTCGATGGTATCGAGCTTGAGCCGACGACAGGCGAGTCGCTGGCGATGTACGTGGCCAGGACCCATCCAGGCGACGTACTGGGGACTGTCACCGAGTGGCTGCGCGTCCCAATGCGCGGCGACAGCACCGGCAGGCGCAATGTGCTGCACATGTTCAAGGTCCTGCGGCCCGGGCAGGTCCGCGGCGTGCCCATGATCGCGCCCATCCTGGAGCCGCTCAAGCAGCTGAGCCGGTGGACCGATGCCGAATTGAACGCTGCCGTCGTGAGTAGCCTGTTCAGCGTGTTCGTCAAAATGGATCCGGATGCGTTCGATGACATGTTCGAAGGCGACGGAACCAAGGCGACGTATCTTGAAAAAGCCTGTAACTGGAGCGGCGATCTGGAATCCGGCCAGGCCGTCAACCTGCTGCCTGGCGAAGACATCGTCACCACACAGCCGGGCCGGCCCAACCCAGCATTTGACCCGTTCTGGGCAGCAATCGTGCGCCAGATCGGCATGGCGCTAGAAATGCCGTACGAAGTGCTGACGATGCACTTCCAGAGCAGCTACAGCGCCGCACGCGCCGCCCTGCTGATGGCGTGGAAGGCTTTCCGCAGCCGGCGCGATATGCTGTCCACCTACCTGTGCCAGCCAGTCTTCGAGCTGTGGCTGGACGACGAGGTTGCCGAGGGTCGCATCAGCGCGCCCGGTTACTTTGCCAGCGAGCTGGTGCGCGCAGCATGGCGCGGCGCGATCTGGACCGGCGATGGCCCGGGCAGCATCGATCCGTCGAAAGAGGTCGACGCAGCGCAGAAGCGTGTCGACATGGGCATCAGCACCAAAGAGGCGGAGAGCATCCTGCACGACGGCGTTTCGTGGCGGCCGAAGCACGAGCAGCGCATCAAGGAGGTGGAGGCCGAGCGCGCTGCTGGCATCTATTTCCCGCCGGCTGGCCGGACCGCGACGACTGTGCCGGCGCAAGACGGCGAAGATGCTCCGCCCGCGCCACCCGCACCCAAAAAATGATCGAAGTCGTCTCACAATTGCCCTGTTTTGAGACAACCTTAATCCATAAACTTGAATCCTTCCTGCTGCATTCGCAACGGGCGTATTTCAAGGTTATCTGCTTCGATGAGAATCTCCGACGTACTGAACGCACCATGGGCCATTGAGCCAAGCAAACTGCTTGAGCTCAATGCGATCTATGCCGCGCACGTACACGGCGAAAAAATCGACATCGCCGCTGTCGAGGCGCGCCTCGGCCGTCCACTGGCGAACGAGCAGCAGCGGGACTACGACATTATTGACGGTGTGGCTGTCATCGCTATCGAGGGCGTAATCGCCAAGAAGATGAACATGTTCAGCGAGATCTCCGGCGGCGCCAGTAGCGAGATCGCGCGGCGCAGTTTGCGGGCTGCGAAAGCTGACCCCTCCGTGCACAGCATCATCCAGTTAATCGACAGCCCTGGCGGTACGGTCGACGGTACGCAAACGCTCGGCGACGAGGTCTTCGAGACGCGTTCCACGAAACCAATCGTCACTTTGGGCAGCGGCATGATTGCCAGCGCTGCGTACTGGATCGGCAGCGCTGCCAACGCGGTCTACATCGCGGAAGACACCACAACGGTCGGGTCGATCGGCGTAGTCACCGCGCACCAGGACATCAGCGGCGCCGAAGCCGCCAAAGGCATCAAAACCACAGAGATCAGCGCAGGCAAGTACAAACGCATCGCGAGCTCATATGCGGCCCTGTCCGACGAGGGTCGCCAGTCTATCCAGGACCGGCTCGATTACATGTACTCGCTGTTCGTTGGAGCGGTAGCCCGTAATCGCGGCGTTGATGCCAGCGTCGTGTTGGAAAACATGGCGGACGGTCGCGTATTCATCGGCAACCAGGCGATCGAGGCCGGCCTGGTCGACGGCGTCATGTCGCTCGACGCACTGGTCGCGAAATTAAACCAGGAGCGGCCAGTCATTGGCCGCAGCACGATACCCCAAAGCGCCTTCCTGGCGATAAAAACCTCCCCAAAGACTACTTTCCAAGGAACGACCATGACTCAAGACGAACTCCAGGCAGCACATCCAGAACTTGCCAACCAGCTGCGCGCCGATGGCGCCAAAGCTGAACGCGAACGCATCCAAGGTATCGAAGGTCAGACCATCGCCGGTCATGAAGCGCTGATTACGAAGCTGAAATTTGATGGCACCTCAACTGCCGGCGACGCGGCCATGGCCGTTGTAGCTGCCGAGAAATCGCAGCGCAACGCGCATGCAGCCGCTGCAGCCAGCGATGCGCCGGCACCATTGCCAGCCGCTGCGCCTCCTGCAGCTGCACCGGCTGCTAACGGCGAAAAAACCCGACAGGAGCTGCACGTGGCTGCACTGGACTACCAGGCAAAACACCCAGGCGCGGACTACGTCGCTGCTTTCAAAGCGGTCGGCGGCAAGTAAGCCCCTTTAACTGAACCCAACAAGGAACTCTCATGGCAGCAGCCGCTTTTACAGTTATGACCCATTCCGTGGTAGCGGTCGCTGCCACGCCTGCGTTCCGCGCACTCACCGGCCTGGGCACTGCGCCGGCAGCCGGCGCGCGCGTGCTCGGATTTACGGCATTCCAGGCAGCAGCCGCTGATCGCGTAACAGTCGCCGTCCTCGGAAGTGCCATTGCTGAAGCCGGCGCAGCCGTTGCAGTTGATGCGTTGCTCGAAGTAGATGTCCAGGGCCGGGTGATCACAAAAACTTCGGGCATCGCCGTTGGTCGCGCATTGCAGGCCGCCAGTGGCGCCGGACAGATGGTCGAGGTTTTCCTCTTTCCCAACTGATCGTAACTAAAACAACCAAGATCGAGGAACCAAATGAACCAAATGAATAACTCCCAGGCGCGCGTCATCGACCCTATCCTGACCGCCGTCGCACGCGGTTATGCGAATAACGAACTCATTGGCGACAACCTGTTTCCCACGGTGCCAGTCACCGCGCGTGGCGGCACGATCATCGCCTTCGGCAAAGAAGCGTTCATGCTCTATGCCACTGGCCGTTCGCCTGGTCAGAACACCAAGCGCGTAACCTTCGGCTACGACGGCTCGCCGTACAAGCTGGAGCAGCACGCCCTGGAAGGCATGCTGCCGATCGAGACGCTGCAGGAAGCGAATGCAGTACCCGGGATCGACCTGGGCGTCACGACCGTGCGGGGTGTGCAGGACATCATTGCCTTACGCAAGGAAAAAGCGCAGGCCGATCTTGCGCGCAATCCGGCTAACTACGGCACGGCCAACAAGGTCACGCTGGCTGGCACTTCCCAGTGGAGCGATACGTCGGGCGCCAGCGACCCGGTTGCTGCAATCGAGCTGGGCAAAGAGACCATCCGCAAAAAAATTGGCAAGAAAGCCAACGTCGCCGTGATGGGCGCGGCGGTGTTCTCGGCGCTCAAAAATCACCCCAAGGTGATCGACCGCATGAAGTACACCGGCCGCGACGTCGCCACAGCAGAGCTGTTGGCATCCTTGTTTGGCTTGGCGAAGGTACTGGTCGGCGAAGCAGTTTACTCCGACGATGCCGGCAACTTTTCGGATATCTGGGGCCGCGATGTCGTCCTCGCCTACGTCGAGATCGGTTCGCTGGCTGAAAAAGGCAAGCCCGCATACGGCTACACCTACCAGCTGCAGGGCTACGTCCAGGTGGAAGAGCCGTACTACGAGCGCTCGCCGAAAAGCTGGGTCTATCCAGTCACCGACGAACTGGCGCCAGTCATCGCGGGCGCTGATGCCGGCTATCTGATCGTCAACGCTGTCGCCGCTTAACGTCGCGGATTCCACGGAGAGACCATGAAATACACGATCCTTTCGCCAGTTGATCTCAACGGCAAGCGACACCCGGTCGGCGCATCGCTCGACATCGCGAAGGCAGACGCAGCTGAATTACTCAAGGCTGGCGCGATCGGCCCATTCGATCCGAAAGCAGCAAAAGCGGTCGATGAAACCGATGGTTCGCCGGTTGAGCCAATCGACCCGAACACTCTGCCAGTGCCACCTGAAACCGAAGGCGCCGCTGTCTGATGTTCGCCGAAGACCTCACGCCTTTTTTTAACGCCACCGAGTTCGCCAGCGATGCGCTGCTCGATAGCGTGAGCGTGACTGGCATCTTCGAGAAGAAATATGTATCGGCGGGCTCTGGCCTGGGCATTGAGAGTACGCAGCCGGCGATGATATTACCGGCCGGAAGTGTAGGCCCGGCGCCGGTTGGTCAACTGCTCTTTTACGGGGACACGGCTTACCGTGTCGCTGGCATCGACGAGGACGGGTCTGACAATAGTGTTGTGGTACTCCTGCTGGAGCTTGCATGAAGCAAAGCGCTTTCATGGACATTGTTGACCGGCTCATCGAGATCGTTCAGGCCGACCCGCCTATATCGCCGAACGTATTCCGTGCGCGTGATCGCAGCCTTGCTGAGCAATACGACACTGCGATTGCAATCGAATGGAGTGGGTCAGATCCTTACCAGGGAGCCATTAAAGGGGCACCCGTAGACAGGGATTCGGTATTTACCGTTGAGTGCTGGGCGCGCACGACAACCCAGACGTCTGACCTTGCTGTCGATCCACTCATGGTGGCGATCCACGCCCGGATTATGGCTGACACAACGCTCGGCGGTCTTGTCAGTGACGTCGCTGAGCCTCGCCAAATGCCGGAAAACACTGCCGAAAAGAAAAAGACGGGATGGGTCGTGCAGCCATTCGTCATCACCCACCGCACGACAAATCTTACCTTGGAAGCGCCATGAAACTGAAAACAGAAAGTACCCCAGGCACTCCGTTTGCGGATGGGCTACCGCAAATCGTTAATGCTCAATTTTCGTCCCCTGTCGAAACGCGCGTCATCCCGAATCCACCAGGTGGCGGCAGCTGGACCTGGGACCCAACCGCATGGGAGTGGGTCGACAACTTCCCTGCCCCTGAAACCGCAGTAACCACCCCGGAGTAACAGAATGGCGACTCGCAAAATCAAGAACACGGTCATCCTGGCAGCGGTGGCACTGACGGCTGGAGCCGATGCCGCGCCGACCGGCGCCGACAACGCAATCCTGGTCGCCGAGATGTCGATCACGCCGCTCGAAGCACAGAACATCGAGCGTAAAGTCATGACGGGTGGTTTTGGCGGCAACGCCGAGCTGGTCGGCACTTCCAATGTGAAAGTCTCGATCACCGTCGAGCTGGCCGGTTCCGGCACCGCCGGCACCGCGCCGGCCTGGGGCAAACTGATGCTGGGTTGCGCGATGGCTGAAGGCGTCCTCGCTTCGCCGGCACGCGTCGAATACACGCCCGTCTCGACCGGTCTGAAAGATCTGACGATCTACTACTACGACGATGGCGTGCTGCACAAGCTGTTGAGCTCGATGGGCACGTTCACGCTGACCGCGAAAGTCGGCGAGCGCCCAATGCTGAAATTCGATTTCACCGGCGTCGACGGCACTGTCAGCGTGGTGGCCAATGCGGTACCGAATTATTCGACTTGGAAGTTGCCAGTGGCGATGACGAAGGCCAACGTGGTCGACGTTACGCTGGGCGCAGCCTACGCCGCTGGTGCCTTTACAGGTGGCGCCCAGTACCCCAGCAACGGCCTGGAGATTAACTGGGGCAACCAGGTTGATTTCCTGGCCAACCTGAGCACTGAAAAAGTGGACATCAATGACCGCAACGTGACCGGCTCCGTTGAATACGAGCTGACTGCCGTCCAGGAAGTTGCATTCATGTCAGATGTAAAACTTAACGTGCTCCGCAGCCTGGCCTTCCAGATCGGCCTGACTAACGGCAATAAGATTATCGTCGCGGCGCCAAGCGTCCAGCACAAGAACTACAAGAAGGTCGATGTGAAGGGCACGCGCTACGCCGGCTTTGACCTGAGCTATCTGCCGGTGAACAACAACGACGAAATCCGCCTGGTCTGCATGTAATGACCGCCGCTGTGCAGACGTCTGCACAGCACTATTTAAACGTAAAAATAAATTCAAGGATCTTCAAATGCCTAAATTAGCCGTCTCCAACAAGGTTGTCGTCCCAGTCAAGTTCGGTATGCAGGACGGGGCAAAAGTCACTCCGTTCAAGTTCAGCCTCATCTGTGATCGCCTGCCTACCGACGAATTTCAAGAGCGTATCAAGGACGATAAAGGTGTGCCGACCAACGCGAAAATCAAAGAATTGATGACGAAAATTACCACTGGTTGGGACGGTCAGACCTTCATTCTGGAAGACGACGGCACCCCGGCTGCGTTCAATGAAGAGAACCTGGAGATGATGCTCGGCGCTGCTGGTGTGCTCGACCTGGTCGTCGAGTCGTACATGAAAGAAGGCGCGGCGCGCGCAAAAAACTAAGTGAAGCTGCGCGGCTGTTGGCGCGTGGCGACCTGATCGTCCCCAGTGCAGCGCGGGACGATACGCAAGACAGCTTCAATGAATCGGTGGCTGGCTTCGGTCTGGTGGTCGAAGGGCCAGATCAAGTCAAGCTGGATGAGTTCTACCTCTGGCCGGAAAACGTTGCCACATTCAATTTGTGGGGCGAGATTCAAACGCAATGGCGCATCAGCGATGGCCAGCGCACAGGTCTAATTTACGAGGGCGTGATGATCTGCCTGAACCTGTGCCCGGCAATCCGAAAGCGTGAACGAACCGAAGTATTCAGACTCCTTCAGGCGATGGAGTGTGCGTCCCTCAATGAGTGGCTCAGCAAACAATAGCGAGAACAATGGTAACGACAGCTTCAGGTGCGATCATTCAAATGCGTGTTGAGGGGGCAGATGCTTCCCAGCGTCAGATCGCTGGCGTATCGCAATCCATGAATCGCCTAGCGGAGAACGTTCAAGCCGCCCAGTCCAAGCTGACCGGACTGGCTGCAGCAGCTGGCATTGGCATGGGCCTGAGCAGCGTCATTGAAATGAGCGACCAGTACACCAAATTTACGGCACAGCTTCGCCTGG
>JALYUM010000151.1 GCA_030853745.1 Pseudomonadota bacterium | reverse complement strand
TGAGCCGGGACATCAGGGTGCGCAGGTGGATTTCCATGGGCGTCACCGGCTTTTCGCGAGGTTGAAGCGGGCCGGCCGATAGCGCGCGGCGTCACCTGCCCTGCCTGACAGCCAGGCGCTGCGGCCGAGGCGCGGCGTGTGGCCGTCGAGCCGCGTGGCAGGCGGCTCGGCCAGGTGCAAGGTCAGCGTCACGGTAAACTCGGCCTGCAGATGGCGCGCCACCAGCCAGGCCATCAGTGCAAAGCGCGGCCCACCTGGCAGCAGCGCAAAGAAAGCCGCGCGCGACAACGGTGGCGCCGACAGGGCCATGCCGGCGGCCTGGTCCCAGAAGCGCGCACCCAGCGTCATGCCCTTGCTGCGCCGGTCCAGCGTGGCGCGGTCATGTCGCGCCAGCGCGTGCCAGCCGCCGACAAACTGCGTGCCCTCGAACGCCACATCGAAGCGGTCGCGCAGCAACGCCAGCAAACTGGCCATCGACCGCGGCGCAGCGTTTTGCAGACCGGCGTGGCGCAGCCAGCCCAGCTCGCCGGCCGGACCGTGCGCGCCCTCGCCCCGACCCAGGCCCGACAAGGCATCGAGGGTGCGCGGCAGCGGTGCTTCGGCCAGCGTAGTGGTGCCAGGATGCAGTGCCACATAATGCTTGCTGCGGGCACGCTGCCAGAAACCAAGCAGGCAGCCATTAAAAATATCGAGGAAATCCAGGCCCGCCGGTTCGCGCGCGCTGCGCTGCGCCATCAGTTGCTCGGTCAGTGGCGTGGCCAGCGGGCCGTGGGCGCCAGCCAGCGTCATGGCAGCTGTGCGCAAGACCCAGGCCGGACCGTTCTGGGTACTGGCGCGCAGGCTGGCGATGGCGCTGGGTGCGAATGACAAGGCCACCTGGCCGGCCAGGCGCACCGCCTCGTCGATGCCGATACCGGTACCCACCGGCGCCAGGTGCGGTGCGGCGCGTTCGAGCAGGCTGATGGCCTGGAACAGGTTGAATTGCTGCGGTGCGCGCAACAGGTCTGGCAACGGGTCAGCCATCAACGCCTCCCATTCAGTCGAGCCGGGTCTCGAACGCGAACTGGCACAGCTGGCCAGACAGTTGCGCCATCGCGGAAATGGTCACGTGCACTGCCGCCGGCTGGTGTGCCACCGGCGCCACCTTGACGCGCAACTGGATCAGGCGCGGTTCGTACAATGCAATGGCGCGCGTGACCACCAGTTCCCAGCGCTGCAGATCGGGCGCCGACTGCGCCGACAGCGTCAGCGTGTCGGGCATGCCGTAGTTGAACGGGCTGGGCGTATCGCCCATGAACTGCGCAATGGTCAGCGCATTGCGCGTATTGAACAGCCGCGTCAGGTCGCACCGCAGCGACGCACGCAGCTGGTCGATGGCAGCCGGATGGCTGTCCTGCGGCGGGTTCGCGAACCGGTCGAACAGGGGCAGCGGCGAACTGGCAGATGGTGATTGCATGCGCGATGATAGTGAAATGATGAAATGGCGGAATGACGGTTCGGTGATCGTAGGGGCTGGGCGCCGCGTATCACAAGTAACAAAGCTGCCGCGTCGGGCCAGTCACAGCAGAACCTGGCGCCCCGTCATCGGCGGCCAGGCCATCCATGGCTCGCCCCCGCGCGTGACGCGCAGGCGCACGAACGAATTGGCGCTTGTGTACAGCGCAAAAAAGCGCGCCAGCACACTGGCCAGCATCAGTGCCGACGCACCGGCGTAGGCGCCCTCGTCAAATTCCAGCACGATGTCGGTGCCGCGACAGTGGCCGCGCCAGCCGCTGTTATTGTTACGGTTACTGGCGCTGGCGCTGGCGCTGGCGCTGGTGCTGGCGCCATGGCTGACAGCGATACGCGCCGAGCCCACGCTGGCGGTCAACTGGCGGATGCCGCGAATCTGCACGGCATCGCGCGTGCTGTCGCTGGCAAACAGCTCGAGCATGGCGCGCAAGGTCGCCATGCCGGCGCTGCCATCGACCAGCGAGCGGTGGTTCAGGCGCAGCAGCGCCACCAGCGCCCACAAAGCCTGGCTGTCCATGGCGGGCGGCTGCGGCGCGCTGGGCTGGTACAGCGCGCGGATGACAGTGGATTTGGCCACGCCTTCGCCATAGAAACGCGTCCCCGGCGTGATCTGGGTGGCCAGCAGGCGGTTGGTGCACAACAGGCTGGCATAGATGACGGGCGCCTCCTCCGCATCGCCGGCGGCGCCGCGCTCGACCAGCGCGAGGTGCACGTCGCTGCCATGGATGCCGGGGCGCAGACTGGTGCTGCGGCGCATGGTCCACGACAGCGGCGCGGTGCCGCGCACATGACCAGCATCACCGGCCCCGCCGGCATCGGCAAACAGGCTCGGGATGTCTTCGTTTCGCTCGCTGCGCGGGTCGGACAAGGTAACGGAGACGATCGAGTGGACTTCGGTGGTGGCGTCGTGGCGCCGGTTGGGCATCAGCAGATATTCATAATGGCGCCGATCCCACGCGATCGGTTCGCTGGTGACGGGAAACAGGTTCATCGCCGGCACGCAGTTCAGGCGAATGTCGCCCGGCCGCAGCAGCGCCAGCACATCGGCGCCGCTGCGAAACACCAGGCGGAGCGCAAAATGGGGGCCTGTACCCAGCCGTCCGCGCAAGCCTGTCACATCGAAGAACTGAAACTTGCGCGGAAAAGCGAAATACTCCTGCAGCAAACCGTAGGCCGGATGGGCGTGTGCCGGGCTGGCCAACAGCGAGTCGTCGGCGCCAAAGCCTGCTTCCGTCAGGTTGCTGGCGGGCAGGCGCTGGCTACCGGCGGTGCTTTCGACCTCGATATAGTCGAGGCTTGCCACCAGCAGCGTGTGCAGCGGCATCGTCGTCAGCACTTCACCGGCCAGATGCAGGCGCAGCGTGGCCACTTCGAGGTCGGCGACATCGACACCGGCGTCGGCGCGGATGTCGAGGCGCAGCGTGCGCGCGTCTTCCCGCGTGATAGCGGTCACCGCCAGTGGCCACAGGGTGGTGTTCCACGCAACCTGGAAACGACACGGTTCGCCAGTGACAGCCGTGCTGGACAAGCGGGTGCCGCGCGCGATGCTGCTGCCCGCCGTGACCTTGCCGTCGAGCGGATCGAGCGTCATCTGCATCACCGTCATCGCCGGCACCGGTTGCGTCAGGCTGGGACAAAGATTGTCCAGCATGGCCGCAGCAACGATAGGGAAATCGCGGTCCAGTTCGCGGTGCACGCGCGCGGTGAGAAACGCGACCGAGGCAATCAGGTGTTCGGTATGCGGGTCGGCAGCTTCGGCGCCGGACAGCGCCAGGCGCCGCGCCACTTTCGGATAGCGCGCCGCGAAATCGGCCGACTGCGTGCGCAGGTAGTCGAGTTCGCGGCGGTAGTATTCGAGCATTTCGTCGTCGGTGTTCATCGCGCGCGGAAGCTAGAACGCGTGGTACGAGATCTGCGTGATGCGGCCCGACTTGTCGTAGTACAAGGATTTCCGCGTCGCCGCTGGCGTCCAGGTGGACCGGCACCGCCAGTTGTGCTCCCCACTCCGACTTGTGCAGCCATTGCGGCCCGGCATTGAGCCATTCAACTGCGTTTCCGCACAGTTGTTGCTGCAGATCCACTCCCGATTCGGCGTGTAGCGGGTGCAGGCAATCCACACCGATCCCCGTTGCGCCGCTGCTGCCCCGATAGCCGTGTTCGCGGTGTTGAAATCCCACCGGCTGAATGCCGGGCGTCCATTGCTATCCCCCACTGGTGGGTTGTAGTGCACCCAGCCCCGGTCGTGGTTACCGACGCCAGTGCCCCGGTGGCCGAGTGCGCTTGTTGAATAGTTCGAACCGCGAGACATGTCCGCTCCTTTGCGAAAGTCAGTCAGCCTTCATTGTTTCCAGGTTCCAGTTCCACGTCCCGGTGCCCTTCGCCGACGAATCGGTTTTCTGCTGCGTGAAATCGACCTTGATCTTCGTAAAATTGATCGAAAATGCGTCGTTCGGGATGCCACCGCCGCCCGAGCAACTTATCTGTGAAATCATGGCGTTGTCCATCACGTACGCCATGAAGTTCATGTAGACGCCGTTTTCCACGCGCCCGATATTGAGCGTGGCAGGGCCGATCTTGGTGCCCTGGGTGCACGCCTTGAAGATCTCGGTGGTGGCCAAGTCGGACGGTTTTGAAAAGGACATTTCTGACAACACCGCCCGGCCCATGGTGCGCTCGGTATTGCCGGCGTCGCTCCCCATCGGCAGATAAGCGTTGTGCGAAAACGAGCTGACAATGATCCGATCCGGGTAACCGGTAATGGTGCAGTTGCCCTTGATGGTGGCGCCCAGGTTAAGAATGAGTACGTCCGACATGCGAATCTCCTTAGCGAAATCGTGAATGAGTGCGGCAAGCGCTGCCTAGCCCAGCGCCGCCGGCAATTGCGCAACCAGCCGGATCGACGTGGTCAGCTCTTCCATCTGGAAGTGCGGCTTGAGGAATACGGTGGCCGAATACGAACCCGGTTTGCCGGCTATTTCGGTAACATCGACGCGCCCTTCCGACAGCGGGAAGCGCGCCTTTTCACCCTGCGACGCATTTGCACTGAGCAGCACGTAATCACTGAGCCAGTTGTTCAGGTAATTCTCCACGCTGGCGCGGGTATGGAAGCTGCCCACCTTGTCGCGCATGATGACCTTGATGTAGTGCGCAAAACGCGAGGCCGCCAGTACGTACGGCAGGCGCGACGACAGTGAAGCATTGGCGTTGGCATCGAGGTTGTACAGCTTCGGCTTGTTGACCGACTGGCCGCCGAAGAACGCCGCGGTGTCGGTGCCCTTGGCATTCGCGACCGCAATGAAGCCCAGGTCGTTCAGCTCTTTCTCGCGGCGATCGGTAATCGACACTTCGGTCGGGCATTTCAGCGTGATGTCGCCGTCATCTGTTTTGAACGCGTGGGCTGTCATGCCGGTAATCTTGCCGCCGCCTTCGACGCCGCGGATCGCCGTCGTCCAGCTGTGCTTGGCGAAGGAATCGGTGATGCGCAGACCCAGTTGGTAGGCCGAATTCGACCACAGGTATTTGTTGTGATCGGTGCCATCGACGTCTTGCTCGAACGCAAACGATTCCACCGGATTAGTGTTGGCGTCATACGGGAGGCGCGCAGCGTAGCGCGGCAGCACCAGGGCGACATAACGCGAATCTTCCGATTCGCAGAAACCGCGCCACGACGTCAGCTCGGCGCTGTCGAAAATTTTCGACATGTCGCGCGGCACGCCCAGTTCGGTGAATGAGCTCATGTCGAACAGCGACTGCGCCGCGGCAGAAATGAACGGTGCATGGGCTGCGGCAGCGACTTTCGACAGCCGCTCGAGCAGCGCCATGTCCTGCGGATGGCGGCCAAAATAATAGTCGCCGATGAACAGGGAGTATGGATTGCCGCAGTAGGTACCGTATTCTTCTTCGTAGATTTTCTTGGCCAGCACGCTCATGTCGTGGTCGACGGCGCCTTCGAGATCTTTCAGCAGCTCTTTTTTGGACACGTTCAGCAGGCGCAGTTTCAGCTTGCTGCCGGTCTCGGTGCCCATCACCATGTCATGCAGGCCGCGCCACGAACCTTCCAGCGCCTGGAACCCGTCCGTGTGCATGATGGCATTGACCTGGTCGGACAGGATTTTGTCGATCTGCGCGACGCGCTCGTTGATGGTGGCAACGATGCCTTTGTCGGGCGACATCTTCATGCCTTCCTCGGGCACCTGCGTGGCGAACTGCCCCAGCAGCGTGCGCGCATACGCACTCTGCGATGGCTCGACCGCCATTTTTCCTTCTTGCACGATGCGGTCGAGCAGCGTCATGTTTTCGATATTGGCAGTGCTACCGGCACCGGCTGGCGCCGCTTGAGTGGTGGCCATGGTTGGTCTCTCGGTCAGGTGTGGGTTCAGGAAGTGACGGGTTCGGGTTCGGGCTCGGGCTCGGTGGTGGCCGGTGCGGCGGTAGCCGGTGCCTGCAGCGACTTGAGCTCTTCCGAATTGAGGACGATGCTTTCCAGCAGCGCGTCGAGTTCGTCATTGCCGTCGAGCTTGCCAAGCAGATCGCGCAATTGCTGGCGTACTTCCAGCAGCCGGGCCAGGCGCGGCACCTGACGCACGATCGCTTCCGGATAAAAGTCGCCGAAGTCCTTGAAATTAAGTTCAATTTTGAGGCTGCCTTCCTTACCCGGTATGGTGTCCGGCACCGACAGATCCAGGCGCGGTGCAATCTTCTGCATCATTTCACTGAAATTGTCGCGGTCGATGTCGATCAGGCGACGCGCTTTCAACGTGGGCGGCGCCAGCAACGGCTAGCCCGACAGGTCGGCCAGCAAACCCACTACCAGCGGCAATTCCTTTTTCTCCACAGCACCGCCGACTTCGACGTCGTAAGTGATCTGCACGCGCGGAGGACGATTTCGCCCTACCCATTTTTGCAAGCTGTCTGCCATCTCGCCCTCGCTGAAGTTGAATGTTCGAGCTTCATCGCAGGAGCCTCGGCCCCGGTAACACAAGTAACAGGCCGGTATCACCCGATGCCCTTTTGTGATTAGAAATTGCTCTTTTTCTGCCACCGCGAATGGTAGAATCCAGCACGATTGGTTACCGCTAAAACACCCATGAAAACCGCGTTCCAATTTGGCGACTGGCTGGTCGATCCCGAAAGCCACACCATCGAAGCCGACGGTGACAAGCGCCAGATGGAGCCGCGCACGATGGCCGTGCTGGTCGCTTTATGCGGCGCGCGTGGAACCCTCCTCAGCTCGGACGAGTTGCTGACGAAATGCTGGGGCAGCACACTATCCGGCGACAGCCCGCTGCACAAAAATATCGCCCAGTTGCGCCGCCTGCTGGGCGACAGTGCCAGCGCCCCGCGCTACATCGAAACCGTGCGCATGCGCGGCTACCGCACCGTGGCGGCACTCGACTTCAGCGCCCCGGAACAAACGAGCCGCAAGCAGTGGCATGCCGGCTCGCCGTTCCGCGGTTTGCTGGCATTCGATGCCGATCATGCCGATGTTTTCTTCGGGCGCGACGACGCTATCCGCCAGCTGGTGGACGCCGCCACTGCGCAGGTTTCCAGTGGCCTGGCGCTGCTGCTGGTCCTCGGCCCCAGCGGGTCCGGCAAAACGTCGGTCATCCAGGCCGGATTGTTGCCGGCACTGGCGCGCGCGCCGCGCACGGCCGCATTGCGACTGCTGGGCAGCACCACCTTCGACCTGTTCGACCAGGGCGAGCAGACGCTGTTTACCGCGCTGGCGGGCGCCTTGCTCGACCTGCAGTGGGAAGACAAATGGGCATTCACCGGCGAGAACGCCGTGTCGCTGGGCCAGCGTCTGGAGCACGATTGCGCCGGCGTCGTCGCCGAGCTGGTGACGGAACTGGGCACGCAGGCGGACACGTCTTCGGCGCGCTTCGGCATTTTCATCGACCGCTTTGAAGCGCTGTTCAATGCAAGCCGGGTCGATGACGCGACGCGCCGTGCATTTTTACAGTCGCTCGAACAATTGGCACGCGCGCCGGCGGTGCTGCTGTTCATCGCCTGCCGCAACGATTTTTATCCGAGCATCGCCCAGTTCCCGCTGCTGCTGGACGCCAAGCGTCACGGCGGCCACGCCGACCTTGCACCGCCTGGCTTTGCCGACATCGCCCAGATGATCCGGCGCCCGGCAGCTGCCGCCCGGCTGCGTTTCGACACCGACCCCGCCACCGGCGCCAGTCTCGACGACGTGTTGTGCGCCAGCGCCGCCGGTCGCCCCGACGCCCTGCCCCTGCTGCAATACTGCCTGCACGAACTGTACCGGCTGCGCACTCCCGACGGCATCCTCGGCTTCGACGCCTTTCATGCTTTGGGCGACCTCGAAGGCGCCATCGGCCAGCGCGCCGAACAGGTGGTGCTGGGCCTGACCGACGCGCAGCGCGCCGCGCTTGATCACATCATGTCGCTGGTGATCATCCTGTCGCCGGATGGCGTGAATGTCAGCAGCCAGCGCGTGCCGTGGCCGGCGCTGCGCGACGAGGCTGCACGCCAGGCCGTCACGCAACTGATCGATGCGCGCCTGTTCGTCAGCGACCTGGTAGGCGGCACCCCGGTCTTCGGCATCGCCCACGACGCCATCTTGCGCCGCTGGCCGCGCATGACGGGCTGGATCGCCGCCCACCGCAGCGCCCTGGGCGTGCGCAGCCGGCTGGCCCAGCAAACCGCGCGCTGGCGCGAAGAAGGCCGCCGCAACGATTTGCTGCTGCCATCGGGCAAACTGCTCGATGAAGCGCGCGCGCTGCAGCAGGCCGGCGTCTGGTCGCTGAACGACGATGAATGCGAACTGATCGCGACGTCGCACCGGCGCGAACGTCAGCGTGGACGGGGACAGATGGCGGCGCTGGTGCTGATGGTGGCCTTGGCGTTGCTGGCGGTGGGGATGGGCATCAGCGCGCAGTTGGCAAAGCGGGCGGAGCAGCAGCGGCGCAGTGAAGCGGAAGGGTTGATGGATTTTATGCTCGGGGATTTCGCGGACAAATTGCGGCCGCTGGGACGGCTGGATTTGCTGGAGAGTGTCAGCGGGAAAGCACTGCAGTATTTGAGCGGGTCGGATGGGGCGGAGCTGAGCTCGGCTGCGCTGACGTTGCGGGCCAAGGGCTTGCAGATCATCGGTGAAGTCAGCCGGTCGCGAGGTAATTCGGTTCAGGCGCTAAATGCGCTGCAACGTGCTGGCGCCATCCTGCACCATCAACTTGCACGTTTCCCAGACGACATACAAGTCCTGAAAAATCTCGGTGCGAATGCATACTGGTTGGGGCTAATTTACAAAGATCAAAAGAACTGGCAGGCCGCTGAGATTGCCGCACTCGACTACCTGCGATACGCCGACTTGATGCAAAAAATGGATCCTGACAACCCTGAGTGGTGGGTTGAGCAGTCATACGCAAACAATAATCTTGGGGCGCTGGCTCAAACGCGCGGGCACCCAGCCCAAGCCCTACCGTACTTCAGAACTTCGATTGCGCTAAAGCAGCGCTCGCTTGTGCACACGGCGGCGGCTGAGTCGTCATCGGTTGCCGCTGAACTGGCAGATAGCTATTCATGGCTAGCTACAGCATTTCGGTCACTAGGCGAACTGGTGGCCGCTGAAGCGTTGTACGCCAAAGAAATGCAGCTTGTCCTTGAACTTCGCGAACGATTCCCGACCGAATCAATTTGGATTTATCGCGAAATGCGGGCACTGCATCATCGCGCTGCCATCAACACGGCGATGGGCCTAGACGTCCGCGCCTTAAAAGATTACGACACAGCGCGGCGTTTATTCACACCTATCGTCGGACAAGATCAGAAAAATCGCTCGTGGCAATTCGAACTTGCCTCACTTGAGCAAGACCGTCTGCAACTCTTGGCACGCCACGCAGGTACAACAACGGTGTTGCCCGAGCTGATGGCCCTGCAACGGACCTTTCATGAATTGTTGCAATTCGACCCAAAAAATGCGCTCTGGGCGGAGCGGGAAGCAATTGCGCGGATGAGCCTAGCTGTCGCGTTGCCAGCAGGCAGAGTAGCGCAGCAGCAGATCGCATATGCGCTGGACACCCTTCGCGGGTTGGCCGCCAGCAATCCTTCAGACCTTCGCTCACAACAAAGTTTTGTCGATGGACTGCTTTGGCAAGCAAAAATACAACAGGCTGCCGGTGATAGTGCTTATGTATTGAATTGCCGCAAGGCTCGTGTCATCATTAGTAAGTCGATAAATAGCACAACTAGTTACAGAAGCCTTGACACTTGGGTCCGGATAAATTTGTGCCTGAAAGACTTTTCCACAGCAGAGGAAGGTGTCAATCGACTTAACGCAATCGGCTACCGAGACTCACAATATCTTCAGTTCTTCTCGAAATAATCATAAATTAATTTCGATTCATTCACGCTTTAAAAAGGATTCATATGACCCAACCTACACCGCAACGCGTTATCACAATTTCGATTGCTGGAATCGGAGAGAAAGCGGAAGTCTACTACACCTACCTGTCGCCCGTCACTGGCCTCAGCTATATCAACAGCCCCATCTGCGACTTGGTGGCAGATCAAGCGATTAATTCGTTATTCGTGCTTGATTATTTTTCTACCAAAAATGGATGGACGATCATGGCAATATCGCCAAGAAAGGATTCGCCATCCATGGAGTTCGTGCGGGGCGCACTTCAATTATCCATCCTGACAATTAACCCTTATAGCAATGTAGGAATGGTCTATCAGTTCTATGTTCATTACTTGAACACAGTAAGCGGTGTTGAGATCAAACGGGATCCGCAAGAGGGCAATGTCGAGCCGCCACATTAATACCGCTTGACAAATGAAAAAATTATAGACGACGAATACTGGCCGAAAAGTTCTTAAGAACAATCCCACCCGTTAATCGGACAACACCACTATTAATTAAAATTGGAAATGCCATGCATGAACTTAACTTCGCAGAAATTGAGGCTGTGAGCGATGGCCCCCAAGAAGGTAACGTCCTTCCGCGGCATTAAAGCAAACATAACTAGCTTCGAAGCACGCCTCGGCAATTGATCTTCGAACGCTAAACCACAAAAAAAAGTAATGGTAGAGGACATGCTAATTTGCGTGATTCGAATCATCCGACTGAAAATAGTGGACCATCCGCGAAGGGATCGCCACTGCCCTTGTTCCGCCAACAAGCCGTCGACCACATCAGCGTACGCCAGTACGGCGCCGTCCTGTTGACGCGCGCGTTCAGTCATACGGTCCTGACCGCGCTGTTCGTAGCCATCGCACTCGCCATCGTCGCCTTCTTCATTCTGTTCAACACAACGCGCAAAGCCCAATGCGAGGGCGTGCTGCTGCCCACGGCAGGAGTGATCCGCATACTCCCCACGCAAACCGGCATCATTCAGGAAGTGCGCGTCAAGGATGGTCAAGCTGTGCGTGCCGGCGATGTGCTGTTCGTTTTGTCAAGTGAACGCAGTAGTACCAGCACCGACGCCACGCAAAAATCCATCTCCGCGCTGCTGCAGCGCCGGCGGGACAGTTACGACAGCGAATTGACACAATCCGCGCAGCAGTCGCGCCAACGTGTGGCTGCCGCGAATAACCGGGCCCGCGACATTGGCGCGGAAATTCAGCGGACCGACGATCAAATCGTTTTGCAGCAACGCCGCGTGGCCCTCGCGGAGCAGGCACAAAAACGTTACGACGACCTTCAGGCGTCGCACTACATCTCGGCGGCGCAACTCCAGGACAAGCAGGCCGAATTACTTGATCAGAAGCAGCGCTTGGCCGAACTCCAGCGCATTGCATCCATCTCCCGCCGCGACCTCGCGACCGCACAGGCGGACGCGCGCGACCTCCAGGTGCAAGCGCAACGCGACGCCGGTGCATTGCGGCGCGACGCTGCCGAAATTGAGCAGGACCTGACCGAGAGCGAATCGCGCCGGGAGTTGCTCGTGCGCGCACCGCAGGCCGGCATGGTTACCGCCATCACGGCAACGGTCGGCCAGAATGTCACCGCAAGTGCCGCTCTCGCATCGCTGCTGCCGGCTGGCGCGCAACTGGAAGCCGAGATTTACGCGCCCTCGCGGTCTATTGGCTTCATCAAGCCCGGCATGCCGGTGCTGCTGCGCTATCAAGCGTATCCGTATCAGAAATTCGGTCAGCACAAGGCGCGCGTTTATGAAGTTGCCCTGACGTCGCTGCGTCCGGACGAAATGGCTGGATCAAACATGTCGGGTGCTGCCGAACCGGTGTACCGCATCCGCCTGAAACTCGATCAGCAGAGCGTCCAAGCCTACGGTAAAACCATGCCGCTGAAATCCGGGATGCTCATCGACGCCAGTGTGCTGCTCGAGCAGCGCAGATTGTATGAGTGGGTGCTCGAGCCGCTGTTCAGCATTTCGGGACGGATGTAGATGAAGTTGCCCAACCTTGCCCACCTGTCGTTCTGGCGCAGCAACCGCCTGCCGGTCTTGTTACAAACCGAAGTGGCCGAATGCGGCCTCGCGTGCCTGTGCATGATCGCCAGCTATTGGGGCCACCAACTCGACATCACCAGCATGCGCCGGCGCTTTTCCGTCTCGATGAAAGGGCTGTCGCTGAAGGCGTTGATCGCGATGGCGCAGGGTTTGTCGCTGCAGACAAGGCCACTCAAGCTGGACATGGAGCACCTCGTCGAACTACGCTTGCCATGCATTCTGCACTGGGACCTGAACCATTTCGTTGTGCTCAAATCGGTATCACCCAGCCATGCCGTGATCCACGATCCGGCCATTGGCGAGCGGCGCCTGGCCTTGAAAGAATTTGCCCGTCATTTCTCCGGTGTTGCCTTGGAAGTCACACCCACTGCGCAATTTAAAAAAGCTGAAGAAACCCAGCATTTCTCGCTGTTGACATTAATGGGACGCGTGATCGGCTTGAAAGGCGGCCTGCTGCAACTCCTGCTGCTCGGCTTGGCCATGCAAGTGTGTGCATTGATTGCACCGTTCTATATGCAATGGATGGTGGACGAAGCCTTGTTGTCGGCCGACCGCGACCTGATCACCGTACTTGGTTGCGGTTTTCTGCTGCTGGTATTTGTTCAAACCGCCATCGGGGCCGTGCGCTCCTGGATCACCACCGTGCTCGCGACCAGCCTGAACCTGCAATGGCTCGGCAATACGTTCGCCCACCTGATGCGGCTGCCGATGGCGTACTTCGAGAAGCGCCACACCGGCAACATCATCTCGCGCTTCAATTCGATCGAGGTCATGCAGCGCAGCCTGACCACGCAATTTGTAGAAGGCGCCATCGACGGCGTGCTGGTGCTCGGCACTCTGGTGATGATGATGCTGTACAGCGTCAAACTTGCCGGCGTCGCCTGTATCGCAGTGCTGCTATACATCCTGCTGCGCTGGAGTATTTTTGGCGCATTGCGTGAAGCGACAGCAGAACAGATCATCCACGCCGCCAGGCAGCAGACCCATTTCCTCGAATCGGTCCGCGGCGTACAGAGTATCCGCTTGTTCGGTCATGTCGAAGCTCGGCGCGTTGGCTGGATGAACGCGCTGGCCGACCAGTTCAATGCCGACCTGCGCATTGCCAAGCTGTCGGTCACTTATCAAACAGCCAACGCGCTGCTGTTCAATGCCGAACGCGTGATCGTCATCTGGCTGGCGGCGTTGGCGGTGCTCGACAATCAATTTTCGGTTGGTATGGTGTTCGCGTTCATCAGTTACAAGGATCAGTTCAGCCAGCGCATGGCCAGCCTGGTCGACAAGCTGTTTGAACTGCGCATGCTGCGCCTGCATGGCGAGCGTGTCGCCGATATCGTCCTGGCCGAGTCGGAACAGGACATGGTTCCTGTCGAGATCGATACCGAACACCTGCGCGCCGATATCGAAATGCGGAACCTGTCGTTTCGCTATGCCGACAGCGAACCCTTTATTGTGCACAACCTGAGCCTGATCATCCCAGCAGGACAGTGCATCGCGATCACTGGACCATCTGGCTGCGGCAAAACCACGCTGATGAAATTGCTGCTTGGCTTGCTGACACCCACCGAGGGCGACATCCTGATCGGCGGCATGCCACTCGCGCATCTGGGATTGGCGAACTATCGGCAAATGCTGGGCACGGTGATGCAGGACGACACGCTGTTTGCCGGTTCGATTTCCGATAACATCAGCTTCTTCTCGCCTATGCCGGACCAGGCCCTGATCTTTCAATGCGCGCACCAGGCGGCTGTGTATCAGGAGATCGTAAAAATGCCGATGGGATTTCACACCCTGGTCGGGGATATCGGCACCGGGTTGTCAGGCGGCCAGAAGCAACGCATCTTGCTGGCCAGGGCGCTGTATAAAAAACCCAAACTGCTGGTAATGGACGAGGCGACAAGTCACCTCGATATTGGCAATGAACAAGCGGTCAACGCAGCGATCAAAACATTTCAGCTGACCAGGATCCTGGTGGCGCATCGGCCGGAGACAATTGCAATGGCAGAGCGGATGGTGGTCCTGACAGAAGGAAGAATCAGCGAGGACTTGATGCAGAAGGAAGCTTCCCTGGCTGCTTAAGAATTGGGACGGTTCGTTCCATGCCGCGACAAGGTCGGATTTACTTTGATATTGGAGAGTGCCATGCAAGTATTGAATGTTGAAGAGATCGAGATTATCAGTGGCGGTCCGCAGATTGGGAATGTTCAAAGACCGGGATAGTCATCGTCGTGCTTGGCGCTCTATGCTCGCTAGCGTCTGTTAATAAGCCTAGCGAGGCCATCCAGCGCTGTTTTATCTTTGCGGTGGCAAACAGCGGTAAATTAGACCGGGGGTTTTAATGGAAGACGTGAATCTCGGAGAAATCGCCATCGTTACCTGTGGTCCGCAAGACGGCAATGTCCGACCATCAACATAAGCTGCCAAAGACCAGTCACATAACTAGACATGGTAGATGTGATCTAATTTAATAGACGAAAAATAGCACTGTAACTGGCCGCAGATAACGCCGGCCAGTTCTTCCTGCAAGCGCATGCCAAGTTCGCCGCTGCAATCAATTTGCGACAGCCACGCAATATCACCCACACGCGTATCGACCAGTCGCATCGAGGCACGAACGTGGCGCTCTTCGACGCGGATACTCCCCCCTAAATGGTAACGCGTATCGAAACCACTTGCCGGCCAGGCAAGCGAATGCTGTGGTAACTGAATCAAGCCGCCAAAAACCTTAAACAATTTCGATCCTAATTCTTCATCGACGCCTGCAATGAATGCATTGCTATCAAGCGCCACGGACAGATTCCGAAGCGGAGCCAACTGCATGCGTTTGCACGTCGGCGTGACTGCAACTGACGGTGGTGCGGGAGGGAATGTCTCGGCTTGCATCAGCGCTGGAATATACGTTCCCAGTGGAATACTCAGGCAGAGCCCGGTGTCTGTTTGTGAAGCGGCATACTCTGCCAGGCGTGTGCGCAGGCGGCCCATCTGGACGCGCACCACTGGATCGAGCGTCGTGTCATAGCTGCGCGCATCGCGCCGGAACACTGCCAGCCCGATCGCGAATTCGCTGATTTCGGCCTGTCGGCCGTCGCGTTTCATGTCGACCAGATAAGTCAGTAGTTTGCAGGTGCGTGGCGCCCGGGAAAACAAGGGGCTGCCAATTGTCGCCTGCAATGCGCGCCGCAGCGCGGCATTCACCAAAGGACTTTCTTGCCCTGTTACATTGACCCGTGCGTTCATGCGTCGCCTCCCTCTTGAAGTGTGTCAGGCACTTGCTGCGTGCTTTATTCACTCTAAGCTTTGGCGTAACTGACAACCTTACGATGATCTTACGGTGCTGATCAGGCTTGCAACACCACGCCTCCATTCATATTGCATGGACGGAAAGCTGCAATACGTTGCACTTTATTTGGCGTGTGATGACGGGTGATGGATCAGGGCTGCTGACGACTTGCGGCGCAGCACGCACGCAAACGTCGCCCCATGTGTGCTGCCAGTGTTGCGATACGCGCCAGACGGTTATGTACCATTACAGACTGCGTTGCTGAATCGCGTCCAAAAACCCTTGAAAAGTCGCATGAAATGCAGCGTCGTTATCGTATTTTTCGAAAAAGTGCGTGTAGAGCTGCTGCACCTCTGATCCATCTTCGGTCGCAGGATGTGGCACGTTCAGATCGTCGGCCTTCCACTTCTGCACGTCCGACATGTTGGCACCTTACCGGAATGCACCATAGATCAGCTTTCCCCTGCGTTCATATTCATTCTGCGCTGCCATATAATCTCCTTGCATATCTGCACCACGCGTCGCTATGCCACTTCGCCGAAGTTTGCCAATCTACTACTCCAGAGGTATGATCGGCGCATGAATATCCTGTACATACTCTTCGTATTATTAGTGGCCGGAATTTTCTTTGCGTATTATGCAAGGCAAGTTCACCGAATTACCCGAAAAGCCGCCAGTGCAGAGTTGGAAGCGCTGCGCTTTCGGCGCCAATCGGAGCGACTGGCGCTGGTTCTCAAACAATTTGCGCCTGAGCTATTCCTGCAGGTGAATGCCAGGTCCGAAATGGAATGGCAACAAGCCATTAAAAACCTGGACGAAAGTGCGCTACCGGTGCTTTATCCTCTCGAAGCGTCATTCACGCCGATCAGCAGCGCATCCAGACAATAAATGCGTGGAAACTCTCAACGCTTCTCTTTATTAATGCTTTGCAGAAGATTGAATGCCTCATGCTCGATTGCCGGTTCGGCATTCTCCAGTTCCTTGCTTGCCACAACAAAAGCCGGTCGCTTGCGCGCTTCCTTTTCTTCTGCTGGAACCGCCATCTTCATCCCGGGCATCATGATCTGCGCACCGCTGTTATAGCGCTTGTAGACAACCTTCTTGCCATAGGGGGTTGCATAAAAACGTGCCATCTCGATGGCCGTATCCGTGGAGATGACATGCGCTAATACCGGTGCCATACGCTGATAAATTTCTGCAGGCGGCACCTTATCGAGCTTGGCGTACACCGCCTCCCGCTGGGCTGCACTTTGATAACGGCTACGCGCCGCGACACCTGGCAATACTTTTTCGATCTGCATCGCAGCGAGCAAATCCTGCACCGCTTTCACGTGAGCTGGATCGCGCACCGTACTATTCACCGCAGGCGCGGTGGTCGCGGCAAATGCGGGGTTGATCGACAGCATCGACAAACTGAGAGTCAGTGAGAGTGCAAATTTCATAAAGTACCTTTGATAAAAGAGGAGGCGCGGCGAGCAGATGCAAAATTGTAAAAGTTCTAATAAGCAATATTACCGCAATTAACGAATAGATAGGACTATTCAGTATCAGGTTTATCAATCAGTCTCTTATTTTCCTGCTCAACAACCCTGCACCCCCGGGTTTGCCCACTATTCTCGCGTGATTAATGTTTCTTTAATTCAACTAAAAATGTCGAATAACTTTACAGCTTTCAAAAAGGAAAATTTTTTGATGAAAGTTTTACTTAGTTTTCAATCACTTATCCTTTATGCATAGGCGGGGCATGATTGTTGCTTAGACAAGCAAACATACCCATTTGCAGGAGATTTCATGAACATTCCATCCATTGCCAGACTGCTTGCCAGCCTGTCGTTTTTTGCCTGCACGTCGCTGTTTGCATCCCAGCTGGTCGTCGATGTCACAGGCATTCCAAGCTACGGCGAGCTCGGCAATCCTAACAACACCGTATTGACTTACAACGTCGGCGCAAATGCCGTCATCACGAGCATTCGCTACGATGTCAACCTGACGGCCTACTACCTGAGTTTTCTTTCTGACATATCGTTGAACTTCGTAAGATCCAATGGCAAGGGGGTGGCGTTTGCACCGGCAGCGGGCGACGATTTTGGGGGAACCGCTTCCTATTCCAATACGTTGGATCTGGTCGCGCTTGGCTTTACAGTCCAAATCCTCGACGACGGCATCTTCCGCCTGGAGTTTTACGAGTCAGGGGACGATTTGCCTGGGCCAGACGGCGTCTGGAACTTCGGTACGATTACGTTCGGAATCAACGGTGATGATGGCACGGCTGTGCCTGAACCGGGGACCACCGCGCTGTTTGGCGCAGGCCTGATGCTGATGGCTTACGTCGCACGGCGTCGCAGCACGCGCGCGTAACTCAGCGGCTCTTCACTGGCGCCAACGCGGCGCCGTCGATGCCGTGCCGCTTCAAGGCTGCAGCAACAAAGCCCCCTGCCTTCATCTCTTCCACGAACGTTGCTGATAACCGCCGCTGCTGCAGGCCCGCGGCGTTTTGGCACGCCCATCGCCTGCATAATGACCATAAAGCGCTCATCGAGCAGATTACCCAAATCGAGCGACGCACGCAGGCAGCCGGCAGGGGCAAACGCATGCACGACGGACGCCGAAATCAAGGGCATGGGGGGTGACGAGCAAGACTGGTGGACATCGCAGCTTATACGGCATGCGCGCCATTCACGGTAATCAGCCCGTGCCGTGCGGCCAGGTGCAGCAATTTGAAATCGTTGTCGACGTCCAGTTTCTGCCGGATCAGCGACAGATAATTGAGGATCGTTTTCGGACTCAGTTGCATCGAACTGGCAATCGCCTGCGACGAATCGCCCCGCACCAGCATGCGCAGCACTTCAAATTCGCGCGGGGTCAGGTGCTGCAGCGCGTCGTCGCCAGTCGCCGTTTCGCATGCCAGGATCTGTGCGATCTCCGGTGAAAACACCCGCTTGCCGCTGGCTACCCGGCGAATGCCGTCGATCACGTCGGTCGGTTCGCAATGTTTGCTCAGGTAACCGAGCGCGCCGCAGCGCAACGCCTGCGTGATGTGGCCGGCTTCCTCGTGCATCGACAGCACCAGTATTTTCAACGCCGGCCGGCGCGCCAGCATGCCCCGGATCGCTTCGAAGCCGCTGCTGCCGCGCAGGCTCAGGTCGACCAGCGCCACATCGGGCTGCGTGCGCAGCATGACCTCATTCGCCTCGTCGGCCCGCGCCGCTTCGCCGACCACCAGCATATCCTGCTCGGCGTCGAGCAAGCGCCGGTAACCGTTGCGCACAATGGCATGGTCGTCGACCAGCAAAATGCGGATTACACTGCCAATGACATCGTTTCCCATGTTGTCCCCTTATGCGTCATCGATGGCGCCAGCGGCAGGCTGGCGTCCAGATGCAGGCCGCCACCGGCCCCATTTTTCAGGCGCAGCGTGCCGCCCACCATGCGCAGCCGCTCGGCCATGCCGGTCAAGCCGTAGCCATGTTGCACATCAGCACACAACCCCGCACCGTCGTCCTCGATCTGCACGTGAATCCGTCCGGCTTCCAGCGTGACCGCCACCCGGCACTGGCCGGCGCCGCTGTGGCGCACGACATTCGTCAGCGCCTCCTGCACCACGCGGTATACCACCAGGCTTTCGTCGACGCCGAGCGCTGGCAGCGCGGGCGGCAGCGCGATGCGGAACGTGATGCCGGCGGCGCGCTGCTGCCAGTTGTGCAGCAGGTCGCGCAGTGCGCTGGCCAGTCCCTGCCCGTCCAGGCTGTGCGGACGCAAACGCGACAGCATCGCGCGCAGTTGCTCGCTGCAAGCCCTCACATCGCGCCGCAGTTCGCCGGCGCATGCGTCGATTTTTGCGCCATCGAGCTGCGCCGCGTGACGACCCAGGTAAGCGGCGGTGAGGCTGATGGCAGTCAGCGTCTGGCCAACTTCGTCGTGCAGTTCCATCGCCAGCGTGCGCCGCTCGTCTTCCTGCACGCGTATCAACTGGTGCGACAACAGCTGCTGGCCGTGGCGGGCCGCGTTCAACGCGCCGGCCAGATGGTCGATGGCAGCGGCCACTCGCGTAAATTCACGCAGCGCAAAGCGCGGCAAGGCAGCGTCGCGCTCACCGTCGGCCAGGCGCTGCAACCCGGCCTCGAGCGCGCGCACCGGGCGCAGGGCGCGGTCGGCCGCCCACCACGCGACCAGCAGGGTTGCTCCGGAAAAGAACAGCAGGGTGCTCCATAGTTGAACAATGTCGGCCAGCCGCTCATCGATTTCGGAGGCAGGATTTGGCGCAATGCGGAGCACCTGGCCGCCAATCCTGACGGCATGGCCCACGCCCGGCGCCAGCCCAAGCCAGCGCGCGACGTGCGTGCCGATGCTGTCCGGCGCAACGCCTGGAACCGGGCCCGGCGCGCCATCGACAGTGATGGTGATATGGCGCAGCGCACCGCGCGCGAGGATATCCGCCAGTGGCGCGGTGGTGTTGTGCGCGCTGCCGGTCGATCCCATTTGCCCGGCTGCCAGCAGCGCCAGCGCCAGCCGTTCGGACGCCCGGATCTCGGTGCCGACGTCGGCGCGCAACGAGACCAGGTTGATCGCCACGGTCATCAGAATCAAGCCCAGCAGCAAAGTTCCCAGCCACGCTACCAGTTGTCGCCGCAAATCCATGGTCCACTCCTTCAAGGTTGTCCACTCCGGTTGTCCCATGAAGTTGTGCAAGATACATGCCAACCGGTCGGGAAATTTTCCCGGGTTTGGCAGGACAGCTACCCGGCTCACTGCGTGCCGCGCGCTCCTATACTTTGGCAGCCGGCAACGCGACTGGTGACTATTCCAACAAAAACCGAGACGCCATGAAAAACACCCTGCCCCGCACTACCATCGCCCTGGCCCTGCTCGCGGCGTTTGCGCCCGTAACGCACGCCGCCGACGCCATCCCGCAAGTGATCATCGTCGGCACCACGCCGCTGCCGGGCATTGGCCAGGCCAGCGAGGAAATCGCCGCGCCGGTGCAAGGTGCGACCAGTCGGGACATTGCCCGCAGCGGCGCGCTCGACCTCGGCGATTTTTTGAACCGGCGGATGGGCAGCGTGCATGTCAACGAGGTAACCGGCAACCCGTTCCAGATGGATGTCAACTACCGCGGCTACACGGCCTCGCCGTTGCTCGGCAATCCACAGGGAATTTCGGTGTACGTCGACGGCGTGCGCATGAACCAGCCGTTCGGCGATGTCGTCAGCTGGGACCTGATCCCGAAGTCGGCCATTTCCACCATCGAACTGATGCCGGGATCGAACCCGCTGTTCGGGCTGAACACGCTGGGCGGCGCGCTGTCGGTGCGCACCAAGGATGGCCGTCACGATGCCGGCACCACGGCTGCCGCGACGATCGGGCGCTTCGGCCGCAAGGCGCTGGAGTTCGAACACGGCGGCTTCAATGCACAAGGGTGGCATTGGTACGTCACCGGTAACCGTTTTAAAGATGATGGCTGGCGCGACGATTCGCCCACCGATGTGCGCCAGCTTTTCGGCAAACTGGGCTGGGAGGACCGCGACACGACGATGTTCATGACGCTGTCCCATGCCGACAACGCACTCACCGGCAACGGCTTGCAGGAGCAGCGCTTGCTGGCGGCAGACCGTGCCAGCGTCTACACCAAACCGGATATCACCGACAACCGCGCGACCATGCTGAACCTGTCCGCCAGCCATACCCTAAGCGATGCGCTGCAATGGTCCGGCAACGCCTACGCACGCCGCATCGCCACATCCACCTACAACGGCGACATCAACGACGATGCGCTCGACCAGTCCGTGTACCAGCCCAGCGCCGCCGAACGGGCGGCCCTGCTGCGCGCCGGCTACACCGGCTATCCGGCCAGCGGCGCGACGGCTGCCAACACGCCGTTCCCGCGCTGGCGCTGCATCGGCCAGGTGCTGCTGGTCGACGAGCCGGCCGAAAAGTGCAATGGCGTGATCAACCGCACCAGCAGCACGCAGAAAAACTATGGGCTGGCCGGGCAGCTGACCTGGACCACGGACGGCCCGCAGTACCGCAATGTGTTCGTGGCCGGCGCCGGCGTTGACGCCAGCCGCACCGATTTCGGCCAGTCGTCGCAACTGGGATATGTGAACCCGGACCGCAGCATCACCGGCGTGAATGCGTTCGGCGACGGCGTCACTGGCGGCGATGTCGATGGCGCGCCGTACGACACCAGGGTCGACCTGCAAGGGCGCATGCACACGTGGAGCGTGTTTGCCACCGATACGCTGTCGCTGCAAAAAAACCTGCACCTGACGCTATCCGCGCGCTACAACAAGACCGACATCAAGAACCGCGACCAGCTCCATGCCGACAACGACCCGGCCACCCTCACCGGGGACCACACGTTTTCGCGCCTGAATCCGGCCTTCGGCCTTGCCTACAGCCCGTCTGCCTCGCTGAATACCTACTTCGGCTACAACGAAAGCAGCCGTGCGCCGACCGCCATCGAACTCGGATGCGCCAATCCGGACCAGCCGTGCAAACTGCCCAACGCGATGGCGGGCGACCCGCCGTTGCACCAGGTCGTGACGCGCACGGTGGAACTGGGCGTGCGTGGCGGCGCCGCCCGCTACCAATGGAATGCCGGCGTCTTCAACGCGATCAACCGCGACGATATCCTGTTTGTCGCCGACGATCAGGCCGGCTTCGGCTACTTCAAGAACTTCGGCAAAACGCGCCGCCGCGGCCTGGAACTGGGCCTGACCGGCAATCTGGGCAAACTCACCGTCGGCGCACATTACACCTGGCTCGATGCGACATACCAGAGCCGCGAAACAGTCGATGGCAGCAGCAACAGCAGCAATGCCACCGCACAGGCCGGCGACCGTGGCGAAGAAGGCACCATCGCCATCGCGCCCGGCGACCGCATCCCCCTGACCCCGCGCCAGCTGTTCAAACTATATTTCGACTATGCGCTGACGCCGGGCCTGACGATGAATGGCGGCATCGTCGCCACCGGCAGCAGCAGCGCGCGGGGCAATGAAAACAATCAGCACCAGCCCGACGGCACGTATTACCTCGGCCAGGGCTACAGCGCCGGATATGTGGTGGCCAACCTGGGCGCGACGTGGCAATTGTCGCCGCGCTGGACGGTGCAAGGCACGGTCAACAATCTGTTCGACACGCGCTACAGCACGGCAGCGCAACTGGGCGCGGCAGCCTTCGACGGCAATGGCAATTTTGTCGCGCGCCCGTTTGCCGGCAATAACGACGCGCTGCGCAGTTCGACGTTTTATGCACCCGGCGCCCCGCGGTTGTTTGCGGTAAGCCTGCGCTACACGCTGGGCGGCAAATCGTTCAACTGAACAGCAGCAGGCCAGCCAGCACCAGCATGGTCACGCCGGTAAAAGCTTCGATGGCGCGCCAGACGACGGGCCGGCCCAGCACCCCGGCGCCGAGCCAGGCCAGCACGCCCAGGCTGGAAAACCACAGCAGCGACGCCAGCATCGCACCGGCGGTGAATGACGGGCGGTGATTGCGCGCGAGGCTGCTACCAACGGCGCCGAGCAGCACGACCGTATCAAGATAGACGTGCGGATTGAGCAGGGATAGCGCCAGCACACTGCCGAACGCGGCAAGGGCGCTGCCTGCCGGCGCGCTGCTGCCGATGACGGGTGCAGATGCGCCCTGCCAGCTGCTGCGCAGGCAACGCTGGCCGTACCATAGCAAGAACAGCGCACCGCCGAAGCGGCTCGCCGTCAGCAGCATGGGCGAGTGTGTCACCAGCGCACCGAAGCCCGCCATGCCCAGGCCAATCAGCGCGACGTCGATCAGGATGCAGGTTGCCACCGTCAACACCACGTGGCGGCGCTTGACCGCAGTGCGGATCACGTGGGCATTTTGCACGCCAATCGGCATGATCAGGCTGGCGCCGAGGCCAAGTCCTTGCAGGAATATCTGTGATGAAAACATGGCTGGCCTCGTGCATGAAAGTGCCAGCATGGCAATGCGCTGGATGAACAGCAAGGATACTGACGCAAATTCATGCGGCGTAAGACGCGCTAATCATGCGGAATGTGCCGCATCGGGGTGCCGGCCCAGGCCGCGCCGGCGAGTACCAGCAGTACGCTCCCGCCTGCCAGGAACAGGTGCGTCACATCGATGCAGGTCAGCAGCCAGCCGGCACCGGCAGCCGACAGCGGCGCCAGGCCCATGAAAATAAACATGAAGATGCTCATCACGCGGCCCATCATCGCCGTCGGCACACGGCGCTGAATCCAGGTGTAGATGGACAGCTGCAGAAAGCCGGACACCATGCCGCCGCCCAGCAGCAAAACTGCCACCAGCCACGCCTGGCCCAGATAGCCTAGCGGCGCGACCAGCAAGCCGGCGCTCGCATCGAGCAGCAAAATCATCGCGCCGAAGCGGATGCATTGCGGGCGCTTCGACGCCAGCACCGCTGCGGCCATGCCGAGCAGCGTGCCGGCGCCCTGCGCGTCCATCCACCAGCCCAATGTCCCACCGTGGAAGGACGTGCTGGCCAGTACCTGCAAGGCAACCTGCAGCGCGCCGCCAATCAGCACCGCCATGATGGCCCAGTAAATAAAGCACAGGCGCAGCGCCACGTCGCGCCAGGCCAGCGCCAGGCCGGCACCAGGCCGGCACCCAGCGCATGCAGCACCGATTCTCCGTCGCCGGCCCTGGTGCCAGCCACCAGCGTCACCTTCGTCAGCATCCACGCCGACACCAGGAATGACGCCGCATCGAGCGCAAACGCCAGCGCGAGGCCGTGGCTGCCGCGCCCGAGCAACGCCACCGCGAGCAAGGGGCCGATCAGCATCGACACCTGCCGCAGCCCCATCAGCACACCGTTGGCTGCTGCCAGTACGGCGTCCGGCAAGGCGGCCGGCACGAGCGCGCTGCCGGCGGGAATACCGAAGGCCTGCGCCAGGCCCAGACACAGCGCCAGGCCGTCGATGAGCAGCAGCTGCATGCGCGGCGTCATGTGCACGGCGATGTCCAACCATTCCCCGGGCGCGAACGTGATGACGGGCCGGGTATTGAGCACCAGCAGCGTCAGCAATCCGAGCAGGACCGCGTTCGCCAGCTTGCTCGCCATCAGCACGCGCTGGGGCGAGAAGCGGTCGACCATGGCCCCGCCAAACAAAATGAATACGGCGCGCGGGATACCCATCAGCGCAATCACCAGACCCAATGCCAGCGGATCGCCGGTCTGCACCAGCACGAATAAAGGCAGTGCCACCAGCGTGAGCTGATCGTCCAGGTTTGACACGACGGCCCCACGCAGCAGCCAGCGAAAGTTGGGGTGTATTTTCAGTGCGCTTGCAGACATGGCAGCCTCGCGTCGTGGTTAATCATTGAATGCTACATGATCGATGATTGAGTACGCAAGTAAACTTGGCGATTGAAAGATGAACTATATTGATGACATTTGACACTAGATAAGCCGCACTCATCCATGAACATCGACCCGCGCCGCGGCGCCGCCTTCCTCGCTGCCATCGACAGCGGCAGTCTCGAGCAGGCGGCAATCGTGCTGCATATCACGCCGTCAGCCGTGTCCCAGCGCATCTCGGCGCTGGAAGACGACTTGGGCATGCCGCTGCTGGTGCGCACGCGCCCCTGCCGCGCCACCGCACCGGGCATGCGTCTGCTGCAGTTTCTGCGTCGCCGCGCGCTGCTGGAAGCCGAATTCGCCACGGATCTGGATGCCGACGCCGGCCCGTTGAAAGTCGCGCTGGCCGTCAACAACGATACGCTCGCCACGTGGCAGCTGCCGGTGCTGACGCCTATCCTCATCGCGGAGAATATGCTGGTCGACCTTGTGCCTGACGATCAGGGCCACACGTTCGCGCTGCTGGAACAGGGCCGCGCCGTGGCATGCATCGGCGGCACAGCCGAACCGATGCGCGGCTGCAGCGTCAGTCCTCTCGGCCAGATGCGCTACCGGATGGTGGCGGCGCCTTGCTTCGTGCAGCGCTGGTTTCCGGAGGGGATCAATCGCGAAGCCGCGCGCCATGCGCCGGTGATGGTGTTCGACCACAAGGATCAACTGCAAACCAATTTCCTGTCGCAGCATTTCGGCTTGCACGCAGGCGACTATCCCTTTCACTTCGTCCCCGCCAGCGACCCGTATGTGCAGGCGATCCTGCTGGGACTCGGGTACGGGATGCTGCCGCAGGAGCGGTGCGCGGCGTTCCTGACCGGTGGCGCACTGGTCGATGTAACGCCCGGTTTGCATGTCGATGTGCCCCTGTACTGGCATGCCTGGAAAATCCAGCCGGTGCGCCTGGAACGCATGGGCGCACAACTGATCGCGGCAGCGCGTCAGGTGTTGTTCCCGTTGGGGTGAATGCACGTCAGGCACTTTTGGCGCGGCCTTGCCTGCGGTACAATGCGCGCACAGCAGGACTTGCCATAAAAAGCCGCGTGGCCATCGTTGAAAATCGACCATGACAACCGCAGGCCGCAGTCCCGCAACAGCGTTTCCGCCCTCTCATCATGGAGACTGGGATGGCGGTTCGATCGTCCAGTTTCGTGCGCAGCAGGTGGCGGCACAGCCACCCGCGCCCGGCTGCCGGACGACCATGATTTTCATCGCCAGGATGCCCAATGAAGTTGTCTCCACAGTCCATTTCCGCGCCCGTCACCGTGCCCCATACGGTGGCTGAAGATGCGTACGGCCTGGTCTCGGGCGTGCTGTTTGCCGCCGTCGGCATCGCCATGCTGAAAGCTGCCGGCTTGGTCACCGGCGGCATTGCGGGTATTGCACTACTGGTGTCGTACGTGCTCCCGATGCCGGTTGGGCTGCTGTTCATGCTGATCAACCTGCCGTTTTTCCTGTTCGCCTATGTCTTCATGGGCCCGCGCTTCACCATCAAATCGCTGATCGGCAGTGCGCTGATCATGGGCCTGCTGCAACTGGTGCCGTTTGTCTTCGTGCTGGAGTTCGTGCACCCCGCGTTTGCCGCGCTGATCGGCGGCACGCTGTGCGGCATGGGCGTGCTGGCATTTGCCCGCCATGGCGCAGGTATGGGCGGTACGGGAATCGTGACCTTGTGGGCGTATAAAAAATTCGGCATCAACGCCGGCCGTTCGCAGATGGCGATCGACAGCGTGATCCTGATGGTGTCGCTGCTGGTGGTGCCGCCAACGCTGGTGGGCTGGTCGGCGCTGTCGGGCGTGGCGCTGTCCGGCATGATGATGACGTGGCATCGGCCTGGCAGGTATACGAGCAGTTAAATACGAGCAGTTGAATACGAGCAGTTGAGCCGATAGTCGACTCCACATCATTCCACCGCTCCGTAGACCGTCATACCGGCGAAGGCCGGTACCTGTACCACGCATGCTGTAGTGGTGCTGCGTGTGGGTTATAGGCCCCGGCCTTCGCCGGGGTGACGGTGGTAGAGATCAGGCTCGGGTGACCGCTGGCGTTGGAACGCCCGCCTGCGCCACTGCCAGTGCCGTCATGTTGACGATCCGGCGCACCGTCGCAGTTGGCGACAGGATGTGTACCGGTTGCGCCGTGCCCAGCAAAATCGGGCCGACCGTGACGCCCTTGCCGGCGGCAACCTTCAGCACGTTGAACAGGATGTTGGCGGCATCCAGCGACGGCATCACCAGCAGATTGGCTGCGCCGGCAAAGCTGCCATCCATCTTGTACAGCTTGCGGATTTCTTCCGACAACGCAGCGTCGCCGTGCACTTCACCGATGACCGCCAGTTCCGGCGCGGTCTCCTTCAAAATTTCCGCGGCTTCGCGCATGCGCCGTGCCGATGGGCGTTCGGACGCGCCCAGCATTGAGTGCGACAGCAGCGCCGCCTTCGGCTCGATGCCGAACTGACGCAGGCCGGCCGCGGCCAGCTTGGCGATGCTCGCCAGTTCACGGCCGGTAGGGTCGTCGTTGACGTAGGTATCGGTAATGAACAGGGTCATCTTGTCGAGCACCAGCGCGTTCATCGCCGCCAGGACATCCGCGCCGGGCGCGAGGCCGATCTCGGTGCGGACATGCGCCAGGTGGCTGTCGTACGTGCCGCGCATGCCGCAGATCAGCGCATCGACGTCGCCGCCTTTCAACAGGCGCGCGCCTTGCAGCGTGGTGTCGCCGTGGGCCTCGACCAGCGTGTAATCGACATCAGCGTTCAAACGCAGGCCGGCGGCCTTGATGGCGCGTTCGACGCTGCCCGGGGCGCCGATCAGCACCGGCTTGGCCAAACCCTCGTCAACCAGCGTTTGCACTGCGCGCAGCACGCGCTGGTCGTCTCCTTCGGCAAATGCCACGCGGCGCGGGTCGGCCTTGGCCTGGGTGAACACTGGCTTCATGAAGAAACCGGTGTGGTAAATCATCTGGCCGAGTTTTTCGCGGTACGCATCCATGTCGAGGATCGGGCGCCTGGCCACGCCGGAAGCGGCAGCCGCAGCGGCGACAGCCGGGGCGATGGCGGCGATCAGGCGCGGGTCGAACGGTTTCGGGATTATGTAGTCCGGGCCGAACGTCAGATCGTGGCCTTCGTAGGCCGAGGCGACGATGTCGGACGCTTCGGCCTGCGCCATGTCGGCAATCGCGGACACGCACGCCAGCTTCATTTCGTCGGTAATGCGCGTGGCGCCGCAATCGAGCGCGCCGCGGAAAATGTACGGGAAGCACAGCACGTTGTTGACCTGGTTCGGATAGTCCGAACGGCCGGTCGCGATGATGCAATCGGGCCGCGCGGCCTTCGCCACTTCCGGGCGAATTTCCGGTTCCGGGTTGGCCAGTGCCAGAATGATCGGCTGGCTGCCCATGGTTTTGACCATGTCGCCGGTCAGCACACCGGCCGTCGAGCAACCGAGGAAGACGTCGGCGCCGTCGACGATATCGGCCAGCGTGCGCGCGTCGGTCACTTGCGCAAAGCGGGCCTTGTTTTCTTCCATGTTCGCGTCGCGGCCGACGTAGATCACGCCTTTCGAATCGGCGACGGTGATGTTTTCACGCTTGACGCCCATCGCCACCATCATGTCGAGGCAGGCAATGGCGGCCGCGCCGGCGCCGGATGCGGCCAGTTTGACGGAGCCGATATCCTTCTTGACCACTTTCAATGCGTTCAGCAGCGCCGCGCTGGAGATGATCGCGGTACCGTGCTGGTCGTCGTGGAAAACCGGAATGTTCATCCGCTCGCGCAGCTTCTTCTCGATGTAAAAACACTCGGGCGCCTTGATGTCTTCGAGGTTGATGCCGCCGACGGTGGGCTCCAGCATGGCGATGGCGTCGATCAGTTTGTCGGGATCGTTCTCGGCCAGTTCCAGGTCGAACACGTCGATGCCGGCAAATTTCTTGAACAGGCAGCCCTTCCCTTCCATCACCGGCTTCGAGGCCAGCGGGCCGATGTTACCGAGGCCCAGCACGGCGGTGCCGTTGGTGATGACCGCCACCAGGTTGGCGCGCGAGGTGTATTCGTCGGCCATCTCCGGATTGGCGGCGATTTCTTCACATGCGTACGCGACGCCCGGCGAATAGGCCAGCGACAGGTCGCGCTGGTTCGACAGCGGCTTTGTCGCCACCACTTCGATCTTGCCGCGGGTTGGGCTGCGATGGTATTCCAGCGCGTCTTCGCGCAACTGCTGCTCGCGCTGGGTGTGTTCGGTGTTGTCGCTCATGACAGTCTCCAGGTTCAATGATTCGGTGATTCGGTGATGCGGTGATGCGTACACAGCCCGCAGGCCGTGCGCTATTTGCAGTGGGTAGCGAGTGTACCGGATCGCGGCCCGATCTGTGAAGGAGGGCCCGGCTGCGGCGCAAACGGCATCGATTGACACGGACGCTGGTGCTGTCGCCAGGCAATGCCTGGCCATTGCCGCTGCGGCCATGGCGGATGTCCGCCAGCACGCCGGCGCCCGGACCATGCAAATCGCCGTTTCGGAGTTTATCGAAGGCACGGGTGCGATATCATCCATGGGCGCAATCGCGCCGACACCGCGCCGCCCGCCACCACAGTCACGCTGCGGATTGGCCGCTGATCAACCCGCTGGCAAGAAAGAGAAACGTTCGATGGATACAGGTGAACACATTGTGCGCATGGCGGCCTACAACGCCATGATGAACCAGAATATGTACGCGGCGGCCGCGCAGTTGTCGGCCAGCGCGCTGTATGACGATCGCGGTGCTTTCTTCGGTTCGGTGTTCGGCACGCTGAATCACCTCGCTGCTGCCGACACCATCTGGCTCACGCGTTTCAGTCGGCATCCTGCGCACCAGCCGGCGCTCGATGGGATGCGCCTTGCCGCACCATTGTCCACATTGACCGCACCGCTGGCTGCCGACCTGGCCGGCCTGCTCGCGGTCAGGTACAGTCTCGACCGGACCATCGTGGAATGGGCCGCTGCACTGACGCCGGCGCATCTCGGTACCACGCTGGAATACGCCAATATGAAGGGTGTGGTGGCGCATAAAAACTATGCCAGCCTGATCCTGCATTTCTTTAACCACCAGACCCACCACCGCGGCCAGGCCAGCACGCTGCTGGCGCAGAGCGGGATCGATATCGGCGTCACGGATTTACTGCTGCTGATTTCGAATGAGGTGTGAACGCAGTCGGCGGTAATCGGCGGCATTCGGCGGTATTCGACTTTACACGGCTTTATTTCGCCTGCGCTTTTTGCATGATCGCCGCGATGCGCGGCATGGCCGGCATCGACCTGCGCAGCATCGCAAAGCTGTTCTTGCTGACGGCGCGAAAATCCATCGCTGCCAGCAGTTCGTTGGCGGCGGCAAGCGTGGCGGGATCGGGTGCGGGTGCGACTGCTGGAGCGGCGGCGTGAGCCAGCGTGGTGGAGGCGCCCAGGATCAAGGACAACGATAAAGACAAGGACAGGGAAAAGGCTGCGCAGGTTTTTTTCATGGTGGCGACCAGGTGAAGGTGGAAACGGGCGCGCCATCTTGTCATACTCTTTGCAGCGTCGACATCCTGAAAATCGCCGAGGCCCGCTCGCGGGGTGCAGGCGTGCCGGCCTGATCGAATGAGCGTCGCGCGCACCCTGGCAACTGGGCGCTGGCCCGTTACCATTTGCAGCCACTGTCAGCGCCGGTATTGACCACGATATCGTGCGCCAGCGACAGCACATTGGCCAACAGGTTCACACTGTCGGTGCCCTTCAGACAATTGTCCCGATGGGCGCGCTCGAGCCGTTCCTGCATCCGTTCGGTCGACCTGACACCGAGCGCTTCCTGGCGCAGCGGGAGCGTTGCCATGCCCTTGCGCTCGTCACGCGCCATCGCGCGTGCAGACGAGCGCGCTGCCGCCAGATCAAACGCACGCACGTCGCCGCCGGCCACTGCGGCAGGCGCGTTGCCGGTCTCTGAAACAGAAGGCGCGGCGGCCTGCGCCGGCGTTTCGGGGGCACTGACTAGCGCCGGCGCGGTAATGCGGCGGCGCTGGCGCGCTGTGCTGCCGGAGTCCGGCACGGCACGCGACAATGCAGGGCTGGACGGAGCGACGGTAGCCGTCGGCACACGTACTGGCGGCGGCACATGCGCGGGCGCCGGCAGCAGCCACACTGCTATCCGCCTTGCCTGCTGCGTGTCCGGGCTTGCCGGGCGCGGCGGCGCGTCGTGCCATAACCAGGCAATGACCGCTGCATGTACCAGCAGGCTGACGCCGCCACCGAGCACGGTACCGCACCGCCTGGTCATTGCCGAAAAAACTGCTGACCGGATTGTCGGCGCGTGCGTCGCCGCCTCGTTACCGCCATGGATTTGTCCAGAACTGTGCAATTGTCTTCGCTCCTGCAGTCGGGTTGGCGCGGGTGTGTTATGGACAAATTCGCCCGCTGATTGTATCAGCTTGACAACATCGGTCCTGAAGAAAATAGCGCATGGCGACGCTGGAATTACATGCCCGCATGCGTCATGGGAAGGCAAGGCGCAAGCCGGCGCTGCGCACGGGAATCGACGATGTCGACACGCTCGCCGAAAGGTTGGTGATGGTAGTAGCCGATGCAGCGCGAAGGCCGATGCGCCGCAGCGCGGGGTCCGCCGGATCATCCGCGCAGAAAATTACGCCTCGGACTGCGGCAATGGGAATTCGAACGAGAGCGACGTGACCGGGATACTGTCATGCACGGCGGTATTCCAGTTTTTACTATAATCCGGCTTGTCGGCAAGCTGGTCGACCATGATCTTGATTTCCGAAACGTGGCCGCCCTTGAACATCTCCAGCAATTCATTGAAACGCTCGGCCGACTGCTGAATGTCGATCAGGCAGCGCGGCCGGTCCTTGTTGGTTAAATACTGAATCGAACCGATCGCGTGGGGCGACGAAAAATCGCCGGCGCAGCGCTTTTGAATTTTCATGTTCCAGGCCGACTTGTTGATGATCGCGGCATCCGATGAATACATCGTCGGGCCGTCTATCAACGTCAGCAACAAGGAGATGTAGGGTGCATTTTCGACCGCGCCATCCTGTCGCAGCACGTGGCAGCTCTGCCGGCTTTCAAACGATAACATCGCTCCCATGGCGTCTCTTCTCTGAAAAATATTGATGGGATAGTAACTCTCCGTTGCGCCACCGTGTAAGGAATTTTCAGTTATGGCGTTGCCACTCTACAACCGTTTTTAGTAAAAACTTAGTTGCCACACAAATACGTTGCCAATGACCGGCGTCTGAATGACTGATTCCCGTTTATTCTCCTGCATTGTCACGGCGACAGTGCTACCTGTACGGGCAACCGGAATCCTCGCACAATCAAGCGCGCCCTCAACGCCACACCGCACAACTGGCTATACTGACCCGCTGCTGCACGTTGCTATAAATAAACACTTTAACGGTCTGAATACTGCCCATGCGCTACTTCCCTCCTCTCCTGGCGCTTGCGATCGGCGCGTTCGGCATCGGCGTGACTGAATTTGCTCCGATGGGCATGCTGCCGGCAATTGCTACCGACCTCGGTGTCTCGATTCCCTCGGCCGGACTGCTGGTCAGTGCGTATGCAATGGGGGTGCTGATCGGCGCGCCGCTGATGACCTTGACCACCGCCAGGGTGCCGCGCCGCACGCTGCTGATTGCACTAATGGGCATTTTCACGGTCGGCAATCTGCTTGCCGCACTGGCCGACAGTTACACGGCGCTGCTGCTGGCGCGCGTTCTCACATCGTTCAATCACGGCGCCTTTTTCGGCGTCGGTGCGGTGGTGGCCGCCAGTGTAGTGACGCCCGAAAAGCGCGCGGGGGCGGTGGCCGGCATGTTCCTCGGCCTGACCATTGCCACCATCGGCGGTGTGCCGCTGGCCACCTGGGTCGGCGAAACCATCGGCTGGCGCACGGCGTTCGGCGGTATTGCCGGACTGGGTGCGCTGGCAATGGTAGCGCTGCGCGTGGCGCTGCCCGCACTGCCCGGCGCCGCCGCCGGCAACATGCTGGCCGAAGTGCGCGTGCTGGGCCAGGGGGCGGTGTTGAAGGCGCTGGCGTTGACGGTACTCGGTTCGAGCGCCATGTTCACGGTCTTTACGTATATTTCTCCCATCCTGCGCGGCGCAAGTCATGCGTCGACAGCGTTCGTGACGGCGATGCTGGTCCTGTACGGCATCGGCATGACGCTCGGGAATATCTGGGGCGGCCGCGCTGCCGATCGCGCGCCGGAGCGCACGCTGGTCATCGGCCTGGCGTTGCTGGCCGCGGTGCTGACCGTGTTTGCCGGCGTGATGGCCTGGCCCATCGCGGCGGCGGTCGCCATCCTGGTGTGGGGCTTTGCCAGCTTCGCCATCGTCCCACCGCTGCAGATGCGCGTCATGGAAGCGGCCGGCGCTGCGCCCAATCTGGCGTCCGCGATGAACATCGGCGCATTCAACCTCGGCAACGCCATTGGCGCGGCACTTGGCGGCGCGGTGATCGGCCATGGCCTCGGCTACCCCGTCGTGGCGCTGGCCGGCGCCGCCATGGCCGGCAGCGCCCTGGTCCTCGTGCTGTTGATCGGCTATCGCGCACGGCGCAGCACTGCTGCGGCGGCCTGACGCCGGACGCTGCGTCCGCGATGCCGATGTCTTTCGATCTCCTGTTCCAGCAGGGCGTGCGGCTGATGCGCGAGGGCGACGCGCCTGGCGCGCAGGCGGCGTTTCGCGCAACGCTGGCGCTGGCGCCTCATCTGGCGGCCGCCCACATCAACCTCGGCTTGCTGCTGACGCGCGAAGCGTCGTGGGCGGAGGCGGAGCAGCACTACCGCACCGCGCTGGCCCTCGCGCCCGATCTGGTTCCGGCGTACCTCCACCTGGGTGCGCTGCTGGCCGCCCAAAAAAATTTTAGTGAAGCAGAAAGCCTGTACCGGCAGGCGCTCCGCATCGATCCGGCGTCGCCCGGCGCCTGGTCGAACCTCGGCGTTCTGCTGGCGTGCACGCTGCGCGAACAGGAAGCGGAAGACTGCTACCGCCATGCGATGGGGCTCGATGCCGACTACCGCGGCGCCCCGTTCAACCTGGCCTATCTGCTGCTGCGCCAGGGCCGCTTCGAGGAAGGGTGGCATGCGTTCGAGTCACGCGACTGGTATGCGCGCCTCGCCCGGCATTTTGCGTATCCGCGCTGGCACGGCGAAGCACTGGCCGGCAAGCGACTCATGATCGGCTTCGAAGGGGGCCAAGGCGACATGATCCAGTTTTGCCGCTACGCCAACGTGGCAAAAACACGCGGCGCAGCGCACATCGCCCTCGTGTGTCACCCGGCCCTGAAGCGCCTGTTTGCGCGCATGGAAGCGGTCGACCAGGTTTACGGTTTTGACGAGGACGTGCCTGCCACCGGGTGCGATTACTGGACGCCTCCGATGAGTTTCCCGTGGCTGTGCGGCACCCGCATTGACACGATCCCGGCGGCCCTGCCCTATCTGCACGCCGACCCGGTCAACGTGGCGCGTCTGGCGCCGCTGACTGCCGTCGACGGTCGCCAGTTGCGGGTGGGCCTGGCATGGCAGGGCAATTCCCACTTCGAGAACGACAGCGACCGTTCACTGGCATCACTCGCGGTGCTGGCGCCACTGTTCGCCGTCGCCGGCGTGCGGTTTTTCAGCCTGCAGAAAGGAGTGCCTGCACCGGGTGCGCCCGTCACCGACCTGGCGCCACACAGCGCCGACTTCGACGACACCGCCGCATTGATCATGGGGCTGGACCTGGTCATCTCGGTGGATACGGCAGTGGCCCACCTGGCCGGCGCGCTCGGCAAGCCGGTGTGGGTGCTGCTGCCCGCCTACAAAACCGACTGGCGCTGGCTGACGGTCCGCACCGACTCGCCGTGGTACCCCGGCGTCATGCGCCTGTTCCGCCAGCAACTGGCCGGCGACTGGGGCGATGTCGTCAGCGCGTTACGGGACGCGCTGGTACACCCAACCCGGGGTCAGATCTGACATTCCGACACGAGCTCGGCACTACACGCACGGATGGAGACGAAGTCGGATAGAGGCGAAGTTGTTGCCTGAATGCATTGCATAGCATTGCCGTGCCTTGGCTTAGCTTGCTTTGCCTTGGCTTGCCTTGCAGGTGATGGCACTCCGTTCGATATCGAACCGAAGCATGCTGCCAAGCACGGTAATGTGAGCGCATCAATCAACTCGACGACCAATGGAGAACATATGCAAAAGTATCAAGCAGCATTAGCCGGTGGCCTGGTGGCAGGCTTGCTGACCACGGCGGTCATGGTGGCGGGACGCAAATCTGGGCTGCTGACCAAAACGCTGGACCGGGATGCGGTCGACTGGATCGATCGTTTGACGGGTTCGCGCGCGGTCATCGGTGATGCAGGTACGAGCGCCGTGGAGTTCACCAACCACCTTGCAGCTTCGGCGGCATTTGCAGCCGCCCTGCCGGCGTTGAGAGAACTTGCGCCAACACTGTCACCGGTCGCGCTCGGCACGCTGTATGGCACCGCGCTGTATGCGGTCAATATCGGCTGCATCGCGCCACTGCTGGGCATCACCGAAGGCGAGGTGCAGGCCGGGCCGCGTAAGGCAGCAGAACGGTGGGCGATCCACGTGATGCAGGCCGTGGTATCAGCTGTTGTGGCGGAGCGGCTGACGTCGGACCGCTGACGCTGTCAATGTACAGTTGGGACCGTGTCCGAATGTCAGACGTGGCACCAGTTTTGGCTTTGCCATTGCCGGGGCCGTGTCGAAATGGCAGACCTGACCCTGCCTGTTTGACCCTGCCTGTTTTATCGGCACACAGGCAAGCCATCAGATAAACATCGGACTGTCCTGGCAGGTGCCACGGCTTTCGGACGGCGCCGCCGCCTCGAATTTGTTCCACACTCTTCGCAGATGCCGTGCCGAGCCGAAGCCAGCCCGTTCGGCCACGGTTTCCACATCGAGCGTCGACTGGGATAACAGCTCGCGCGCCAGCGCCACGCGCAGTCGGTGCAGGTAATCGAGCGGACTGAGACCGGCATGTTCATGAAACAGACGCCCGAGATGGCGCGTGCTGGTACACGCCACCGCGGCCATCTGCTCCACGCGCCATTGCCGCGCCGGGTTGGCGCCCAGCGCCTCCTGCACGCGGTGCAGCGCCGAATGCAGATGATTGCGTCCGCTCACCCACGCCGACAGTTGCGGGTCGGCGCCACCGCGGCGCATGTAGACCACAATACGGCCAACCCGGGGTCAGGTCTGCCAATCCGACACGAACGCTACAGTGCCCACACATTCGCGCCTGGTTTGTCGCCACCTGGACGATCAGATGGCGTTGCAAAGCTGAGGCCGTGTACGAATGGCAGACCTGACCCTGGGTTTGAGGGAAAAATCAGTAGTCTTCGTGCAGGTAGGTCGGGGTTTTCGGCAGGCGGAGTGCGACGATGAATGCGATCGCCATCATGACGGTGACGTACCAGAAGAAGGCCGACTCGTGGCCGATGTTCTTCAGCGCCAGCGCGACGTACTCCGCCGAGCCGCCGAATGCCGCGTTCGAGATGGCGTACGCCAGGCCCACTCCCAGTGCGCGCACTTCAGGCGGGAACATCTCGGCCTTCACGATGCCGCTGATGGACGTATAAAAACTGACGATGGCCAGCGCCAGCGCGATCAGGAAGAACGCGATGTACGGATTGGTGACGGTGTGCAGCGCCATCATGATCGGTACCACGCCAATGGTGCCGAGCGCGCCGAACATCAGCATGTTGGTGCGCCGGCCGATGCGGTCGGACAAAGCGCCGAACAGCGGCTGCATGCACATGTACGCCAGCAGCGCAAACGTCATCACCGTGCTGGCAGTCTTGATCGACATGCCGGCCGAATTGACCAGGTATTTCTGCATGTAGGTCGTGAACGTGTAAAAAATCAGCGAGCCGCCGGCGGTGTAGCCGAGCACCGTGAGAAACGCTGCACGGTGGTGCTTGAACAGGCCGGCGATGGTGCCGGCATCTTTCTTTTCGCGCGTCTCGGTCGTGGTCGATTCGGCCAGGCTGCGGCGCAGATACAGCGCCACCACGGCAGTCGCCGCGCCTATCACGAACGGAATGCGCCAGCCCCAGGCCACCAGTTCTTCGTGCGTCAGGATCGTCTGGAGCAACACCACCACCAGCACTGCCAGCAACTGGCCGCCAATGAGCGTTACGTACTGGAACGACGAAAAGAAACCGCGCTGGCCGCGCAGCGCAATTTCACTCATGTAGGTGGCCGTGGTGCCGTACTCGCCCCCGACCGACAGGCCCTGGAACAACCGCGCCACCAGCAGCAGGAACGGCGCCCACGCGCCGATGGTGGCGTAAGTGGGGAGGCAGGCGATCAGCAGCGAGCCGCCGCACATCATCGATACCGACAGCACCATCGACACTTTGCGGCCCTTGCGGTCGGCGATGCGGCCGAACAGCCAGCCGCCGATCGGACGCATCAGGAAACCAGCACCGAACACGCCGGCAGTGGCCAGCAGTTGCGCGGTGGGGTCGGACTTCGGGAAAAACGCCGCGGCAAAATACAGCGACGTGAAGGCATACACATAAAAGTCGAACCACTCGACCAGGTTGCCCGACGACGCGGCGACGATCGAAAAAATTCGTTTGCGCGTTTCGTGCGGTGTGTAATGAGGATTCGACTTGGATGCAGCGATATCGGGCTGGGTACTCATGCAACTCCTAATGGGTGTAAATATAGCAAGCAATATTTTACGCTTTAAGCATGCCGCGTGGGTATGTACGTGGCGGGTATTCATGTTTGACGGGTAGTACCCCGGGCAAGA